>JAEYPL010000134.1 GCA_023410905.1 Pseudomonadota bacterium
CCGGATGCGCTGGCCGATTATCTCGCCCACGCGCGTGACCCCGAGATGATCCGCGGCATGTGCGAGGACTATCGCGCAGCAACGACCGTCGATCTCGTGCATGATCGGGAGAGCCGCACGGCCGGCCAGAAAGTGACCTGCGGCCTGCTCGTGCTCTGGGGCGAGCGGGGCAAGATCGGCGTCTGGTACGATCCGCTCGCCATCTGGCGCCAATACGCGACGGGAAGTGTCAGCGGCCATGCCGTCCCGAGCGGGCATTATCTCGCCGAGGAGGCGCCGGAGGCCGTACTCGCGGCGCTCGAAACATTCCTTTTGGCAGCAAACTGAAGCTCTTGGGGCGGGCATGTCACGAATTCGCCACACGGGCGCCGTCGGATTGCCGGGCCAAGACGTCATGGTTGGTTAATCGGGCTGGGTTAACGCTTTGCCCGTCGGCCGCATCAGGCCGATGCAAGTCTTGGAATGGAAGGTGCGATCCCGGGGGATCGGTCGCCGCGCCAGCGGAAGAGCCGAAGGAAGGGCCGCACGTTCGGGGGAAGGTTCTTGCGCAGGTCGCTCTCGAAGCTATTGACCGGAATTGCCATGTGCGCCGTCGCCGGCGCCATCGGCGCGAGCACGGTCGGCGCGAACCGCGGCACGGAGCGCACGATCTCCCTCTACAACATCCACACCGAAGAGACCGTTACTGTTACATACAAGCGGGACGGCAAATTCGTTCCCTCGGCCATGGAGCGGGTCAACTGGGTTCTGCGCGACTGGCGCAAGAACGAGCCGACGACCATGGATCCCGAGCTCGTCGATCTCCTCTGGGAGATGCACGCCGAACTCGGCTCACGCGCGCCCATTCATGTGATCTCAGGCTTCCGCTCGCGCGGCACGAACAGCATGCTCAAGAAGACGCGCGGCGGGCAGGCTGATAACAGCCAGCACATCAACGGCAAAGCCGCCGACGTCCATTTCCCCGATGTGCCGATCCAGCGTCTGCGCTACTCGGCACTGATCCGCGAACGTGGCGGCGTCGGCTATTATCCGTTGTCCGCGATCCCATTCGTGCATGTCGACACGGCGCGTGTGCGCGCATGGCCGCGTCTGCCACGCCAGGAACTCGCGCTTCTGTTCCCGAGCGGACGCACGCAGCACATGCCGGCCGATGGTGGTCCCCTCACGACCGAGGATGGCCGCGCCGCGCGCAGTCGCCTTGCGAGTGCAGGTGGTGAAATCGGTGCGTTCCTGAACCTCCGACGTGGTGGATCGCCGACGGTCGTCGCTGCTGCCCAACCGCCGGCCGCCGAACCCGCCAGCGTGCGCAGTGCCGAGCCGGCACGCGCGCCTGCAAGCTCCGCATGGCAGCAGTCTGCACCGCCCCGCGCTCCCGCTCCGGCGCCGGCTCTTGCGGAAACGCCGCGTCTCGCCGTTGCCGGGCCGAGCACACAGGATCGCGCGCAGCTTCATAATCTCGCGCGTCAGGCGAGCATGATGCCGGAACCGCGTCTCCTCGCGCCACCAACAGCCGCCAAGCGTCCGCCGACGACGATCGCCAGTCTTGCAGCGGATGCCCTCGGCATCGGTGAAGCGCACGCAAGCGTCCCAAGACAGCAGGTGGCATCTCTCGATGCCGGCGGGACATCGCCCCTCGGAATGCAGCCTTCGCCTGCGGGCCGTTTCGGCTGGGGGCAGACGGGGCATGAGCTGCGCTGGGTGTCCGCGACCGAGTACGACGACGATCACGATGACGAGCTGAGCTATCGTCCGTTCCCGATTGCTCCGCTGCTCACCGAGCGGGCCGACGAGCCGCTGCTGGCCGACTTCCTAAGGCCCGATGTCGCCCGCGCACTCGAGATGATCGACCAGCCCGTCGCGGGGCTCCCGCTCCGCTTCCGCCCGACGCCACACGCTGCAGCCATCATGTGGTCGCAGCAGTTCACCGGCAGCGCCGTCGGGCTTGATCGCCTGAACAGCGGGGCCCAGCAGGGCGCCGCCATGCAGCCGCGCCCGGTCCAGACCAGCTCGCGCTGAATTGGCCCCGCTGATGTCGGGGACGGAAACTCTCTACACGCGAGAAGTTCTTCGATATAGTCCGCGCCGACCAACGAGCCCAGTCAAAGGAGGCGCTCATGAGTACGACCGCAATGGTTCTGCTCGGCATTGTCGCAGCTGTCGTGCTGCTCGCCATCGCGACCTACAACGGCCTGGTCGGCCTGCGCCAGCGCGTGCGCCAAGCCTTCGCCGACGTCGATGTGCAACTCAAGCAGCGCCATGACCTGGTCCCGAACCTCGTCGAGACCGTGAAGGGCTATGCGAGCCACGAGCGCGAGACGCTTGAGAACGTCATCAAGGCGCGCAATGCCGCTGTCGCCGCCAGTGGCCCCGCGGCCCAGGCTCAGGCCGAGAACGCGCTGACCGGGATGCTGCGCCAGCTCTTCGCCCTCTCCGAAGCCTATCCTGATCTCAAGGCCAACGCGAACTTCCAGCAGCTCCAGACCGAGCTCGGTGACATCGAGAACAAGCTCGCCGCCGCGCGCCGCTTCTTCAATAACGTCGTCGCCGAGTACAACACGAAGCGCGAAAGCTTCCCCGCCGTGTTCTTCGCCAACATGCTCGGCTTCATGCGCGAGGACTTCTTCAATCTCGACGAGGGCGAGCGCGCTGCCACGAAGGACGCACCGAAAGTGCAGTTCTAGGTGCTGGATCTCCCGTAGGTAGGATTGAGTTATGGGCGCCTACGGCCTCTACTCGCACATCCGCGCGAACCGTATCCGGTCCGTGATCCTGCTCGCGGGCTTCATCGTCCTGCTGCATGCACTGCAGTTCTCGGTCTTGCTGATCGTCAATGCGTTCAGCGGAGGCGATCTAGAGTACATTTTCAGGGCTGCGGGCGAGCAGTTCTGGTCGACATGGCCGTTCGCCATGCTGATAGCGGCAGGTTGGTTCGTGATCGCCTTCTTCGGCTATCGCGCCATGATCCGCTCGGCGACCGGAGCCCACGGCGTCACGCGCAAGGAGGCGCCCGAGCTCTACAACATGCTCGAGAACCTCTGCATCTCGCGCGGCATCACTATGCCCCGCCTCGAAATCATCGAGACGCCGGCGCTCAATGCCTATGCCGCGGGCCTGCGCGAGGGCGATTACACCATTGCCGTCACGCGCGGCCTCATCGATCGGCTGGAGCCAGCCGAAGTCGAAGCCGTGCTGGCGCACGAGCTCACGCACATCCGCAATCGCGATACGCAGCTCATGGTCATCGCGGTGATCTTCGCCGGCATCTTCGGCTTCATCGGCGACATGCTCATCCGCCGCTGGGACTTTCCCTATGGCTGGTCGCCGACGCCGCGGCCGGTGCCAGACGCCGATGATCGCAGCCCCTGGCAGGGTGCGCCGACGAGCAGTCAGGATGACAATCGCGGCGGTGGCGGTGGCCGCAGTGGTGGAGGTGGCGGCAGCAGTGGCGGCGGCGCGGCCATCATCGCCATTCTGATCGCGGTTGCGATCATCCTGATTTCCTGGGGTATCTCGACGCTGATCCGCTTTGCGCTCTCGCGTTCGCGCGAGTATCTGGCTGATGCGGGCTCGGTCGAGTTGACGAAGAACCCCGATGCCATGATCTCCGCATTGCGCAAGATCGAGCGGAATGCCTCGTTCGATGTGCCCTCGCGCATGGAAGCCTTCTTCATCGAGAACCCGCTGCAGAACCGCATCACAGGTCTGCTCGCGACGCATCCCGCAATCGATGAGCGGATCGACGCGCTTGTGAAGTACGCGGCCGGACGCGATCTGGTGCAGGGGCCCTGATCGGCGCGCGCCGCGCGTGACAGAACCATGCGGGCAATGCTGTAATCCTCGGACAATGAACAGGGGGAGCATCCCATGTCCCGGATCACATCCGTCGAGCCGATCGTGCTCAAGATCCCGTTCTCCGACGGCAGCTCGGGTGTCGGGCTCATGCCGACCAAGTGGACGAGCCTCGAGATCGTGCTCGTCAAAGTCACGACCGCCGACGGACTGGTCGGGTGGGGTGAGGCCTTCGGCTATTTCTGCGCCGCCTCGGTTGCGGCCGTCGTGCGCGACATGATCGCTCCCGTCGTCGTGGGGCAGGAAGCGGACGATCCCAGCGCCATCAATCTCGCGCTGCAGAAGCGGCTTCATCTTCACGGCCGCTACGGCATCACGATCTTCGGGATTTCCGGTCTCGATATCGCGCTCTGGGATCTCGCGGGAAAACGCGCCGGCAAATCCGTGGCGCATCTCATTGGCGGGCGCCAGCGCGAGAGCATCACGGCCTATGCGAGCCTCATGCGCTACGGTGATGCCGCGCTCGTCGAGAAGTTCTCGGCGCAAGCAGCGAGCGAGGGTTACACCGACGTCAAGCTGCATGAGATCACGCGCGAGACGATCGGTGCCGGTCGCAAAGGCGCGGGACCAAATGTGCGCCTGACGACCGACATCAACTGCAATTGGACCCTCGCGGAGACAGTTGCGATCATGCCCTTCCTGAAGGAGATCGATCTCTTCTGGCTCGAAGAGCCGATCTTCCCGCCGGAGGACTGGGACGCGCTGAAGTCACTCGAACGTTTCGGCATCGCCATCTCTGCGGGCGAGAACGCCTGCACGGCCATCGAGTTTTCGCGGCTGATCCCCGCCGTCACATACGCCCAGCCGAGCGTGACGAAAGTTGGCGGGCTCAGTGAGTGCCTTAAGATCTGCGATCTCGCCGCGACGGCGGGGCGAACGCTGATGCCTCACTCGCCGTACTTCGGTCCCGGCTATTGGGCGACGCTGCAACTCGCCGCAGCGCGCACCGAAGTCGGCCTGTTCGAGTATCTCTATATCAGCCAGGAAGCGGTCATTGACGAGAGCATGCCGCGCCCGCAGAAGGGCCAACTCGCCATACCGGACCTGCCCGGCATGGGATGCACGCCGGACCCGAAGGTGATCGAGAAGTATCGCGTCGCCTGAACGATTTAAGCTGGAACGTACGTCAATCGGATTGCTTTCTCACCAACGAGATCGTTTGCCACGAGGCGGAGCGGTGGCCGAGGGCCAGCGAAAAATGGCTTGCCGCCACCTAGCACGACGGGATGCAAATAGAGGCGATACTCATCGATGAGACCTAGCTCGGTGAGGCTTTGCGCCAACTCTGGGCCGGAGACCGAAATCTCGCCGGCAAGCTCAGCCTTCAGCGCGCGTATTACTGCTGCTATGTCACCCTCGATGAGCGTGGCATTGGGGCCGACCGACTTCAACGTGCGCGACGCGACCCACTTCGGCAGGCGCCGCCACGCCTCGGCGAACTCGTAAAGCTCCGGGGTCCACTCGGGCCGGTCTTCGTCCCAATAGCGCATGATCTCGTACATGCGGCGGCCATACACGCTACCCGTCAAATCGCGCACGTGATCAATCCAGTGACGGAAGAGCGCGGGATCGGGCGCAAATCGCTCGTAGTCGACGTAGCCGTCCAGGGACAGGTTCATTCCAAAAACGAGCTTCGCCATGCACTGAAATCTCCGCCCGGCTCCTGAGAATAGCTCGCCATCCGTCGAGGTACGAATCCCGTCAGTTGTGCTGCGGGTGCAACTGCAGCCGCCGGGTGCGGGCCGAACTGCAACGGCAGTAAGTAAAACCTATCGCGGTTCAACGTAGCCGTTGGCACCTTGGCGCGTGCCACACATTCAGGCACCGAATCAATTATTTACTTCTCCGCTCCGTTCGCGACATCGGAACGACCGTATGCACTGCCGCAGGCAAGACCTGGATCCGCGCCTCTACTGGCTCGTCGAGCACCTCGACGCGGCGCTCGCCGCTGGCGAGCAGCTCACGAGCCTGTCGCTCGAGGTCACCGAACCGACGCCAACCATGGGGCCGCGGCGCCTGCGAACGCGGGTTGCGCGTTTCATCCGCTTCGTCACCCAGGTACGCGGCCTCGAAGCCTCCCTCATCGCTCATATCCTTCAAGCACGCCGGCGCGTGGCTGAGCTGCCGCGGGGACGCGGACCACTGCGTTTGTTGCTCGACCCATTCACCAGCGGCACCACCGTCCTGCTCGATGCGGTAGCCGAGTATGGCGATCCCGCGGGCTTTGCCTTCAATACGGGTGCCGATCGCCTCGCCTACCTGCGCGCGCGCGGTTTGATTGCGGGTGACAGCGGCGCCCTCATGCCGGTTACGACGTTCGAGATCAGCGACAGCTTCCTCGTCGCGGGTCGTATCGAGCTCGGTGCGCTGCTCGACCTCGTCGAGGCATTCCTGAATGCACTCAACACCGAGTTCGGTCTGTGGGTCGAACCCGTCGAGGAAGAAGAGTACGTGCCGGTTCTTGCCGAGCCTGATGATCTCGTCACCTCGCTCGCACCGACACTAGGCGATCAGATCTCCAGCGCGCGTGCACTTCTGACGCGCGGCAAACCCGACATGACGCCCTCGCTCGACAGCGGCGCGCGTCCGGGCTCGCTTGCCGAGGCGCTTGCTGCTTTGCGCGCCGAGCGCACGCCGGCGGAATAGTTCATAAAAAGCGGGGGTTCGGGGGTGTCCCCCGAGCGGGTTTGAGGGCGGCAGCCCTGTTCGCGCCGAAGGCGCGAGTACAACGTCACACACCAAATGAAAACTCCCCCTCCCGGGGCAATGGGAGGGGGAGCATGTCACTCACGCTTACGCGTTACCTGACACGAGGTCGTACTCAGACGTGGGCCTCGATCTGCTTCGTCGCGCCGTTGCCGATCTGGACAGAGCGCGGCTTCAACCGCTCCGGCACGTTACGCACGAGGTCGAGATGGAGCAGGCCGTCCTGAAGGTCGGCACCGGTTACCTCAACATGGTCCGCAAGCTGGAACCGGCGCTCGAAGGCGCGGGTCGCAATGCCGCGGTGGAGGTACTGGCGCTCCTTGTCGTCGGCCTTCTTCTCACCCTTCACGGTGAGAGACTGCTCTTTCACCTGGATGTCGATTTCATCCTTGGTGAAGCCGGCGACGGCCATGGTGATCCGATACTTGTTATCGGCGGTCCGCTCGATGTTGTACGGGGGGTAGGTGCTGGCCTCGCCCTCAACGCCGCCATCCAGAAGCTGGAACAGGCGGTCGAAACCAACGGTCGAACGATAGAGGGGGGCAAAATCGAAAGGTCGCATAGGTGTAGTCCTCCATAGGAAGCGACTGGTCATCTGCGCCTGCCCATCGGGCCAGGCACCGCGTCGCGCACCCGCTTGGCGGCGTGCACACCCATGGATTTAGGACGGCTCCGGGGGCTTTCAAGGCCCCCGAAACGTAAGGTTTCGTAAGAAAGCGGCCGCCTCAGATGCCGAGCTTGGCCTTGAGAATATCGTTCACGGCCTGCGGATTGGCCTTGCCGCCGGACTGCTTCATGACCTGACCGACGAACCAGCTGAGCATGGAGGGCTTGGCCTTGACCTGCTCGACCTTGTCCGGGTTCGCGGCGATGATCGCATCGACGGCGGCTTCGATGGCGCCGGTGTCCGTGACCTGACGCATGCCGCGCTTCTCGACGATCTCGGCTGGATCCCCGCCCTCGGTCCAGAGGATCTCGAAGAGGTCTTTCGCGATCTTTCCCGAGATCGTGCCATCCACGACGAGGCGCACGAGCCCGCCGAGCTGAGCGGCTGAAATCGGCGACGCACCGATCTCCTTGCCTTCCTTGTTGAGGCGGCCGAACAGCTCGTTGATCACCCAGTTCGCGGCGAGCTTGCCGTCCGTGCCTTTGGTAACGGCCTCGAAGAAATCCGCACTCTCACGCTCGGCGACGAGCACGCTCGCGTCGTACGCGGAGAGACCGTAGTCCTTCATGAAACGCGCGCGCTTCTCGTCCGGCAACTCCGGCAGATCCTTCGCGAGACCATCGACCCAGCTCTGTGTCAGCTCGAGCGGCAGCAGGTCAGGATCGGGGAAGTAGCGATAGTCATGCGCTTCTTCTTTCGAGCGCATGGAACGCGTCTCGCCCTTCGCGGCATCGAAGAGGCGCGTTTCCTGGTCGATCTTGCCGCCGTCCTCGAGAATACCGATCTGGCGGCGCGCTTCCGCTTCGACGGACTGACCGATGAAGCGGATGGAGTTCACGTTCTTGATCTCACAGCGCGTGCCGAGCGGCTCGCCCGGACGGCGCACGGAGACGTTCACGTCGGCGCGCAGATTGCCCTTCTCCATATCGCCGTCGCAGGTGCCGAGATAGCGCAGGATCGTGCGCAGCTTCGTCACGTATGCCTGCGCTTCCTTCGACGAGCGCAGATCGGGACGTGACACGATCTCCATGAGCGCGACGCCGGAGCGGTTCAGGTCGACGTAGGAGTAATCGGGGTGCTGGTCGTGGATGGACTTGCCCGCGTCCTGCTCCAGATGCAGGCGCTCGATGCCCACGGTCTTGGCTTCGCCGTCGACTTCGATCTCGACTTCGCCCTCGCCCACGATCGGGCTCTTGTACTGGCTGATCTGGTAGCCCTGCGGCAGGTCCGGATAGAAGTAGTTCTTGCGGTCGAACACGCTGTCGAGATTGATCGCGGCCTTCAGACCGAGGCCCGTCCGCACGGCCTGCGCGATGCATTCCTCGTTTATGACGGGGAGCATTCCCGGCATGGCCGCATCGACGAGGCTGACATGGTCGTTAGGCTCGCCGCCGAAGGCCGTCGAGGCGCCCGAGAAGAGCTTGGCCTTGCTCGCGACCTGGGCGTGGACCTCCATGCCCACGATAACCTCCCAGTCGCCCGTCGCGCCCGCGATCAGGTTAGAGGATTTGCCCTTGGCCTTCTCTTTGACCGTGTCCTGCATCGTCTTCGTCCGTCAGTTTGGTGTCGGGCACTGCATGGCAGGTGCCGGGCGTGGATGCAAGGTTTGTGGCCCCCGCAGTCGCGCCTCCGCCGCGAGAGGGGCTGCCGCCCCTTCAACCCCGCTTGGGGGGACGCCCCCAAACCCCCGTTTTTTTTTGGATTTGGAGCCGGCCGCGAGCGCGACCAAGTCCCTTCACCCCGTGCTTACGGGGAGAAGGTTAGGATGAGGGGCGGCAGCTCGTTCAAACGTCGGCGTATGCCGCCGCCCCTCACCCCGACCCTCTCCCCGCAAGCGCGGGGAGAGGGGGAAAAACAGTCAACGCACCAGCCGCGTTACACACTCTGCCAGCCCCTCCTGCCACGGCGGCAGGGCGGTCCCGAAATTCTGCGCGAGTTTGCTGCCGTCGAGGCACGAGTTCACAGGCCGGACGGCGGCAGTCGGGTACTCTGCCGTGGTAATCGGCACGACGGGAACGCTCGGTCCGCCATGCGCTGTCGAAAGCCGCATGATCTCGCGCGCAAAGCCGCACCATGTGACCGCGCCCGTGCCGGCGGCATGATACGTGCCCCAGGGCGCGCGCTCGGGCTCGGCCGTGACGGCGCGCGCGACGCCGAGAATGGCCGCTGCCAGATGCGGCGCGTAGGTCGGGCATCCCCGGCGGTCGTCCACGACGCGCAGCTCGTCATTCTCGCCCGCAAGCTGAAACATGGTGCGCACGAAGTTGCGCCCATAAGGACTGAACACCCAGGACGTGCGCAGGATGATGTGGCGCTCGGTGGCCGCACGCACGGCTTCCTCACCGGCGAGCTTGGAGCGACCATACGCACTGAGTGGCGCTACCGGATCGTCCTCGACATAGGGCTCGGTCTTGGTGCCGTCGAAGACGCAATCCGTCGAGATGTGGATGAGCACGGCGCCTCTGCGTGCGGCGGCTTCGGCAAGGCGACGCGGTCCGTCGGCATTGAGCGCCATGGCCGCGTCGGGCTCCTGCTCGGCGCGGTCGACGGCCGTATAGGCCGCTGCGTTCACGATCACGTCGGGATTGAAGTCCGCGAGTGTGCTCAGCACGGATGACGTCGTCGTGAGATCGAGCGCGGGCCGGCCCACGGCGAAGGCCGTCACGTCGGGCGCTGCCGGTGCCAGCTCGATCATGGCCCGGGCGAGCTGTCCCTGCGCGCCGGCGATCAAAAGGCGCATGGGCTTTCCTCCGCGAGGCTACAGACCAGCGGCGAGTATAGCGTATCGGCCGCCTTTTCCGATCGCGACGAGGGGCAGGAACCAGTGGAAAGGCACACGCAGCACGCCGGCGATGAATGTGAGCGGGTCACCGATGATCGGCACCCAGGCGAACAGGAGCGACCAGAGACCCCAGCGCTGAAAGCGTGTGCTCGCCGCCGCGATCGTGTCCTGTGAGAAGGGGAACCAGCGGCGGCCCTCGAAGCGGCGCGCGTGCCGGCCGAGCCACCAGTTGAAGGCCGAGCCGCCGACATTGCCGATGGTCGCGGCCAGAAGGAGCGCCCAGGTCGGTGCGAGGCCCGCCTTGATCTGAGCGATCAGAACCGCCTCGGAGGGCAGGACGAGGAGCGTTGCGGCGCCGAATGCCGTCGCAAGCATGACAAGGAGCGGCCAGAGGGCGTCGAAGGTCATATTTCTCGTGATCTGGCGGCGGGCGGGAGCGTCTGCATAGCAGGGAGGGCGTAAGCACCGCCAGCATCCCATGGACGCCGCGTCCCGGAGGGCGTATCCAGCGCTTCTGATCTTCCAAATCCACACCCCGCCCGCCCGAGGAGACGTTCACGATGAGCAGCGCTACCGCCCTGGAAACGAAGTTCGACATGAGCCTCGATGCGAGCGCGGTCGAAACCCTCTCGAAAATCACCACGGCCACGATCACGACCATTCTGCTCAAGAAGGGCCTCCGCAATACCTGGATGCGCAACACGAAGCCGCTGCGCCCCGACCAGCCGCGCATCGTCGGGCGGGCTTTCACGCTGCGCTTCGTGCCCTGGCGCGAGGATCTGGCAACGCCCGAGTCGTGGTCCTCGCCGGTCTCGACGCGCGCGGCCATCGAGGCCATGCCGGCCGGATGCGTCGCGGTCGCGGATGCCATGGGCGAGACGGACGCCGGCATCTTCGGCGATATTCTCTGCGCGCGCATGGGCAAGAGGGGCGTCGCGGGCCTCGTCACGGACGGCGTCGTGCGCGACGTTGCGGGCGTGCTGAGCACCGGGCTCCCCGTATGGTGTCAGGGTGGTTCGGCGCCGCCGTCAGTGGCACGCCTGACGTTCGTCGCGTGGCAGCAGCCGATCGCCTGTGGCGGTGTCGCGGTATTCCCGGGCGACGTCGTCGTGGTCGATGCGGATGGCGCGGTGCTCATTCCGGCGGCGCAGCTCGAGGCGATCCTCAAGGAAGGCCCCGAGCAGGAGCGCATGGAGGGCTGGATCATGGACGAGGTCGGGATGGGCGCGTCGCTGCCGGGCCTCTATCCCATGAATGCCGAGACCAAGGCGCGCTACGAGGCCTCCAAGGGCAAGGGCTGAGGTCTCCGCAATTTCGGAGGGCATATGGCATTGCATGGCAGCTGCCTTTGCGGCGGCGTGCAGTACGAAATCTCCGGGCCGCTGACAGGCGCGTTGAACTGCCATTGCTCCACGTGCCGCAAGGCGCACGCCGCGGCTTTTCGCTCACGAGCACGCGTCGAAGCAGCAGATTTCCGCTGGGTGCAGGGTGAGCAACTGGTCACGTACTATCAGTCCTCGCCCGGCACACATCGCGGCTTCTGCTGCGTCTGCGGGACCGCGCTCCTCAGCCGCTTCGACTTCGATAAATCCGCCTACGGGCTGCCGCTGGGGCCGCTCGATGACGATCCGGGCATCAAGCCGGAGCACCACGTCTTCGTCGGCAGCAAGGCCCCCTGGCACGACATCACAGATGACCTGCCCCAGTTCGAGGGCTTTCCGCCTCCATCCAAGTAGCTCGTTAAGTATCTGAAATATCGTTCGGAGCTGCTTCAGCAAGCATGATGCTTGTAAAACCGGCGCCGGGCATCATATGCTTTCATGTGCTGGCGGAATCCGCCGGCGGTGCGGGTCGTTTGCCTTTACTGGACCCGGCACTTTGAGACCGAATTGGTCACGTGACCATAAGGGTCGGATGACGAAGGGACGCTCACCAAACGATGAGAACCACGCCCGAGGGTGCTCGCGCGAGCACGCCTCCGACTGAGTTCGTGTCCGAGCGACGCGACTCTGCTGCCCTGGTGGACCGCATCGTCCACTGGCTCGACGACGCCAAGGCCGAGGACGTCGCCGTAGTCGACCTCAAGGGCAAGACCTCGATCGGCGATTTCATGGTCATTGCGACGGGCCGCTCCGACCGGCATGTGAATGCCGTCGCGGAACAGATCCTTCAGTCCCTGAAGGACGAGGGGCTTGAGCGCGTGCGCGTCGAGGGCCAGCCGCAGTGCGACTGGGTGCTGATCGATAC
>JAEYPL010000159.1 GCA_023410905.1 Pseudomonadota bacterium
GTACTGCATAGTGAGGTCGCGCCGAATCACGCGGCCATTTGGCCGGCAACTCTCGGCGCAACGGCGGCAGTCTGCACGCAATCATTCGTGTCCCCGAGCCGCTCGCAATCCTCTGCGCACTCCTGGCAGACTCCGCACATCCCCTGGATGTGTGTTTATGAGCTCGCTGCCAATCAGCATGAAATGCGCCGACGTCCGGCAGATTCCGCACAGGCCATCATGAGCCGGAAGTGCTTGGGTTCAACGTGCTGTCCGCCTGTCTCGAGACAGTGGTGCATGGCCGAGGCTAGACAAACCGCGTGACATTTGAGGCAAGTCTCGACGCATGATCGCATTTCCTGGGACAACTGGTGCATTAGAGCCTGCCATAACAAGACCAACCAGCCTGCGATTTGTGGAGCCGCAGGCCGTTTGTTCGAGGTGCATTAGTCCTTGATGACCAGAACCACCTCGCGGGATTGCGGTTCGACAATCACCACGTCGTCTTCGTAGACAAAATAGCGGTGATCACGGAGATCTGGGTAGCGCTCAACGATTACGGTCGGCAGCGGGCGAAGCTCCACAGTATCAGGAAGGTTCATGCCGATGGAAATGCTCCCGATGCCTAGCCGTACGCGGGCACCAAGATCGACATGCCGGCGCACGAAGACCCTGTCATCCGCTGCAAGGGTAATGCGGCCCGAGCGGGCTCCCACACGCGAGTCGCCGCCGATCACTGCGACCACAACGTAATTTGTCGGGTGGATGATCACGATCTCGTCCCGCACATAGACGTAGCGGTAGCCCCGATACTCCGGAACGATCTCGACCACATCCGGCGGCAGGACGTGGAGCGACGCAGAACGAGGCACGCTCGCTCCGACGCGAATGTCGAAGTTCACGTTGGTGACGCGGTTCGACTTCGCGCTCTTCGTCATTCGATCGCGAATGCTAGTGCGCTTCTGCTCTGAGAGCTGAACCCGATCGCCGGAACCACGGTCGCCGTCCGCCCGGGCGGTCCGCTGCCGGTCATCACGGCCATCCTTGGTGCCGTCACCGGCCGCGCGATCACGATCCTTGGCAGGCTCCTTGCCGGATTGCTTTGGTGCATCCTTGCTTTCGCCGCCGCTGGCTTGGTCGCCGCGCTTATCCTTGGCGGTGTCGCCCGCCGAGCGGTCGCGGTCCTTCGTTTGCCCCTGCTCGGACTGCTTCGTGGCATCCTTGCCTTTGTCACCGGCCGAACGCGAACGGCGCTGGTCGTCATCGTCCTTCTTCTGACCCTGGACCGCGCTTTTCGGTGACGCTTTGTCCTGTGCCCGATCCGAAGCCTTCGGAGTTGCATCCTGACCCTGCACACGAGACTTTAGAGACGCCTTATCCTGCGCTCGGTCGGATGCTTTGGGTTCTGGCGCGCTGTCGCGCTGAGCGGTGCTGCCCTTGCCTTTCGGCTGCTCTGACGCCCCGCGCTCCTGACTACCCGAGCCACGGTTAGCGTCAGGACTCATCTTCTGCTGTTCCTGAGCACCGCCCGAGCCACCGCCCGGTGATTGCGCGACGCCTGCCGTCGCCATTGCTGCAAGAAGCGCCATTGCCGATGCAGTAACGAGAAAGTTTTGTTTGTGCATGCTTGAACTCCTACCATCGGTGCCTACGGTGGAAAGGCAACGATTGAGAAAGGCATTCTGTTCCGGTAGTACGCCGTCATCGGAAGGCATGTAGAAACCGACGAGGATGGATTAGCCGCTGCCAGCGGGCGATGAAGCGAAGGTCTTTGGCGCCGCTTTAGACGATTGCGTATTGCCGGCAGGCAGGTTGCGATCCAAAACGCAAGGACCGACACCGCGAAAATTGCCGCCGCTGCTGAAAGTCGCTTGTGGCCATCCCACTTGTTCAATGAGCTTCGAACCGAAAGCTGATTCCACCGCTGCAGTTCATGCCTCGTGGTTCGGCGCGGAAGCCGAGGGGCCAATCACGCCCCTCGATGCTCCACACTGCTCTTCGCGCCTAGCGATCACGGCCGCGACGACCGCGATCCTCGCCACCACCGCCCGATCGCGGAGATGCCCGCTCCGGGCGATCCATCTGGCGCATTTCACCGCGCGTCCGATCCATCCGATCACCACGATCCATTCGACGTTCAACGCGATTTACGCGACGCTCACGCACGCCTTCCCGGCGATCACTGCGACGTTCGACTCGATTATCTCGACGGCTCTCGCGACGATCCAGTCGGTCCTCGCGCCGGTCAATGCGACGTTCCACGCGTCGATCGCGGCGGTCAATGCGGTCCTCCCTCCGATCAATCCGACGTTCCAATCGGGCATCACGCCGGTCGGCTCGTATGCCGCGCCAATTAGCTTCCCAGCGATCCCGCCAACGAGCGCGCTCGCCGTACCACGCGCGTCCGCGGTAGTAGGAATCCCAGTAAGACCCCACGGAGAAGCTGATGATGGGCACATCAATATCAGATACATATTCAACCAGGGGCACGTAACTTCCGCGAACCGGATAGCTGAGATAGCCCGCGTAAACCCAACCGCGGTTATTGTCGGCGCTCACATCGCACCAGCTGTAGCCGGCCACACATCCGTGCACATCCACCGGCGTGCGCCCTGGCACCACGTCAACCACGGGGAAAGCTGTCGAGGGTCCAGCTCTCATATAGAGATCCACCGTGACGATTGCATCCTGGGCCGAAGCTACAGCCGGAAGAGCGGCCATAGCGAGCACGCCCGCCGCTATCGAGGTTACATACCGTCTCATGGATTGTTTCCTTTCTACGCTTTGCTGGCGCGCGCAACTACCTCGGCGCGGACCCAACTCTCTTCGCGTGAACATCCGCCTCTCAGGTATGGTTCCTCTCCTGCAAATATTCGGAAGCAAACACTCTTGCTACTTTGCGAGGCAGCTGTTTCGCACCCGCTATGCTGCGGCGCAGAAAGTCAAAATGTGGAGGTTTTCTGAGCTGCGGCCAAACTCGCACTTTCACGAGGGTGCGAGTCGGCACTGGCCAGCGTGTAGAAGTCATAGTCGTCCGTCGCGCCGATGAGCTCGCCATCGATGCAGAAGGTTCGCGTCGGGAAACGCCAATCCCAAACGC
>JAEYPL010000173.1 GCA_023410905.1 Pseudomonadota bacterium
CGATCATCGGCGGCAAGGATATGACGCTCTTCGAGGTCGACGAGGCCGCGAGCCGCGTGCGGCAGGAAGTCGACGAGGACGCGAACATCATCGTCGGAGCGTCGTTCGACGACAGCATGGCGAACAACAGCATGCGAATCGCCATCGTCGCCTCCGGCATGTCGATCGCAACGGCCCAGCAGGCCGCGCCCGTGACGCAGCCCACGGCGACCAAGCACGCGTCGGCAGCTTCGGCCGTGCCGACGTCAGGTGATTCGTCGCGCCGCCGCTTCAATCCGGAGGATCTGAACCCGCACGCCGGTTATGACGAGCCCTACGAATCACACGAGCGCACGGCACCGCCCACCGCGCCGCGCGAGCTGTGGCGGGCGCCCGGCGGGGTCGTGATCGAGGAGAATGGGGGGCACGGATACGGTGGCGGTTCATCTGCCCCGGCGGAACGCAGCGAGGCGCCGACACGGCCACAGCGCCATGCCCCCGAAGGGGATTACCGGCGGATGCCGTCCGTCGACGAATTCCCGCCGGTGGGACAACGCGAATACGCCGCAAAAGCCCCGAAGTACTCCGAGCAGAAGTCGCGGGCACAGCCTTTGGAGCCGCCGGCGCCTCCGCCGGAGCCACCGCGCGGCGGCCTCCTGCATCGGCTTGTCGGCGGAGGCAAAGGCCGGCGAACCTAAAGTCGATTCGGTTGCACCGATGGCCGAGCCCGGTTTCTTGGCATATACATAGCGCTGCGTTCAAATCGGGCATCGCGGGGCGACCTTCCGAGACCCGAATCACAAAAGCGACACACACAAGCCATCATGCGGTTCTCTGCTCAGTGTTTGTGGAAAACGCAATTCTGTTAGCTTGGCCGTGTCGATAAAATTACTATAATTCAGTGCGTTATGCGGTGAGGCGTCTCGGCAACATTTCGTAAGAAAGCGTGACTTGTGATGGCGATGCGCATCACGTTATCGTCTTGATTAAGAACGGGGTCCGGAACGCTTGCACGGGGCAATCAAAAACAGCCCCACCCTTAAAAGTGGTGGCGTAGGCAAGCGACTGGATACGATCTTGGGGGGCTCTCTTTTTGTGGTCCGTATGACTGCGAGCTGAGAGCCGTAAGGGGATCGAGGGACGGCGCTACATGTCGAAGCGATTCATCGGTGCACGCCAGACAACGGTTGCGCGCGAGATCGAGGTGTCCGGCACGGGGGTGCATAGCGGGGCGCCGGTTTCAGTGGTGATACATCCAGCCCCTGCTGACACGGGGATCTGCTTCATCGTGTCGAAGCGGGGACGGATTATCTCCCAAATCGAGGCCGATGTGAGGGCGGTGCGCAACCTGACCCTCTGCACGGTAATCGGGGATGACCGGGGGGTCACCGTCGGTACCGTCGAGCATCTGCTCTCCGCTCTGCGCGGGCTTTGTGTCGACAACTGCTTTATCGAGATCGACAACAAAGAAGTCCCGATCATGGACGGAAGCGCAGCCGCTTTCGTCGATGCCATTGATGAGGTCGGGGTTCGCGAACTCGCAACGCCGCGCAAATTCATCAAAGTCCTGAAGCCGGTACGGGTCCAGGAAGGCGATTGCTGGGGTGAACTCACGCCGCATTCGAGCTTCCACCTCGATGTCGAGATCAATTTCGACAGTCCGGTTATCGGCCGCCAGCGCATGGCGCTGGATCTGAGCCCCGGGGCATTCCGGCAGGAACTCTGCCGCGCCCGCACCTTCGGTTTCATGCGCGACGTGGAAATGCTCTGGAAGTCGGGCCTCGCGCTCGGCGCGTCGCTCGAGAATACGGTCGCGATCGGTGAGGATCGCGTCATGAACCCGGAAGGCCTGCGCTATCCGCAGGAATTCGTTCGCCACAAGATGTTGGATGCGGTCGGTGACCTCGCTCTCGCGGGCGCGCCGCTGCTTGCCGCCTACCGCTCCGTGCGCGGCGGTCACCGTCTGAATGCGACGGTTCTCAAAGCTCTGTTCGCCGACGCTGATGCGTGGACCGTGGTGCATGCACCGATGGTTCGCGAGACGCCGCACATTGCGGGCTACGATGCCTCGCTTGGTCTGGCTGCGGTGCAGTTCGCTGCAAATCGCAACTGAAGTTGATGCGCGCCCGAATCGTTTTGGGCGTGCCGCCGCATCAGCGCCATAACGGTGGACGAGACTAACCCGACTTTATGCATGAGTGGCCGGTAGATGGCTCACCGTGCTAGATGAGTCGGTACGGTGCATTTGCAGTGCCGTTTGGACGGAATGAAATGGACGGGCGCGGGCGCATCGGAGCGCGATGCGGACCGACACCGTGAGGACGACGGAATGCAGAAGCCGCAGTTTGCCAGGGTGGGGCACGGCCAGAAGATCGGCATTGTCGCAGTTCTGATTGGTTTGTCGTTCGCCGGCTGCTCGTCGTCGAATACGGATGCGCTCAAAGCGCTGAACCCCGATCCTCCCGGGGTCATGTACAATGAGGCCGACGCCCTGCTCGCCAACGGGCGCAACGAAGCCGCGGCGAAGAAATTCGAAGAAATCGACCGCCATCATCCCTACGCGCAGGAAGCGCGGCGCTCGATGGTGCTGGCGGCTTACGCCTACTACAAGTCCGGCAAATATCCTGAGGCCGTAGCTGCCGCGCAGCGCTACGTCGTCATGCATCCCGGCACGAAGGACGCGGCGCTGGCCCATCACGTCATTGCGTCGTCGCACTTCGACGAGATCAAGGATCCTCAGCGTGATCAGGCCGCAACCCGCAAGGCGATTGCCGAGCTGAAGACGCTCGTCTCGCGCTATCCGGAGAGCCCGTACGCCCGTCAGGCCGAGAATCGCATCCGCATCGGTGAGGATGCGATTGCCGCGAACGAAATGACGGTCGGCCGCTACTATCTCCAGCGCTCGAACTACGTCGCAGCCATCAATCGCTTCAAGAGCGTCGTCGCCGAGCATCAGACGACAGCCCACGTCGAGGAGGCGCTCATGCGCCTCACGGAGACGTACATGGCGCTCGGCATCCAGAACGAGGCGCAGGCCTCGGCCGCTGTGCTCGGGCATAATTTTCCGCAGTCCACGTGGTACCGCGATGCGCACGCATTGCTCCAGAAGCACGGTCTGAAGCCCGAGGCCATCCAGGGTACTTGGGTCAGCCAGCAGTGGAAGCAGGTCACTGTGAAGCCCGTCGGCCAGCCGGCGCGGCCGGTCGACACGACGCCGCGCAATGCGCCCCCGGTGACGCCCCCTGCGGCTAGACCGCCGGCCAAGGACACGCCGATGGTCCGCCGGACCCCGCCGAACGAGGTTCCCACGGGCAGTATCGCCCGTCCCATGGGCGCTGGGCTTCAATAGAATTCCAGGCAACTGGGTTCCGCCGGTTCTGAGACTGGCGGGAGCCCCTCGCATACGGCTATTTTGGCGGCCATGAGCAAGAAAGCCGCCAAGCAACTGCCGCCCGAGAAACTGTCGCGCCGCCAGGCTGCGACGGAGCACAAGACGCTGGCTGGCGAGATCGCGCGTCACGATGCGCTGTACTATCAGCAAGACGCGCCCGCCATCTCCGATGCCGATTATGACGCTCTGCGCGCCCGGCTCACCGCGATCGAAGCGCAGTTTCCGGATCTCGTGCAGGCTGATAGTCCGTCGCAGCGCGTGGGCGCGGCGCCGCTGGAAGCCTTCGGGAAGATCCGCCACGACGTGCCGATGCTCTCGCTCGGCAATGCCTTCTCAAGCGAGGATGTCGCCGAGTTCGTCGAGCGCGTGCGCCGTTTCCTGGCGCTTCGCGCCGATGATCCGCTCATCTTCACCGCAGAGCCCAAGATTGACGGCCTCTCCATCTCGATCCGCTATGAGGGTGGCGCGCTTGTCCGGGCGGCCACGCGCGGCGATGGCGTCGAAGGCGAGGATGTCACGACCAACATCCGCACGATCCAAGAGATCCCGCATCAGCTCAAAGGCGCGGGCGTCCCCGATGTGATCGAGGTGCGCGGCGAGATCTATCTCGGCACCGAGGATTTTCGCCGGCTCAACGCGGCACAAGCCGAGGCCGGCGGCAAAGTGTTTGCGAACCCGCGCAATGCGGCTGCCGGCTCGCTGCGTCAGCTCGATGCGAGCATCACCGCCAAGCGGCCGCTGCGCTTCTTCGCCTATACCTGGGGTGCCGCATCGGCGCTGCCCGCCAAGACGCAGTTCGATGTCGTGCACGCGTTCGCGAAGTGGGGTTTGCCCGTCAATCCGCGCATGGAGCGCTGCGCGACAGTGGAAGCGCTTGTCGCCTTCTATGAGGGCATCAGCGTCGATCGTGCACGCCTCGGCTATGATATCGACGGCGTGGTCTACAAGGTGGACCGCCTCGACTATCAGGAACGACTCGGCTTCGTTTCGCGCAGCCCGCGCTGGGCTACCGCGCACAAGTTCGCGGCCGAGCAGGCGACGACAGTGCTCGATGCCATCGACATCCAGGTCGGCCGCACGGGCGCGCTGACCCCGGTCGCCAAACTCAAGCCCGTGACGGTCGGCGGTGTCGTCGTCGCCAATGCGACCCTGCACAATGAGGATGAAATCCGCCGCAAGGACATTCGCGAGGGCGATACGGTCATCATCCAGCGCGCCGGCGATGTCATTCCGCAGGTGGTGAGCGTGGTGCTAGATCAGCGCCCGCCGAACACCAAGCCGTACAAGTTTCCGCACAAGTGTCCTGTCTGCGGCAGTCATGCCGCCCGCGACGAGGGTGAAGAAGGTGGTGATGCCGAAGCCGTCCGCCGCTGCACGGGTGGGCTCATCTGCCCCGCGCAGGCCAAGGAGCGCCTCAAGCATTTTGTCTCGCGCCTGGCGTTCGATATCGAGGGGCTCGGCGGCGAGCGCATCGAGCTCTTCTACGACGAGGGCCTGATCCGCACGCCGGCAGACATCTTCACGCTCGCGAAGCGCGATGCCGCGAGCGACAATCCTCTCGCCGAGCGCAAAGGCTTCGGCGAGAAATCCATTCAGAACCTGTTTCGAGCCATCGAGGCGCGCCGCCGCATTGCGCTCGAACGGCTGCTGTTCGCGCTTGGCATTCGTCATGTGGGCGAGACGACGGCGCGTGATCTCGCGCGCGCCTTCGGCACCTACGAGACCTTCAGCACGCAGCTTCAGCTCGCATCGAAAGCGCGACCGGGCGCCTCGTACCGCCGCCTCGTGACCGCCAAGGGTATCGGCCCCAAGACGGCCGAGACGCTCATGCAGGCACTCGCGGTCCGCCGCGGCGATGATCTGTTCGATCGGGCACCGGCGACATTCGAGGAAGCCATTTCCGGCATCAAGGGTGTGCGCACGGGCGTTACCGAAGCGCTGGCGCGCGCGTTCGTCGATGCAGCCACGTTCGTCGAGACGGCTCGCGCCGCAGCGCGAGAAATGCCGGGAGACGATTATCGCGCCTTTGCTGGTCTGAACGGCATCGGCGAAGTGGTCGCCGACTCGCTCATCGATTTCTTTGACGAGCCGCACAACCAGAAGGTCGTCAAGGATCTGCTCGCCGAGATCGATGTCCAACCCTATGTGCGCCAGGCGACCGTCGCGTCCGCCGTCACGGACAAGACGGTCGTGTTCACCGGTACGCTCGAGAAGCTGTCGCGCAATGAGGCCAAGGCACGGGCTGAACGTGCGGGCGCCAAGGTTGCGGGTTCGGTGTCGAAAAAGACGGACTACGTGATCGCGGGCGCCGATGCAGGTTCGAAGCTCGACAAGGCGCGCGAGCTCGGTGTGACAGTCCTCAACGAGGACGAGTGGATTGCTTTGCTCGAGGGTGGCGCGTCGTAGCATGACCGAGGAGCAAGCCCGTCCGGCGCATACGGCCGAGCCGGCGCCGAAGAGCTACATTCGTGCTCAGCTCGAAGCCGCGCTGCTGACGCCGATCCGCGCGCTGCGGCTCCACTACCTGCCGCTGCTGATGATCTACTTCGCCTATGGTGCGCTCGGCATCGTGGCGGTCGCGCAGGATTTCTGGATCAAGTCGGCGCTGACGCTCACGCCGACTGACCTCGCGTCGCTGGCGGTCTGGCTCGGTTTGCCCTGGGCCGTGAAGATGGTCTTCGGCGAGCTTGTGGACGCCGTCCCGATCTTCGGCTCGCAGCGCCGCATCTATGTCTTCATCGGCGCCGGGATGATTGCGGCGGGACTTCTGCTGCTCGCCGGTGCGGCTGCCGGCACGTTTCCCGCCATCGATCCCAATACGATCTACATCGCGTCGCAGCTCATCATCGTCACGGGCGTCGTGCTGCAAGACGTGGTGGCGGACGCCATGAGTACCGAGGTGGTGAGCCGCGTCGAGGAAGACGGCACGCCGCGACCCGAGCAGGATGTGACGCGCGACCTCGGCATGGTTCAGGTTCTCGGCCGCCTCGCATTGTCGTTTGGCATCTTCGCGGTAGCGGGCCTTTCCGGCCTCCTGGCGCAGCATCTTGGCTATGCGACGGTGTTCCTCATCGGCCTCGTCGTTCCGGCGATCTCGATCACGGGGGCGCTGCTTGTCAGGCTGGAGACGAGCGAAACGCGGGCCATCGACTGGCGCATTCTCGGCGGCGGTCTTGCGTTCGGCGCAACCGTCACGGCCATCGCCATGACCGGTATGCCAGCTGCGCAGGAGATCGTCTTCCTGGTCTCCATCGTGATCATCATGGCGATGTTGAAGCGCGTGATTGCCCATGTTCCGCCTGAGGCGCAGCGCCACATCATTATTGCGGCGATCATCATCTTCGCGTTCCGCGCGACGCCGGGTGTGGGCCAGGGCTACACGTGGTTCTCGATCGACGTGCTCGGCTTCGATCAGGCTTTCTTCGGCGTGCTCCAGCAGATCGGCGCAGCCATCGGCCTCGCTGCTGCATGGCTGCTGGCCGATGCCGTCACGCGCCAGCCCGTGACGCGCGTGCTGCTGTGGCTGACGATTATCGGCGGCCTGCTCGCCATTCCGAACCTGATCCTGGTGACGGGCGCCTATGAGTGGACCGAGCGCGTCCTCGGCATGGGGGCTCGCTCCATCGCGCTCATCGACGCGGCCGCCCAGTCGCCGCTCGCTCAGGTCAGCATGATTCCGCTCCTGACGCTGGTCGCCGTCAACGCGCCGCCGGGACACCGCGCCACGTGGTTCGCGCTCATGGCCTCGCTGATGAATCTCGCGCTGGTCGCGGGCTCGTTGCAGACGAAGTACCTGAACATGCTCTTCCCGGTCGACCGGGGCCAATACGACCAACTGACGATGCTGGTGGTGGTCGCTTTCGGCATCGCGCTCGTCGTGCCGCTGGCGGCGATCCTGCTCCTCGGGCCGCGCCTGAAGGCTAGGTAACGGGCCTGTTCTGTGGCCGCCACGCTACGCCAAAAGAGCGTCTTGATTCGCGGCGAAATGATGCCTTGATCAAGCCTGATTCGAAGTGCGAATGGAGCGTCGGAAGCGCCATCCTCAGCCAAGCGCGCTTCGTGGGAACGCTCATGAACGACAGTGTGATGCCCGACCGGCCGGCGGCCGTTATTTCGGGCTGGTCTCTTCTTCTGCGTCTTGTGATCTGCGTCGTCACTGTCGCCGCGCTGAGCATTGGCGGCGCGCTGCTGATGCATGCGGCGATCGATCCCGCTGCCGACGCGGCCGAAGGCGCTGCTTCGCTGGTCGCGACGCCGGCCGAGACCCGCTAGCACTTCCCTTTCCGACAATCTGCCCCGCAGAGGTCGTTGACGCTGGCGCTCAAGCCCGCTTTACGCCCTCAGCGCGCGTGGTATGTCTCACCTTGAGCATTGGCCGGTTCATGTGCCTCGGTGGCGTCCAGCGCTGCACGAGGATGCCGGTCTGAGATCCTGCCCTCCATCGGAGCGCATTTGATGAAGCTCGTCATGTTGGCGCGCAACCCGGGCCTCTACTCGCACCGACGGATTGTCGAGGCGGCGCGCGCACGCGGGCATACGATCGACGTGATCAATACGCTGCACGTCCACATGAACATCACGTCGAACAATGCGCTGCTGCGCTACGGCGGCAAGACACTGCCGATCTACGACGCCGTTATCCCCCGCATCGGGGCATCCATTACCCACTACGGCCTCGCTGTCGTGCGCCAGTTCGAGATGCAGGGCGTGTTCTCGCTCAACGAGAGCGTGGCGATCGGGCGCGCGCGGGATAAGCTGCGCGCTGTCCAGCTCCTGGCTCGCGCCGGCGTCGGTCTTCCGGCCACCGCTTTCGCGCACGGCCCTCGCAAAGCGCTCGACGTTCTTGCCGAGGTCGGTGGCGTGCCGGTTGTCATCAAGCTGCTCGAGGGCACGCAAGGCATGGGCGTGATCCTGGCCGAGACCGAGGCCTCGGCAAAATCGACCATCGAGGCCTTCAGTGCGGCCAACGTCGATATCCTCGTTCAGGAGTTCATCAGCGAGGCCATGGGGACGGACGTCCGCGCGCTGGTGGTCGGCAGAAGCGTCGTGGCAGCGATGCGGCGGACGGGGCGCAAGGGCGAGTTCCGTTCGAATCTGCATCGCGGTGGCAAGGCGGAAGCGGTCGAGTTGTCACCCGATGAAATTCAGACCGCTTTGAAATCCACCGAGGCGCTGGGGCTCAATGTGGCAGCTGTCGATATGCTGCGGTCAAAGCGCGGGCCGCTGGTGCTGGAGGTGAATTCATCGCCCGGCATCGAGGGCATGGAGCAGGCGACCGGCATCGACGTTGCCGGCGCGATGATCGCTTATCTCGAAGAGCATGCCCGCCCGGGTAATACCGAGACGCGCGGCAAGGGCTGAAACGCGCCGCGGCGCTGCCTCAGGTCGTCGCCCAGTCGAAGTGGACACTCATGCCGTCATAGGCTGGCTCGACGTGCGGTGGCAGCTCGCGCTTCAGCGTCACATAGTCGAGATCGACATGGAGGTGCGTGAGGATGGCGCGCTTCGGCTTCAGGATCTCGATCCATTCGAGCGCTTGCTTGACGGTGAAATGGCTCGGGTGTGGGATGTAGCGCAGCGCATCGACGATCCAGAGATCGAGGCCGCGTAGCTGCTCCTGCCCTTCCGGCGAAAGACCGCTGATATCGGGCGAATACGCGATGTCGGCAATACGAAAGCCGAGCGAGAAGGCGTCGCCGTGCGCCTGCACGACTGGGATGGCTTCGATGGGCCCCGCAGCACCGTCGATGCGAACGGCATTCGGCGGATCGATCACGTGGCCATTGAGGATCGGCGGATACATGCTGCCCGGCGGCGACTCAAAGCAGTAGCGAAAGCGCTCGAGGAGCGAGGCGCGGGTCGCGACATCGAAGTGCACATCGACGCGGCGCTTGGCGTTGTAGGCCAGCATCCGCAGATCGTCGATGCCATGGGTGTGATCGGCATGATCGTGCGTGAAGAGGACGCCGTCGAGCGTATCGATCTCGGCATCCAGAAGCTGCTCGCGCAGATCCGGCGAGGCATCCACGAGAACGCGCGTCCGCCCCCGGCCGGAAATGCGCTCGATGAGCGCGGCGCAGCGCCGCCGCCGGTTCTTCGGGTTCTTGGGATCGCAGGCGCCCCAGTTATTTCCGAGCCGCGGAACGCCGCCGGAGGAACCCGTACCGAGAAGCGTCAGCTTGCCGCTCATGCTGCCGCACTTTCGAGCGTGCGCGGGGTCTTGGCATAGAGGCGGTAGAAGTTTTCCGTCGTGACGGCCGCGATCTCCTTGTCGGACACGCCCTTGACGCGTGCGAGCGTCGCCGCCGTATGGACGACGTAGGCCGGCTCGTTGCGCTTGCCGCGAAACGGCTCCGGCGCGAGGAACGGCGCATCCGACTCAACGAGAACGCGGTCCATGGGGACTTCAGCCGCAATGGCGCGGAGTGCATCGTTCTTCTTGAAGGTGATGACACCGGAGAACGAAACGTAGAGGCCGATGGCCACCGCGCGTCGCGCGAGATCGGCACCGCCCGTGAAGCAATGCAGGACGGCTGTGAAGGCGCCGCGCTGCATTTCCTCTTCGAGGATGGCGGCTGTGTCCTCGTCCGCATCGCGCGAATGAATGACGAGCGGTAGCCCGCTCTCACGCGCCGCCGCAATGTGCTTGATGAAGCCTTCGCGCTGCGCCGGGCGCGGTGACTTGTCGTAGAAGTAGTCGAGGCCCGCTTCGCCGATACCGATGCACTTCGGATGCTGGGCGAGGCGCACGATTTCCTCGACGGAGATGTCGAGCTCTTCGTGCGCGCGATGCGGATGCGTGCCGACCGTGAAGAAGATCTCCGGATTGGCCTCGGCGATCTCGCGGTACGTGTCGTAGTTGCGGATGAGTGTCGAGATCGTGACGAGCCGGCCGACCCCCGCTGCCTTCGCACGCGCGATCACGTCCTCACGATTGCTCGCGAGGTCGGGATAGTCGAGATGGCAGTGGTGGTCGACGAGCATCGTTTTCGGTGCCTAGGACGCTAGCGTGACAGCAGCGCGTGCAACTCGCTCCAACAGTTCCCTCCCCCCTGGTGGGGGAGGCTAGGAGGGGGGGGATCGCAGAACGCCAGCGTTGGGATTCCCCCCACCCCTAACCCCTTCCCACAAGGGGGAGGGGAATGTGGTGCAATATTCTACGCGGGCAATCTTCCTCATCGCCATGCCGCCTCAGCCCTTCTTGCCTTTGGGCTTTGCAGCAGCGACCTCGGCTTCCGCCGGATCCACGTAGCGCGGGAACGCGCCAGTCGGAGCCGGAAGCGCAAGGCCCGGCGCGAGCCGCGACTGCGGACCGAGCGCTGCGAACAACCGCCCTTCCGCCGGCTGCGCGAGCAGGTCGAGCAGATGGCTCGCGGCTGTCGGCGTCGTCGGCTGAGCGAGGATCGCCACCTGCCGCACGATTTCTGCGGTCACATAGAGGATGGTCGCCATGCGCGCGGGATCGGTCTTGCGCTTTGCCCATGGCTCTTCGGCCGCGAAGTAGCGGTTCGCATCACCAACGACAGTCCACACAGCCTCGAGATAGCGATTGATGGCCTGAACGCCCATGGCTTCGCGCACCTTGACTGCCATGTCGTCGGCAGCCGCCAGCAACGCGTTGTCCTCCGGAGTGAAGGCGCCATGCTCGGGGACTTTGCCGTCGCAGTTCTTCGCAATCATCGAAAGCGAGCGCTGCGCCAGATTGCCGATATCATTGGCGAGATCGGCATTGATGCGGTTGATGATCGATTCCCGCGTGTAGTTGCCGTCCTGGCCGAAGGCGACCTCGCGCATGGCGAAGTAGCGCATCTGGTCCACGCCGAACTCGCGCGCCATCTCGAAGGGATCGATGACATTGCCGACCGACTTCGACATCTTCTCGCCGCGGCTGAGCAGCAGGCCGTGCGCGAAAATCCGCTTCGGCAGTGCAACGCCTGCCGACATCAGGAAGGCCGGCCAGTAGATGGCGTGAAAGCGCAGGATATCCTTGCCGACAACATGAACGTCCGCCGGCCAGAAGGTCGAGAAGCGCGGTGCGGCCTCGTCGGGGAAGCCCGCCGCCGTGATGTAGTTCGTCAGCGCGTCGATCCACACGTACATGACGTGCGTCGGATCGCCGGGCACGGGTACACCCCAGTCGAGCGTCGCGCGCGACACGGAGAGGTCTTCGAGCCCGCTCTTGACGAAGCTCACGACCTCATTGCGCCGCTCCAGCGGCAGGATGAACTCCGGATTGGCCTCGTAGTGCGCGAGCAGCTTGTCGCCGTAGGCCGAGAGACGGAAGCGATACGTCTTCTCTTCGGTCCACTCGACCGGCGAGCCGAGCGGCTCGCGGCGCACGCCATCGTCACCGACGGTCGTTTCGCTCTCCTTGAAGAACGCTTCCTGGCGCACGGAGTACCAGCCGGCATAGCTGTCGAGGTAGATGTCGCCGGCGTCGGCCATGCGCCGCCACAGCTCCTGGCAGGCGGCGTAGTGGCGCGGCTCGGTCGTGCGAATGAAATCGTCGTTCGAGATATTGAGCGCCGTGAACAGCTCCTTGAAGCGCGCTGAGTTGCGGTCGGCCAGCGCCTGCGGCGTGATCCCTTCCTTGATGGCGCTCTGCTTCATCTTGAGGCCGTGCTCGTCCGTGCCGGTCAGGAAAAAGACTTGGCGGTCGTCGAGGCGGGCGAAGCGGGCCATGACGTCACACGCGATCGAGGTATAGGCGTGGCCGAAGTGCGGCTCGCCATTGGGATAGTAGATCGGCGTCGTGACGTAGAAGGACTTGCGCCCGCTCATGAGATCAATGCTCCGTGGGCCTCGCCGCGGGCGCGCGAACCCCTGCGGCGGGCGAACTTATTGCAAATACTGGCGCTGACTTTGAGATTTTCAGGCGGCCTCGGCGGTCCGCTCGACGCGAGCCAGGGTGTCGAGGATCAGCATCCTGCGGTCGAGGTTGAGCGCCAGCGTCTCGGCCTTGTCGCGGACGATGGTTTCCCACAGCTCGGCCCATGAGGCAAGCCTGCCCGCGGGAATAAGCTTACGGGCCATGGCCATGTCATCGGTGCTGCCTTCGCCGCTGGCCGCCGCCCGCACGAGACGCGCTATAAGCCCCAGAAGAAGATCGAAAAAAAGCGTAAATCGGGCATCCGCGGCGGTGCTGCCAAGCTCTTCGCCGAGCGTGTGCGCGGATTGCCAGTCGACGCGCGGGAGGGCCTGGAACAGCGCCTCGATCCGCCGGTAGAGGCTGAGCCCGTCCGTTGCCGACAATTCGAGCAATCGGCGGACGCTGCCGCCGGCCAGGGCTTCGAGCGCGCGCCAGTCGGTTTCTGCTGGCGGTGCCGTTTCGGCGGCGGTCAGCGCGCCCGTTGCTGCGCGTCGCAGGTCGCTTGGGTTCAGCGCGGCCATCTCCAACGTCCGGCAGCGCGAGCGGATGGTTCTGAGCAGCCTCTGTGGCTGAGCCACGACCAGCAGGAAAATCGTCCGGCGCGGCGGCTCTTCGAGAGCCTTCAGCAGGGCGTTGGCCGCGTTGAGGTTCAACTCATCGGCGCTATCGACGATGACGATGCGCCAAGAACCCTCGTCGGCGGTGCGGCCGAGGAAGGTCTTGAGTTCGCGCACGCTATCGACGGGGATGCTGGCCGGAAATCTCTTGGTCTTGGTGTCGTACGCGCGGCGTACGACGGCGAGGCCGGGATGCGAGAGCGCGCGCACCTGCGCGGCGGCAATACTCTTTTCCGGGATCGAGAGGCCGCTCGCGGCACCACGCTCTTCCGGCGTCGCCAGCGCAAATTTTGCAACACGATAGGCGAGCGTGGCCTTACCGATGCCCGCCGGGCCGCTCAGCATCCAGGCATGATGCATACGTCCGCCGGCGAAGGCTGCGGCGAATTCCTGCTCGGCCGCTTCATGCCCGAAAAGCGTGGCGGTGTCGCGCGGATGTGGAAAGCCCTCCAGCCGGTCGATTTCCGGCAGGGCTTCTACGTCGGCGAGGGCTGCAGCTCTACGTGCCATCAGGCCATCATACTCGACAGACGCGCTTCCACGATGGCCCAGATGCGCGCAGCGACCTCCTCGGGCGATCCGGTCGCGTCAATGACGGCGCAACGCGTTGGATCGTCGGCTGCAATGGCGAGAAAACCGTGCCGCAGGGCCTCATGATAAGTGGCATCCCGGATCTCGAAGTGGTCGCGTCCAGCGCTGCCCTTGCGCGCATCGGCGCGTGCCAAGCCGATCTCAGTAGGCAGGTCGAGGATGAGCGTGAGATCCGGGCGGAAATCGCCGAGCACGAGGCGGTGCAGCTCCGCGAGCGTCGCATGTGGCACGCCGCCGGCGACGCCCTGATAAGCGAATGTCGAATCCGAGAAGCGATCGCTGATCACCCATTGGCCTGCGTCGAGTGCTGGCAGGATGGTCTCGACGACATGGTCCGCGCGAGCGGCGAGAAACAGCAGCGCCTCAGTCATTGCGCTCCGCGGCGGCAGGTCGGGGCGCAGCAGTAACGCGCGGATTTCTTCGGCGAACGGGGCGCCACCGGGCTCGCGCGTCAGCAGGCACGCGATCCCCGCCGCTCCGAGGCGGTTCGCGAGCAGTCGTGTCTGGGTCGTCTTACCGGCGCCTTCGCCACCTTCGAAGGTGATGAACGGCGCTCTCGTTGGGTTTGTGATCATGCGCCTCGTGCCGCCGGTACGTTCCGACGTACGCACGCGGCGCGCCGGGCTACCTCAGAACCCAGCCGAACGCCATGTGCACGAGTGTGTCAAGGCCACGCCGCATGGTGCCGGCTGCCGGTACATCCTCACCCGCCGCGAGCGGCACCTCGTTGACCGTCTGCGAAGCCGTGGTCACGCGCAACTTGGCGATCACGTCACCTTTCTTGATCGGCGCCTTGAGAGGGCTCTTGTAGATGATCTGGGCTGAAAGGCGTTGGCCGGCCTGCGCTTTGGGCAACAGCACGGTGATCGCGTTGACCCCGACGAGCGGCACATACATGCGGTCCCCGCCCCATACGCGCGCGCGGCCGACGGCTTCCTCGGCATCGAACAACTTGAAATCGGCAAAGCCCTTGAAGCCCCATTCGAGGAGGCGAACGGCTTCGTTGCGGCGCGCCTGGGCGTCCTCCATGCCGTTGATCACGAGGATCACACGCCGTTCGCCCTGCTTCGCCGAAGCGACGATGCCGTAGCCAGCTTCCTTGATGTAACCGGTCTTGAGGCCGTCCACGCCGAGGTCGAGGCCGAGCAACGGATTGCGATTGAAGAAGCGGTGCTTGCGATAGCGGTACTCGCGCTCGGCGAAGAGCCCGTAGTGCTCCGGATAATCCTGAATGAGATGGCGCGCGAGTATAGCCAGATCGCGCGCCGTCATCAGGTGATCGGGATCGTGCAAGCCGGTGGCATTGCGGAACGTCGATTTGGTGAGCCCGAGCCGGCGCGCCTCATCGGTCATCATCTTCGCGAAACCGGCCTCGGTGCCGGCCATCGCCTCGGCAACGGCAATGGAGACGTCGTTACCCGATTGGATGATGATACCCTTCAGTATCTCTGCCAGCGGTTCGCGCGTGTTGATCGGCACGAACATCGCCGAGGTGCCCGACGGGGCGCCGCCCGTGCGCCACGCATTTTCGCTGACGAGAATTTCGTCCTCGAGCTTGATGCGGCCTTCCTTGAGTGCGCGAAAGATGACGGCAAGCGTCATCAGCTTGCTCATGCTCGCAGGCGGTGCGAGTTCGTCCGCGTTGTGCTGGAAGAGCACGGCACCCGTATTGGCATCCAGCAGGATGGCCTGCTTGGCGCGGGTTGTCATTTCGGCCGGCGGCGAGGCCTGCGCGAACGCAGTGCCGGCCATCATGACCGTTCCCAGGATCAGCATCGAAAACGCGGCGACGGATTGCCGAAAGCTGAGCCCGGAGATCCCGAAGATTGCCTTCATATCTCCATCCCGACGAGGGCTGTGCTGTCGAATCGACTATCGCGATTTCAGTGCCGCCAAGTCAACCTTTCAAGGTTCAGTTACCGCATCCGAACACGGCAAGTTCAAGTCAGCTCGACGGGAATGGCTTCGCGGTCTCGGCGAGATACTGCATTGCGACAGCAACACCGCCGGCCTTGTGCGGCACCTTGGCGAGGCCGAGCGCCATCTCCACGCCAGCCAGCGTGCCGATCAGCGTCAGATCGTTGATGTCGCCGAGATGACCAATGCGGAAGACCTTCCCCGCGACCTTCGACAGACCCGTTCCGAGCGAAATGTCGAAGTGGTCGAGCGCGACTTTGCGGAATGTATCGGCATTGTGTCCATCCGGCATGACGACGGCCGTCAGCACCGGCGAGAAGTGCCGCTCGTCGAGAATGAGGTTCTCGAGGCCCCAAGCTGCGACCGCGCGCCGGGTCGCTTCGCCGTGACGAATGTGCCGCGCGAAGACGTTGTCGAGACCTTCCTCGTTCAGCATGTCGATAGCTTCGGCAAGGCCGTAGAGCAGGTTGGTCGCAGGGGTATACGGGAAATAGCCGTTCTTGTTGTGGGGGAGCATTTCCTCCCAGGACCAGAAGAGCTTGGGTGTTTTCGAAGCCTTGGCGGCGGCGAGTGCCTTGTCCGAAACGGCATTGAAGGAAATGCCGGGCGGCAGCATGAGGCCCTTCTGCGAGCCCGAGACCGTGACATCGACACCCCAATCGTCATGCCGGTAGTCCGCGGAGGCGAGGCCCGAGATCGTGTCGACCATAAGCAGTGCGGGATGGCCCGCGGCGTCGATGGCCTTGCGCACTTCGTCGATGCGCGAGGTGGCGCCGGTCGAGGTCTCGTTGTGGACGACGCAGACGGCCTTGATCTCGTGCGCTTTGTCCTCTTTGAGGCGCTTCTCGATGCGGTTCGCATCGACGCCTGCGCGCCAGTCGGTCTCGATGAATTCGGGAACGACGCCGAGCTTCAGCGCCATATTCTTCCACAGCGTCGCGAAGTGACCGGTCTCGTACATGAGCACCTTGTCGCCGGGCGAAAGCACGTTGACGAGCGCCGCCTCCCACGCGCCCGTGCCTGACGCCGGGAAAATGATGACCGGTCCCTTGGTCTTGAAGATGCCCTTGACGCCATCGAGGACGCGCCGGCCGAGCTTCTGGAACTCCGGCCCGCGATGATCCATGACCGGCATGTCCATGGCGCGCAGAATGCGGTCAGGCACGGGCGAGGGCCCGGGGATCTGCAGAAAATGGCGACCGGCGCGACGCGGCTCGTTGGACATCCGACGATTTCTCCCGTTTTGCACCTGCGCACAAAAGCAGGTCATTGTTTGCGGCCTTGTGTACCGTATGCCAAGCAGTAGAAGCTACGAAGAAAAGTCGTCGGGCGGAAGGGGCAGCGGTTCGGGTAGCATTCGGGCCATGTCATTGCCGCGCACTTCCGCATGGGCAGATCCGCCATGAACCAGCACGTCCCCGCCAACCGCGCCCTCGCGGACCGGCTCAGTCGCGAGATCGAAGGGGAGGTCCTGTTCGACCGCTTTTCCCGCGGGCGCTATGCAACCGACGCCTCGATATATCAGATCGAGCCCCTTGGCGTCGTCGTCCCGAAGACAATCCAGGATGTGCGCATCGCGGCCGAGATTGCCCGCGAGATGGACGTGCCGCTTCTCCCGCGCGGCGGGGCGACCTCGCAGTCCGGGCAGACGGTCGGCCGGGCGCTGGTGGTGGACTTCGCCAAAAACTTGACGCGGGTGCTGGAGGTCGATCGCGAGGCGGGTACGTGCCTCGTCGAGCCGGGCATCGCACTCGATGAGCTGAACCGACAGATCAAGGCGACGGGTCTCGTCTTCCCGGTGGACGTTTCGACGTCGGCGCGTGCCACGATCGGTGGCATGACGGGCAACAACTCTTGCGGCACGCGCTCAATCCGTTACGGCATCATGCGCGACAATGTGCTGGAGATCGACGCGCTGTTGCCTGATGGAACGTCCGCGCGCTTCGGCGAGATCGACGCCACGACTTTCGACAAGTTGACCGGCAGTTTCGGCGCGCTCGCCCGCGATCTGCTGAAGCTCGGGGCACGCGAGGCCGATCACATTCGCGGCGCCTTCCCTGGCGTCTCGCGCCGTGTCGGCGGTTATCTCATTGACGCGCTGCTGCCGCGGAATGCGCCGATCAATCTCGCGACGCTGCTCTGTGGATCGGAAGGCACCCTCGCGCTGAGCGAGCGCGTGAAGCTCAAGCTCTGGCAGCAGCCGAAGAACAAGGCGCTCGGTATCTGCCACTTCCCGACCTTCCGCGCGGCGATGGAAGCGCCGCAGCACATCGTGAAGCTCGGACCCGTGGCCGTCGAGGTCGTCGATCGCACGCTGATCGAGCTCGCGCGCGACATCGATATGTTCCGCCCCGTGATGGACGCGCATGTGCGCGGCAAGCCCGATGCGCTGCTGCTCGTCGAGTTCGCGGAGGACGATCAGGCCGAGAACCTGCGCCGCCTCGAGCGGCTCGATGAACTCATGGGCGATCTCGGCTTTCCGGGCGCCGTCGTGAAGATCTCGAACCCCGCTGAGCAGGCCGCGGTGTGGAGTGTGCGCGCGGCAGGCCTCAACATCATGATGAGCATGAAGACGGAGGGAAAGCCCGTCTCCTTCATCGAGGATTGTGCCGTTCCGCTCGAACATCTCGCCGATTACACGGAACGGCTGACGGCCGTTTTCGAGAAGCACGGCACGAAGGGTACGTGGTACGCGCACGCCTCGGTCGGCTGTCTGCATGTGCGGCCCGTGCTGAATCTGAAGCTCGAAAAAGACGCCGCCACCATGCGGGCGATTGCCGAAGAGGCGTTCGCCATGGTGAAGGAATACAAGGGCGCGCATTCGGGCGAGCACGGCGACGGGCTCGTGCGTTCCGAATTCCACGAGATGATGTACGGCCGCAAGACCGTCGAGATTTTCGAGGAGGTCAAGGATCGCTTCGATCCGGCGGGGATCATGAATCCCGGCAAGATCGTGCGTGCGCCGCGCATGAACGATCGCTCGCTCTTCCGCTACAAGCCGGACTATGCGGTCGCGGATTTCCAGCCGGTGCTGGATTGGTCGGCGTGGCCGGGGGCTGGCGGCGGTTTCCAGGGTGCCGTCGAGATGTGCAACAACAACGGCGAATGCCGCAAGCTCGCGGGCGCCGTCATGTGTCCGAGCTATCGCGTCACCATGGAGGAGCAGCACGTCACGCGCGGGCGCGCGAATACGCTGCGACTCGCGATCTCCGGTCAGCTCGGCCCGGGCGCCTTCACCAGCGACGAGATGATGGACACGCTGAAGCTCTGCGTGTCCTGCAAGGGCTGCCGACGCGAGTGTCCGACCGGCGTCGACATGGCGCGCATGAAGATCGAAGTGCTGGCCGCGCGCTTCAAGCAGCACGGTCTTTCGCTGCATGATCGTCTGGTTGCCTACTTGCCGCGTTACGCGGGAATGGCGTCGAAGTTCGGCTTTCTGCTCAATCTTCGCGAGGTCATTCCGGGTGCCGCGCGTTTCGGCCAATGGCTCGCGGGCTTCTCGGCAAAGCGGCCGCTGCCGCGCTGGCGTCGCGATATCTTCCGGCAGGATGCGCCTGTCGGTCCCGCTGATGGCCGCGAGGTGGTGCTGTTCGCGGACACATTCAACACCTACTTCGAGCCGGACAATCTGCGTGATGCCGCAGCCGTTCTTTCGCGTCTTGGCTATCGCGTGATCGTCCCGCTGCCCGATGATGGTCCGAAATTTCACTACGCCTCCGTGCTCTTGATGGGAAGTGCGAAACCGCGTCCGCTCTGTTGTGGCCGCACGTTCCTCGCTGCCGGTCTCGTCGATGAAGCGAAGAAGGAGGCGCGGCGCCTGATCAAAGTGCTCCTTCCTTTCGCGCAGCGCGGCGTGCCGATCGTGGGGCTCGAGCCATCGTGTCTCTTCACGCTCAAAGATGAAATGCTGGGCATGGGGCTCGGCGCCGAGGCTGCTGCAATAAGTGAGCAGGCGCGTCTGTTCGAAACGTTCTTCGCGGAGGAAACCGCAGCGGGTCGCATCAGCGGGCCCATCGCGAAATCCGATGCCAGCATCCTCCTGCACGGGCACTGCCACCAGAAGTCTTTCGGCGCCTTTGGCGATGTCGGTAAGGTGCTCAAGCTTGTCGATGGCCTCAAAGTGGAGACGGTCGAGTCGAGCTGCTGCGGCATGGCGGGTGCCTTCGGTTATCGTGCCGATACGTACGAAACCTCCATGGCCATGGGTGAGCTGTCGCTGCTGCCGGCCGTGCGCAAGGCTGCCAGAGAAACCACCATCGCCGCCGACGGATTCTCCTGTCGTCACCAGATTCATGACGGCACGGGCCGGTCCGCCCGTCACGTCGCCCGCATTCTCGCCGAGGCCATGCGTACCTCGGAAACGCCAACGGAGACCCGCCGATGACCAAACTCGCAGACCTCACTGCCGCCGAGGCATCCGCCCGCATGAAGGCCGGCGAGCTGACCGCACTCGCCTACGCCGATGCTTTCATCGAACGCGTGGCCGAGCATGAGGCCGATGTGCAGGCCTGGGTGCATCTCGATCCCGAGCGCGTGCGCGCTGAAGCCCGCGCAGCCGACGAGCGGCGCCGCGATGGCCTTGCGGCTGGGCCGCTCAACGGCATTCCAGTGGGCATCAAGGACATTATCGCCACGGCGGACATACCCACGCAGAACGGCTGTGCCTATTTCAAGGATCATCAGCCCGAGCACGATGCGGGCTGCATCGCACAGCTTCGCGGTGCGGGCGCCATCATCATGGGGAAGACAGTCACGACGGAACTTGCGACGCACGTCCCGAACAAGACGCGCAATCCGCATAATCTGGAGCACACGCCCGGTGGTTCGTCCTCGGGATCAGCGGCGGCTGTCGCCTGCGGAATGGTGCCGCTCGCGCTCGGCACGCAGACGGGCGGCTCGGTGATCCGACCCGCATCGTTCTGCGGCATCTATGGCATCAAGCCGACCATCGGCCTCATTTCGCGCACCGGCGTGACCATGCAGTCGCACACGCTGGATACCGTCGGCGTTTACGGGCGCAGTCTCGAAGATCTCGCACTCGGCGTCGATGCCATGGGCGCCTATGACACCGCCGATGAGGTGAGCTACGCGCGTCCGCGCCCGAATTTGGCGAGTGCGCTTGCCGAAGGCGCGTCAGCGACGCCGACCCTTGCCTTCTTCCGCTCGCCGGCATGGGAGGTCGCCGAGCCTGCCGCGAAGGACGCCATCGAGCAGTTCGCGAAGGCGCTCGGCGATCGCGTCGTGGAGGTCGAGATGCCCGCGTTCGACGGCATTGTGCAGCACCACGCCAACGTAATGGCAGGCGAGCAGGCCTCCCACTACGGCCCGCTACTCAAGGCGTCGCCGGATGGCATTTCACCGAGCCTCGCGGAGCGCATCGGCCATGGCGAGACCGTTCGCGCGCGCGCCTACGTCGATGGGCTGCGCGCGCGTGATCGCGCGTATGCCGCCGTCGAGGATCTCCTCTCGCGGCATTCCGCGATCCTCACGCTTTCATCTCCCGGCCCCGCGCCCAAAGGCCTGCACTCCACCGGCAATGCCATCTTCAACGGTATGTGGACACTGCTGGGTGTGCCCTGCATCACGCTGCCGCTGATGACGGTCGGCGGTCTCCCGTGCGGCGTGCAGCTCATCGGCTTGCGCCGCGACGAGGCGCGTCTTTTGCGTATTGCGCGTTCGGTGGAACAGCACGCGAAGCGCATCGCGGTGTGATCCGCCTCAGGGCTGCTCGCGCTTGTGATCGAGGAGCTCGGTTGCTAAGCGCGTGGCGCCTCGCAGCGGGACGAGCTGCGGCAGCCGCCGCGCAACAGCCCCGGTGCCGATGGGCGAACTCAGCTCCTTGCGCGCTTCGACGATGATCACGCCCGCAAAAGCCGGCCAGATCCGCGTACCGACGCGCTCGATGGCGAGCCCTGTTCGCCGCACGAAGGCGCGGTCGACAGGTGCCATGAAGAGGGCGCTGCTCCAGTCGACGGGCGAGAAAAGCGCTTCCTTGAGCGCGCGCCCGATCTGGCGTGAGCTATAGGGCTGGCCGTGTCCGAAGGGTGTCGTATCCATGCGCGCCCAGACGCCGCGCCGATTGGGTACGATGATCATGAGCCGGCCTTCGGGCTTCAGTACGCGCCAGAACTCACGCAGCAGCTTGCGCACCTCGCCGCTGCCTTCGAGACAGTGCACGACGAGCAGGTTGTCGACGCTGGCGTCCGGCAGCGGCAGCATGTCGTCCTCATAGAGCGCGGTGCACACGCCGCCGCTCGACGGCCACATGATCGCGCCCTGCGTCGCCGGCATGAGAGCGCCGATGCGCCCGGCTTCGCTGCGGAACGAGCCGAGATAAGGCACGGCATAGCCGACTCCGATCAGCGTTGCTCCAGGAAGCCGCGGCCAACGCGCGCGAATGCGCTGCGAGAGAACCCTGCGAACCAGGGAGCCGAGCGGACGATCGTAGAAGTCGCGCAGTTCGAGAATATCGGGCTGCATCGCCTCGCGGTTATCCCTTTCAATCTCAGTGCGTGGCCACGTGCTGAGTGAGCGTCATCGGGTCTTTTCCCTCGCAGAGCCGGCGGACGGAAATTGCCCGCATCATAGCTGCGTGATCCCGACTGTGCAGGCCCTTATTGATCGGCGTGTGCACTGCACGATCCTCAGTTCCCGAAGTGTTTACGTGTGTGTCGTGCCCTCCAAGGTCCCGGCTGCGAATTGGTGAGTGCAATACGCTGTTGATCTGTCGGGGAGGGTTGCGTAGCTTGGCGCACTTTTCCGCGACAACTCGCATCCACAACTTGCCACCTTCAGGAGCCCCATGCGCCCTTCCAAGCGAAAGCCCGATGAATTGAGGCGCGTCTCGATTGAGCGCGCGGTATCGGTGCACGCTGAAGGATCGTGCCTGATCAAGTTCGGTAACACACAGGTGCTCTGCATGGCGAGCCTCGAGGAGCGTGTGCCGCCCTGGCTCAAGGGGCAGGGGCGTGGCTGGGTGACGGCGGAGTACGGCATGCTGCCGCGCGCAACGCGCGAGCGCACGCGGCGCGAGGTGACGACGGGGCATCCCTCCGGTCGCACGCAGGAAATCCAGCGTCTCATCGGCCGCTCGCTGCGCGCCGTGATCGATCTGCCCAAGCTCGGCGAGAAGCAGATCTCCGTCGACTGTGACGTCATCCAGGCCGATGGCGGCACGCGCACGGCCGCGATCACCGGCGCCTGGGTGGCGCTGCACGATTGCATTGCCTGGATGCGCGCGCGCGACATGGTCAAGGACGGCGTACTGCGCGATCAGGTGGCGGCTGTTTCGGCAGGGCTTTATGCCGGCGCACCGGTGCTCGATCTCGATTATGCCGAGGACTCCGAAGCCGACGCGGATGCGAACTTCGTGATGACGGGCAATGGCGGCATCGTCGAAATTCAGGGGACGGCGGAGACGACGCCGTTCAACCAGGAAGCCTTCGATCAGCTCATGGTTTTGGCGCGCAAGGGCATCGGGGAGCTCATCTCGCTCCAAAAGCTGACCGTCGCCTGAGCTGCGCATTCAAAGCAACAAACAAGACCCGGAGGAAGCACCATGCTCGCCATCATCGTCCACTTCGAAGCCAAGGCAGACAAGATCGACGCGTTCAAGGAGGCGATCGTCGGCCATGCCACGCGATGCCTCGAGCGCGAGCCCGGGTGCCTGCAGTTCGATGTGGTCCAGGATCCCAAGAACCCCGCCAATTTCGCGGTCTACGAGATCTACAAGGATCAGGCCGCCGTCGACGCCCATCGCGCGAGCCCGCACATGGCCGAGACGGGCAAGGTCATCCCGGATCTAGTCGCGAAGCGCGAGCTGCACCTGTTGAACTTCGTCGCCGGCGGCAAGCCGAAGCGCTGAAGACTCAGGGCAGCAACTACCAGCGATACTCGAAGGGCGTGAGCAGCACGGAGCCAGCAGCGTCGCGCGCGTTCGGCTGACGCGCGTAGGCGACCTCGGCGAGCACGCCGCGAACCGCCGATCCCGCGTCCTTACGGAAGGCGACGCCGCGGTTCTCGAACTGCAGTTTGCCGTCGAGCCAGACCCTCAGGATGCCGTCGCTCCGGCCAGGCGTGTTGACGACGACCTCCTGGTCGACCATCACCCAGCGGCCACGCGGCAGCTCGGGCGCACTACGCTCGTTCCTGAGCCGTGCCGGGGCTTCGGGCGCGTGAGCGACAATGTCGAGCTGGCCTTTATCGTCCCAGGCAAGGCGTGCGGAGAAGGCCTCGGGCGCCTTGCGGTCGCCGCCGGACGGGCCACCCAGCAGCCCGGGTAGACGTCCGCCCGCGGCGAAGTCGAACTCGCGGTCGAGCTTGAAGGCGTAGGAAACGCACGCAGCTGCAACCGGTCCGGCGGACTGTGGGCCCCACTCGAATCCGGCACCAGGCGACTGTGTCGACGTCCGGCCGCCCGCGAGATCGACGGCGAGCGCGCTGCCGGGGCCATGTTCGACCTTGACGACGCTGACGCGCTCCATGAGGCCCCAGTCGGTCGCGCCGAGGCGAGCCTGCAGGTCCGATGCGGTCAAGAGCTGGCCATCGTCGCGTTGGAGCGACCACTGGACGGCATGGTCGTAGCGCACGCGGCATGTTTCAGCGTCAGTGCCGATGATCGAGCGGCCCATGGTGACGATAGAGGCCACGGCGATCACAGCCACCGCACCATTGAGCAGGATTGCCGTTTTGCTCGGCATGCGCATTGTCATATTCTCCAGTGCCAGCCTCGCGACGCCCGTCATGCGCCGCTTGCGGCGCGGCATGGCGGATCGGCAGGAGGCTGCCCCCGACTGATGCCCTGAACGTCCCACAAACGTGTCAAGAAACAGGCCCTGTGCTTCGGGCGCCTTTTATGCAAAAGCAGGCAGGCCTGCTGACGGTCCGCTAACCATCATGATGGTGGTGACATGCGCTCGGTGCATCGCTGCCTCGGCATCGTTGGGTAGGCATTGACCTTATATTTACCGAGTGGGTCGGTTTTCCGCTGGTGGGGCGAGCGTGTATTCTCGCCCGAACGAAGGCGGGCCGGGTGAGTTGGGCTCGCGAGACGCAGGAGTGGGCGCGCGGAATGAATGCGGTTCTGGAGGTGGTCGTAAACGGCGAGCCGGCGCGGACGCGGGCCAGGACACTGGCCGAGCTGCTGACCGAGCTCGGCTATGGCGATGCCAAGGTCGCGACCGCGCGCAATGGCGATTTCGTGCCTCATCGCAAGCGGGATACGGTTGAGCTTACCGGCGGCGATACAATTGAAATCGTCTCACCGAGACAGGGCGGGTAATGACGGACACGATGACCAATTCGAAGCCCAGCACCAAGCAGGATGCCGCGCAGACGGCTGGCGGCCGCGATGTCCTCGAGGTCTACGGGACCCGGCTCGACTCGCGCCTGTTTCTCGGCACGGCGCAGTATCCCTCGCCGCAGGTTCTGGAACGCGCCGTCAAGGTTGCCGGCGTCGATGTTGTGACGGTCTCAGTGCGGCGCGAGGGCGCGCGCGACAAGGGTGGACAGCGCTTCTGGGAGATGATCGCGGGTCTCGGCGTGCGCGTGCTGCCGAACACCGCCGGCTGCCGCACCGCGCGTGAGGCGATCACGACGGCCGAGATGGCGCGTGAGCTGTTCCATACGGACTGGGTGAAGGTCGAAGTCATCGCCAACGACGATACCCTGCAGCCGGATCTCTTCGGTCTCGTGGAAGCGACGACGACGCTCGTCCACGAAGGCTTCAAGGTCTTTCCCTACACGACCGAGGATCTGGGTGCCGCCGAGCGCCTGCTCGCTGCGGGCTGCGAGCTGCTCATGCCTTGGGGCGCGCCGATCGGCACAGGTCGCGGTCTCGCCAATCCTTATGCGCTGCGCACGCTGCGCAATTATTTTCCGGGCGTGCCGCTGGTTGTCGATGCCGGTATCGGTGCGCCGAGCCACGCGGCGCAGGCCATGGAAATGGGCTTCGACGCGGTGCTGCTCAATACGGCGGTGGCCAAGGCAGGCAATCCGGTGGCCATGGCTGAAGCCTTTGGCGCTGCGGTGCGCGCGGGGCGTACGGCGTTCGTCGCAGGCATGATGGAGGTGCGCGATATGGCGGCGCCCTCGACACCGGTGGCGGGTACGCCGTTCTTCGATCTCAAGTGAGTGAGCGGCAAATGCCTGCAGATGCAGTTCTGGATGTCTTCTACCCGATCGTTCCGGACACGGCTTGGGCGCGCCGACTGGTGCCGCTCGGCGTCAAGACCCTGCAGCTTCGCTACAAGGGCACGGATCCGCGTGAGATCCGGCGCGAGATTGCCGAGAGCCTCGAGCTTTGCATTGCCCACGGTTGCCAACTCATTGTGAACGACCATTGGCAGGCGGCGATCGATGTCGGCGCCGATTTCATTCATCTCGGGCAGGAAGACCTCGCGGACGCTGACGTCGCGACGATCAAGGCGGCTGGCGCCAAGCTCGGCATCTCGACGCACGACAAGGCGGAACTCGCAATCGCCTTGGCTGCGGAGCCCGACTACGTCGCCCTCGGGCCCATCTGGGAGACCAAGCTCAAGGTCATGAAATGGGAGCCGCAGGGGCTCGACAAGGTCCGCGCCTGGAAGCAGAAAATCGGCAGCCTGCCGCTCTGCGCCATCGGCGGCATTACACCCGAACGCGCGCCGGATGTTCTGGCAGCAGGGGCGGACAGCGTTGCGGTCATTACGGATTTCTTTACCCACTCCGATCCAGAAAGCCGTGTCTCTCAATGGCTTAAGTGGGCTGAGACCCGGCGCCGCGGTTGAGCCCTCGAACGACTTTCCTCTAACGCCGTTATCTCCTGAGAGGCGCTTTGAAGCGCATATGGCTTGTTTGTGACAAGCCAAGCGCCGAAATTAAGTGGCGTCTCAGCAAGGGCCTCCATGGCGTATCGATTGAAGTTGAAGGAGCAGCTGGCCAAGGGCGTGCGCCGTATTGCCGGCGAGCAGCTCGGGAATGCCGCCACGCGTCTCGAAGGCGGTTCCAATCCCGAGACGAGTGTGCACGAGGCCCGCAAGAGCCTGAAGCGCACGCGGGCATTGCTCCGTCTGGTCCGTCCAGGTCTCGGCGACACGAACTTTCGCAAGGCGAACGTACGGCTCAGGGACATTGCCCGTGGCCTGTCGGCGGCGCGTGACCGCGATGTCGTGCGCGGTCTGCTCCAGGCCCTTTCGAGTGCGAAGCCTGCACTGGCCAAAGCTGCGCATCGCCTTCTGGAGATCGTCGATGCTACGCCGGCCGCGACCAACGGATCTGGGGCGCCACAGCGAAAGATGGGGGACGCTTTGCGCGAGATCGAGGCCGTCCGGCGCGAGATCGGCGCGATCGCCCTGCATCCCGGGAGCTTCGACACGATCGTCGCCGGATTGACGAAGAGCCACCGTGCGGGCCGGAAGGCGCTCGCACGTGCACTCGAAACGCCCGAGAATGATGAAACCCTCCACGATTTGCGGAAGTCGGCGCAGGCTTATTGGCGTCAGATGATTCTCGTCCAGCACGCGTGGCCGGAAGCCTGTCTCGCGCGAGCGGCAGCAGCAAAGCTCGTCGCCGACCTGCTCGGCCAGGATCACGATATAGCACTTCTGGATGGCGTGCTGGCTGGCCCGGAGGGCCAAACTCTCTCGGCAGCGGATCGCCGGGCGCTCTTGCGGCACTGCAAGGCGCGCCATGACGAGCTCAGGGCTGAGGCCCTGCCCAAGGCGCAACTCCTCTTTGTCGAGAAGTCCGATCAGCTCGGCGCCCGTATTCGGGCCTTGTGGGAGGCGGCGCAGCGGGCCGATCGCACCCGTGCGCGCGTGGCGGATAAGAGCGAGGCCACCGCCCTCCGTCGTCCGTCCTGAACGTCGCCAGCATGGCCGATTTGTGCTTTTGGCACGCATGACCGGCATGAGCGCGCGCCGAGAGACAGCCGAGCGGGAATCCACTATACCGGCCCTCGATTGAGGGCCGACGTACCAGCCTGCGCTCTCGGGGGCACCCCAGTTCGTGACATCCGAAGCCACTCAAACTGCTCCGGTCGGGCGGCGTCGCACTCTGATTGCGATCGCCGGGCTCGGCACGACGCAGATCATCGGCTGGGGGACGACGTTCTCGAGCCTCACCATCTTCGGCACCACCATCGGCGGCGATCTCGGGCTGTCGCGCGAGACGGTCTTCGGCGGCATCACGATGATGCTGCTGGCGAGTGCGCTTGTCGCGACGCGCGTCGGGCGCTACGCGGACCGGCATGGTGCGCGTCCGGTGATGATGGCCGGCTCGCTGCTTGTTGCACTGTCCTTGGTCGCGCTGGCCTTCAATCAGGGCGTCGTAACGTATTTGCTTGCCTGGACGCTCGTCGGTATCGCCATGCCGATGATGCTGGCGAACACGGCGCTCGTCGGGCTCGTGCAGATCGTCGGCAGCAATGCGCGGCAGGCCATTACAGGCCTCATGCTGCTCAGTGGGTTGACCGGTACGGTCTTTCTGCCGCTGAACGCGCTGCTCATTGCCGAGATCGGCTGGCGCAATGCATATCTATGCTTCGCGCTCCTCCATCTGCTCGTATGCCTTCCGATCCACGCGCTGATACTGCGGCGCGAGCCCCCTGAGCACACGAGCACGCAGCGGACATCGACCGACCGCACGATGGATGGCCTGCTGCCCCCCGAAAAGCGGTTCAAGGCCTTCGTCATGCTGACGATCTGGTCCTGCACTGAAGGGCTCATCGTCTGGGGCCTCTACATGCAGATCATCGACGTGTTCAAGGGCATGGGCCTTAGTGCCGTCGCCGCCGTCGCCGTATGGGCGGCGGTCGGGCCGGCGCAGGCGTCGGCGCGCCTCGGTGAGCTTATGTTCGGCGGGCGCTACTCGATCCTGACGACAGCGCTGCTTTCGGCTGGCCTGAGCTGCGGCAGCTTCTTTCTCATTTTGCCGTTCAGCAGTTCGATCATGACGGCTGCGGCCTTCTCGATCTGCCTCGGGCTCGGGCACGGCTTCTATGCGATTGCGCGCAATACGCTGCCGCTGACGCTCTTCGGGGTGCGCGAGTACGGCACATACCTCGGGCGCATGATGCTGCCGCAGAGCATCGTGAACGCGGTCGCTCCGATCCTTTTCGCGACGATGATCTCGCGCTTCGATCCGGCGAGCGCTTTATGGCTTGCGGCCGCTGCGGCATTTGCGGGCTTCATGGCAGTCCTCATGCTCGTCCGCATTTGCCGCTCGTAGCGCCCCCTTAGGCAAGCAGAACGACGGCACTTGATTTGTGCTGCAACCCACGGCCTCAATGACAGCGTGCGCCTTCCACGGATCTGACGAGGAATGTCCATGGCAAATCAGGACAAGAGTGGCAGACCGGCCGCCATCGTTACGGGTGCCGGTTCCGGCATCGGGCAGGCGACGACCACGCTCCTGCTCGAGCGCGGATGGAGCGTCGCTGCAGTCGATCTTCAGGTCGCCGCGCTGACTGAGCTGGAAGGCAGACATCCCGCCGAGCGGCTACTCGTGCGCGCCTGCGATGTGACGGATGAGGCTCAGGTGGCAGCCGTCATCGATGAGGCCGTCGCGAAATTCGGCCGCATCGTCGGCGCCGTCAACTCGGCCGGCATGGCGGCCGACAAGCATGTCTTCGATACGTCTCCCGAGCTCTTCCGCAAGATCCTGGACGTCAACGTGGTCGGCACGTTCCTGATCGGGCGCGAGGCCGCGCGCCACATGGCGAAGGTAGGCCGCGGTGCCATCGTCAATGTCGCCTCGATCTCGGGTCTCCGGGGCTCGAAAGGGCGCTCGGCCTACGGTGCGTCGAAGGGCGCCGTCGTCAATCTCACGCAGGTCATGGCGAATGATCTCGCGCCCCACGGCATCCGCGTGAATGCCGTCGCGCCCGGCCCCGTCGAGACGCCGATGGTCAAGGCGCTGCACACGGCTGCTGACCGCGAGCTATATGGACGCTATATCCCCATGCGGCGCTACGCCGAGCCGCGCGAGATCGCGAGCGTGATCCACTTTCTGCTCGACGAGAGCCAGTCGAGTTTCGTGACGGGCGAAATCGTTGCGGTCGATGGCGGCTATCGAGGTGCCGGGATCATCGTCGATCCGGCCTGATGTTTGAGGACGAATGCCCCGCTACCGCATCACAATCGAATACGACGGCACGCCCTTTCTTGGCTGGCAGATCCAGGCCGATGGCGCGTCCGTGCAAGGCTGTCTGGCGGACGCCGTCCACAAGCTCGGCGGTGAGCGCGTCGAGGTGCGCGGCGCCGGACGCACGGATGCGGGCGTGCACGCGACAGGCCAGGTTGCGCATTTCGATCTCGTGAAGGAATGGCCCGCGGATACGGTGCGCGATGCGGTGAATTTCCACCTGAAGCCCGCGCCGATCACGATCCTCGATTGCGTGGAAATCGGCCCCGGCTTCGACGCGCGCTTCAGCGCTGTCGGGCGGCACTATCTCTATCGAATTCTTGCGCGTCGCGCGCCGCCTGCACTCGACAAGGACCGTGTCTGGTGGGTGCCGCGTCCGCTCGATGCTGCGGCGATGGCTGCTGCCGCGCCGGCGCTCCTCGGCAAGCACGACTTCACGACCTTCCGTGCGGCTGGCTGTCAGGCGAACTCGCCGCTCAAGACGCTCGATCGCCTTGATGTCACCGCTGTCGGTGAGGAGATCCGCATCGAGGCTTCGGCGCGCTCGTTCTTGCACCATCAGGTGCGCTCGATCGTCGGCAGCCTCAAGCACGTCGGTGAGGGCAAGTGGCCGGTGAGTGAGATGGCTGCGGCCCTCGAAGCGAAGGACCGCAGCCGTTGTGGCGCACTGGCGCCGTCTGCCGGGCTTTATCTCGCGCGTGTCGACTATCCGCCGGGCCCCTTCCCTCCGCGCGAGCGGAGTTGAGCCGCTACCCTTTCAGCATCCGATCGACCATCTCGCGCGCCGTGCCGAGATAGTGCGCGGGATCGACGACGCGGGCGAGCGCGGCCTTGTCCAGATGCTGGGTCACGTCCGCGCGTTTCTCCAGGGCTGCGAGCAGCGTCGTGCCGTGGCTTAGCGCCTCACGGCAGCAGTCATAAACGATGTCGTGCGCAGCACCGCGACCGGTGTATGGCGCCAGCGCCATCATGGCCGCCTCGGCAACGATGAGGCCGCCCGTGATGTCGAGATTGCGTCGCATGCGATCGCCATCGACGATCAGGCCTTCGAGCATGAAGCGCGCCTGATACAGTGCGCCCGCCGTCGAGATGAAGGCGCGCGGCAGCGCGATCCATTCCAGATGCCACGGACCCGTCGCGCGCTCATGATCTGCCGCCATGGCGTCGAGCAGCAGGCTCGCGTCGGAGCGTACGGACTTGGCAATGGCGAGGATCATCTCGCAGGAAATGGGATTGCGCTTCTGCGGCATGGTGGACGAACCGCCGCGGCCCTTCACGAACGGCTCGAAGGCTTCCGCCACCTCCGTCTGCATCATGAGCATGACGTCGGTTGCGATCTTGGCGAGGCCACCGGCAAGGATCGCCAGCGCGCTGCCGACTTCCGCGATCGCGTCGCGCGCGGCATGCCAGGTGATATCGGGCTGGGAAAGCTTGAGCTCCTCCGCGAGCGCCGCCTGCAGCTTCAAGCCATCACTGCCGAGTGAAGCAAGTGTGCCAGCCGCGCCGGAGAACTGCACGACGAGCAGGCGCTTGCGCAATTCGGCAAGCCGCTGCTTGTCGCGGCGCACGCTGGAGAGCCATACGGCAGCCTTGTAGCCGAACGTCACCGGCAATGCGTGCTGCATGTGCGTGCGGCCCGCCATCACCGTATCGCGATGCTTTGCGGCGAGCCCTTCGAGCGCACGGGCCACCGCATGAAGCTCATCGTCGACGATGTCGAGTGCGGCGCGGAGTTGCAGCACGGTCGCGCTGTCCATGATGTCCTGGGTGGTCGCACCCCAGTGCACATAACGCCCCGCTTCGCCGCATTGTTTTGCCATCTGATGGACAATACCGATGATGGGATAGCCCACGATATCGGTTTCGGTCTTCAGCTTGGCGAGATCGAGCTTGCTCGCGTCGGATTTCTCCGCGATGTCTTTCGCAGCATCTGCCGGAATGAGGCCGACGCGCGCCTCGGCCTGCGCGAGCGCCACTTCGACCTCGACATAGCGGGCAACCAGCGCCTCGTCGCTCCACACGGCGCGCATGCCGGGCGTGCCGAAGAAGTCGCGATAGATGGCGGAATCAAAAACAGTCGAGGGCATGAGCGTGCGTCGTCCTTGTTCGGTTCGTGATGGCGTGATGTCGGCGGCTCAGGTCTTCTGTTTGCCGCTGAGCGATCGGTAGACCTGAACGACCTGGCTGTCATCGTGATAGCCGAGGCCCATGCCGGCAGCGGCGAGATACTGCTGATGCGCGGCGGCCGCAATCGGCAGACCCATGCGCAGGGCGCGGCCGGAGTCGAGCACGAGGCCGAGATCCTTCACGAAGATCTCGATAGCACTCGTCACCACGTCGTCGTTGTCGACCATGCGCGGACCGCGTGCCTTGAGCATCCAGCTCCCCGCCGCCGAGCCCGTCAGCAGTTCCAGCGCAACCTTCGTATCGACGCCCGCGCGCTCGGCGAATGCGATGGCCTCTGCTGCAACAGCAAGATTGGCACCCGCCATGAGCTGGTTCACGATCTTCATGGCCGAGCCTTGGCCGGGCTTCTGGCCGAGATAGAAAAGGTTCGAGCCCATGGCTTCGAGCATGGGGCGTGCGGCATCGAATGTCGCTTGCGGTGCGGCCGCCATGATGGTGAGCGCGCCGCCCTTGGCACCTGTCACGCCACCCGAGACCGGCGCATCCACGAATTTGCGTCCACTCGCTTCGACACGTCTGGCAATATCCTCGACACGGCCCGGTGCGCACGTCGCCATGAGAACGACCGTTGCGCCCGCTGGCAGCGCCTCGAGCGTACCGCCTTTGAATAGAATGCTTTCTGCCTGATCGGCATTGACGACCATCAGCACGAGCGCTTCGGCGCCTTTAGCAGCTTCGGCCGCGCTTGCCGCAGCGTGACCGCCGTTCTTCACGAGCCGGTCGATGGCTTCACGGCGGATGTCGTATCCAACGACACGCCACTGCTTCGAAACAAGGGTCTCGGCCATCTCCGCGCCCATGGCGCCGAGGCCGACGAATGCGATGGTTCCTGGCATGGTTCCTCCCGGTCATTGGGCCGGTCTCAGCTCGGCCTGTTTCTTCGATAGCGTTCTACTGCGGGGGATGAGCAGGTTAAAGCCTCGTGTTGCGGCGTGCTGCATTGCACCGACGAACAGTATGCGAACTGCTCTTGCCTTGGACAAAATGCCGGTCCAACATGCTTGAGCGCGATCGCCTCATGTGGGTGCGATAGCATTCATATGAGGCGTGAAACGCGCTCTGAACTCACGTTTGGAGCATGCTTCATGTTTCAGATGGCTGTGCCGCGCACTTCCATCTGAAAAATGATCATGCTCTGGGCCGCGCGGCCTCAACTCAGGCGCGGGGCGCGGCACACGTCCTTGCGCCTGAGCGACAAGGAGGAACCCATGGGGCTTGAACCCAACGGCAGTGCAACGCGCAGCGCCCGCGCAATCGCGATCCTTGGTCCTTATCTTTCCGGTAAAACAACTCTCCTCGAATCAATCCTCGCCCGGACCGGCGCCGTAACGCGCCAGGGGGCGATCGCCGACAAGAACACGGTTGGCGACAATGTGCCCGAAGCGCGCGACCACGGCATGAGCGTCGAGGTCAACGTAGCCGATGTGGAATTCCTGGGGGATCGCTTCACATTCATCGACTGCCCGGGCTCCATCGAGTTCCAGGCGGAGGCCAATGCGGTACTGGCCGGCTGCGATGCTGCCGTGGTCGTCTGCGAGCCCGATCCCAAGCGCGTGCCGGCGCTCCAGCTCATTCTCAAACAGCTCGAGGATCGCGGCATTCCGCATTTTCTCTTCCTCAACAAGATCGACAGTTTCGAAACGCCGGTGCGCGAGATCCTGCCGATGCTGCAGCCGGCGAGCACCAAGCCGCTCGTGCTGCGACAGATCCCTGTCTGGGAGAACGGCATCGCGACGGGCTTCGTCGATCTCGCGCTCGAACGCGCCTTCGTCTACCGCGAGCACGCGCCGTCCGAAGTCGTTCCGATGCCGGACGCGCTCGAGCCGCGTAAGCAGGAAGCGCGCTTCCACATGCTCGAGCAGCTCGCCGACTACGACGACGAGCTCATGGAGCAGCTGTTGAGCGACTTGCCGCCGCCGCGCGACAGGGTGTTCGAGGATCTTGCCAAGGAAATGCGCGAGGGTCTCATATGTCCGGTCCTGCTAGGCTCGGCCGAGAACGGCAATGGCATTGTGCGGCTCCTGAAGGCGCTGCGTCACGAGGCGCCGTTCGTTACGCATACGGCGGAGCGTCTCGGCGTTGGTGACGCCAAATCGGCCGTGCAGATCCTCAAGACTGTCTACACGGCGCACGGTGGCAAGTTGTCGATTGCGCGCGTTCTTGCGGGCGATATCCCGGATGGCGCGACGCTCTTCGGACCGCGGGGAGATGATCGCGTTGCCGGCATATTCTCGATGGTGGGCCAGGATGCGCGCAAGCTTACCGGCGCCAAGCGCGGCGACACCGTGGCTCTCGGTCGGCTGGAGGGCGCCCGCACAGGCGAAACGCTCTCGGCGGAAAAGAGCGGCATTGCGCAGATCGAACGTCCCGAACAGGCCGCACCTGTTTACGGCGTCGCCATCGAGCTCAAGGACCGCAAGGACGAGGTCAAGCTGAGCGCCGCGCTCGCCAAGCTCATGGAGGAAGATCCCTCGGTGCGGCTCGACCACGCGGCCGAGACGCATCAGATGGTGCTCTGGGGACAGGGCGAGATGCATCTCCGCGTAGCCATGGAGCGCCTCAAGCGCAAGTACGGCATCGATGCGGGCACGCGCCGCCGCCAGATTCCTTACAAGGAGACGATCAAGGCCAGCGTCTCGATCCGCGGGCGGCACAAGAAGCAGTCGGGCGGCCATGGCCAGTTCGGCGATGTGGTCGTCGAGATCAAACCGCTACGGCGCGGTGAGGGTTTTCTGTTCGACGACACCATCACGGGTGGCGTGGTGCCGAAGCAGTTCATCCCCTCGGTCGAGATCGGCGTACGCGACTATCTCGTGCACGGGCCGCTCGGCTTTCCGGTGGTGGATGTTGCGGTCACGCTGACGGACGGCTCCTATCACAGCGTCGACAGCTCCGACATGGCCTTCCGGCAGGCGGGCCGGCTTGCGATGTCGGAGGGCATGCCGAAGTGCGGGCCGGTATTGCTCGAGCCGGTGATGGCGGTCGATATCGTGGTGCCTTCGGAGGCGACGTCGCGCATCAATGCGATGATCTCGCAGCGGCGGGGCCAGATTCTCGGCTTCGATGCGCGCCCCGACTGGCCGGGCTGGGATGTCGTCCAGGCGCGCGTGCCTGAAACGGAGATCCAGGACTTGATCGTGGAGCTGCGCTCTGCGACGGCGGGCGTCGGTTCCTTTGCGGCGAAGTTCGATCATCTCGCCGAGCTTACTGGGCGTCTGGCGGATCAGGTACTGGCGGCGCAGAAAGAGGCAGCTGCTTAGTTCTCTTGTTTGACCGGCGCAAGGGCCGGCGCGTGGTCGCGCGCTCATGAAGAGGGAGTGACATAGATCGCAGCCGCGACATGTCCCTTCTCCCCGTCCTTCACGGGGAGAAGGTTAGGATGAGGGGCGGCGCAATCGCTGACGTTTCCGGATGCCGCCGCCCCTCACCCTAGCCCTCTCCCCGCAAGAACGGGGAGAGGGAATAAATGCTCAACGCATCAAGAACAGCGGACATTCGAGCGCGGAGACGAGGTCGCGGAGATCGCCGTGGGCTGGCACGAGAATGCCGCCGAAGTGCGCGATCAGGAAACCGCCGTGCAGTCGCCGGATGGCCTCCGCGAGTGCGGCCGGCGCGCCTTGATCGATCTGGCAACGCAATAGCAGCACTTTCGCCTGATCACCGAGCGCGAGGCGCGTCTGCTCCTCGAGATGCTGCGCGTCGTGCGCGTTGTCCGACAGCAGCATGGCCATGACGACACCGCCCGTGACGCTCGACATGCGCTCGGCGGCGCGCAGCATGGGCGGAAGATGATCCGGGCTCTCGATGACGGCGATGACAGGACCCCGGGTGCGGCGTGCCTTCGGACCGACCAGCATCAGGCCGGTATAGCCGGCGACATTGGCGAACAGCTCTGAAAGCCGCGTACCCTGCCCGGGCGCCAGCACATCCGCGAGCGCGACGACGTTCCATGGCCCGTCCTCGGCGCAGGCCTTGGCGAGGGCCTGCATGGGATCGTCACGCACGACACGCGTGCGGAGCGGGACCTTGGCTTCCTGCGCCAGCGCCTCGACGCGGCGGCAGAGCGCGCGGCCCGCGAGCCGCAGGTCGCGCTCGATCGCGTCGCGCGATAGGGCGCGGCTCTTCGATCCCGTGAGCGAGATTTCGCGCGCAAAGGGATAGCTCGCCATGTCGTAGAGCTGGAGATCCTCCACGAAGAGACTCTCGATCTCGGAGTGGAAGGCCTGCGCAATGCGGACAGCGGCCTCGAGCGCAACCGAATTTGGATGTCCCGACGTAATGTGCAGCACGACACGTCCGCGCTGCTCGCCTGCTTCGGCGACGTGCATGATCATGTGAACGGCTTTCCGTTTTCGCTGCTGGGAGCGCTGTCGCTGCCGCCGGATTCGGAGCGGCGGGAGAAGGCGCGACCCCGTTCGGCAAAACTGCGAAGCTTCTCCTCGACCTTGCGATTTATGCTGCCAGCTTCGAATTCTCCATCATCGCCACGTGTGCCGGCTTTGACGCCGGTCAAAATCTCGATGCCCTGGTCGATCGTATCGACGGCATGGACTGCGAACTTGCCTGATTTTACGGCTTCGACAACGTCCTCACGCAGCATGAGATGCTGAACATTCGCACGCGGAACGAGCACGCCCTGATCGCCAGTGAGGCCGCGCGCCCTGCAGACATCGAAGAAGCCTTCGATCTTCTCGTTGACGCCGCCGATGGCCTGCACCTCGCCCCATTGGTTGACCGAGCCTGTCACGGCATAGGACTGCTTGATCGGCACTTCCGAGAGGGCCGATATGAGCGCGTAGAGTTCGGTCGAGGAAGCGCTGTCGCCATCGACGCCGCCATAGGACTGCTCGAAGACCAGCGTGGCCGCGAGCGCGAGCGGCACATCGAGGGCGTAGCGGCCTGCGAGATAGCCCCAGAGGATCATCACGCCCTTGGTGTGAAGCGCACCGCCGAGCTTGGCTTCACGCTCGATATCGGTCACGCGACCGGAGCCCATGCGCACGCGCGCGGTGATGCGGCTCGGGCGTCCGAAAGCGAAATCACCGAGCTGGAGGACGGCAAGGCCATTGATCTGCCCGACCTTGGCACCCGTCGTGTCGACCAGCACGATCTGGCGCTCGATGGTCTCCTGGGCGCGGTCGCGCAGCCGGTCCGAGCGCTGAACGCTCTCGTCGATAGCCTGCGCGACATCCGCGCGGGTGGTCACGTCGCGACCTGCCTGCGCCGCCCAGTAATCGGCCTCGCGCACGAGGTCGGCAATGCGGCCGATCTCGATGGAAAGTTTTTCGCGGTCGGAGGCGAGGCGCGCGCCCTCCTCGATGATGCGCGCGACGGCGGGTGCATCGAGCGGCTTGATCTTGTGCTCCGTAACGATCGATGCAATCAGGCGGGCATAGGCCTGATCGTTCTCGGTGGAGCGCGGGATCGAGTCGTCGAAGTCTGCCTGCACCTTGAAGAAGCGCGAGAAGTCCGGATCGGCCTGAGCGAGCAGGTAATAGAGCTCGCGATCGCCGAGCAGGAAGACCTTGGTCTCGAAGGGAATGGGCTCGGGATCGAGCGACTGCGTCGACATCATGCCCGCCATCTCGGAGGGCTGCTCGATGCGGATCTCGCGCGCCTTGATGGTGCGCTTGAGCGCTTCCCATGCAAAAGGCGACATCAGCAGCTTGCGCGCGTCGATCATGAGATAGCCGCCGTTCGCCTTGTGCAGCGCGCCCGGCTTGATGAGCAGAAAGTCCGTCACGAGCGCGCCCATCTGGGCAATATGCTCGACGCGGCCGATGAGGTTGCCGTAGGTCGGATTCAGTTCCTCGACGAGAGGCGCGACGGGGGCATCGTCCCCGTTGTGCGAGACCATCGGGTTGACCATGTAGCGGCGGAAACGAGGATCGCGCGCCGTGTCAGCCGGCTGCTTGACCATCTCGTTCTCCTCGCCGGCGGGCGCCAGGAAAAGCCCGACGTTGCGGATGAGATCGCGACCGACGGCGTCGAGATAGCTCAATACTTCCGGCTGGTCGCTGAAGGATGCCGCGAGGTCGTCCAGCGCCTCGTGTACGGCGAGCGCCGCGATCTCCTCGTTGAGCTCGCTCAGCTTGGCGCGCCGCTGCTTGTCCGTTTTGGGTAGCTTCTCGATGATCTCGGCGAGCTCTTTCTGCAGGGCTTCGATGCGCTGCTCGATCTGCTTGCGCATGGTCTCGGGCAGCGTATTGAAGACCTCGGGCTTGACGATCTTGCCCTCGTGCATCGGCGCCATGGCAAAGCCGGTGGGCGTGCGCAGAATGGTGATGTTCTGGCCGTTCGCCTTGGTATTGAGCGCCTCGAAGGCCTGCTCCTGGCCTGAGCGGAATTCCTCGTCGATCGCGCGGCGACGCGTCTGATAGTCCTCGCCCTCGAACATGGCGGGGAGCGTGTTTCTCAACTCGTCGATCGCCGCGATCATGCCCTTCACGAGCGCGCGCGCGCGACCGGGCGGCAGCTTCAGCGCGCGCGGCCTGTTCGGCGTCTCGAAGTTGTTGACGTAGACCCAATCGGGCGGGATCGACAGATCCTTGAGTTTGCGCTCGAGATGCTGGCGAACGGCCGTCGTCTTGCCGGACGCGGCGGGGCCGAGCACGAAGATGTTGAAATCGTGGCTCGCCATGTCGGCGCCGAACTGGATAGCCTTGAGCGCGCGATCCTGGCCGATGAGGCCGCGCGCGGGTTCCAGCTCGGAGGTGGTTTTGAAGCCGAGCGCGGCCGGGTCCACAACACGCCGGAGCTCAGCGATGGCGAGCGGTGTGTGCGACGGCGCAGTCGTAAGACCAGCAGCGGTGGGCGCCTGCGTGGTGGTGGCCTTGGCCTCCTCAGGCTTGTCGCTTTTGGAGGGCTGAGATTTCCAGAAGGCCATGCAACATTACTCCTCGCCAACTTGGCGTTCACTCACCGGCGCCCGAGGCGCCTCGGAGGAAAACGCACCGGCGCCACGCGGTCAACCCATCGCCGGAAACGCCGTCCACTATGCCTGCTGAGCTGTCGGCGCGCTGCTGGGCGCTTCGGCATCAGGGGCAGCGATCCGATCGGTGCGGCTCTCGAGATAAGCCTCGCTGCGCATCTCGATGAGGCGGCTCACCGTGCGCTCGAAGAGCACTGCCGCATCACCCGCCGGATAGAGATCCTGCGGCTCGGCTTCGGCCGAGGCGATAAGCCCTACGCGGCTGTCATATAGTGTGTCGATCAGATTGATGAACCGGCGTGCCTCGTTGCGCTTTTCCGGCGGCAGCTTGGGTATGCCTTCGATGATCACCGTATGGAAGGCATGCGCGATGTGGAGATAGTCCAGGGAGCCGAGCGGCTTGGCGCACAGATCGTCGAACGTGAAATACGCAACGCCGCGGGCCGCCTCGGGGACATTGAGCGTGCGCCCCTTCACGTCGAGCGTCATCGGCTTGCCCTTCCACACACCCGTGAGGCGCGTGAACGCAGCTCTGAGCGCGCGGCGCGGATCAGAATTGGCCGGTGTGAAGTAAAGTGGCTGGCCGGCGAGCTTCTCGAGCCGGAAATCCTTCGCGGCACCGAGTTCGACCACTTCCATATGCTGCTCGATGAGATCGATGGAGGGCAGGAAGAGCTGGCGGTTGAGGCCGTTCAGGTAGAGGCCGCGTGGCGGTTGGTTCGACGTAGCGACCATCACGACCTGGCGTTCGAACAGGCCCTTGAACAGTCGGCCGAGGATCATCGCGTCGGCGATGTCGGTCACATGAAGTTCATCGAAGCACAGGAGCTGCGCTTCGTCGGCAATGGCGTTCGCGACATGCGGCAGAGGATCGCCGCTGACAGTCTTGCGCGCCGTCCCGATGCGATCGTGCGTTTCGGCCATGAACTCGTGGAAGTGGATGCGTCGCTTCGGCGCGAATTGAACCGTGTCGAAGAACAGATCCATGAGCATGGTCTTGCCGCGGCCGACCTTGCCGTGGATGTAAAGGCCGCGTGGCGTCGGTCGCTTAGTGGCGAAGAGGTTCGCAAGCTTCCAGCCGCCATTCGTCGGACGCCAGTCCTTCAGCTCGACGGCAAGCGCATCGAGGCGGGCCGCGACCGCGGCTTGCGCTTCATCGAAGCTCGCTTCTCCGGCTTCGACGCGCGCATTGTATCGTGCAAGTGGGCTCGCGCTCATGATCTCAGCGTGCGGGCGGGACCGTTTGAATTGCGGACGATCTCGGAATTCCAGCCTTCGGCGGCAGAATGCCCGCGTCGGTAGGGTTCGATCGAGTGTTGAGCTAGCCCCTCTCGGAGGCAGGGTCAAGCATTCGAGGCCGAGGGGCCTCTCGCGTGCAACGCGGGGTTGCGTCGAAACCGCTATCCGTTCGCTCTGCGCGCCCGTTCGCGGGGCGGACTGTTGGTATGCCAGCGACAGTGCCAGGGAGAACAAGGCACTGGACGCGCCGGGTGAAACGCGGCAAGCTGCCGCCAAATTCGCAGGTGTCGGCGGGTTCGCGGACAAATAATGCGATGATGATGAGCGGTCGGCACGAAGCTGCTGCCTGTGATGGGAGGGAATGAGTGGTCGCTGTTGTCGAGCCTGTCTCGGCGCGGCAGGAGACTTCATCGTCTCCGCAACCGCTGCTGAGTGTCAGGAACGTTTCCGTACGGTTTGGTGGCATCGTCGCGCTCGACGGGATCACATTCGATATCCACGGCGGTGAGATCGCGGGCCTCATCGGGCCGAATGGAGCTGGCAAGACCACGCTCTTCAATTGCCTCTCCCGCCTCTACATCCCCAATGACGGCGATATTCTCTTCGAGGGGAAATCGATCCTCAGCTCGCCGCGCCACGAGATTCCGACCATCGGTCTCGGCAGAACCTTCCAGAACGTCGCATTGTTCGATCGCTTGAGCGTGCTCGACAACGTCAAGGTCGGCTGTCACAGCCAGAGCTCCTCCGGCTTCCTCGCGACGGCGCTCCGTCTGCCGGGCGTTGCGGCCGAAGAACAGCGCATTACCGAGCGGGCCTGGGAACTCATCGAGTTCATGGATCTGAAGCCCTTTGCCGCCATGCAGGCGGGGCCACTGCCATTTCCGATCCGCAAGCGTGTCGAGCTTGCGCGTGCTCTGGCCGCCAGTCCGAAGCTCCTTCTCCTGGACGAGCCGGCCGCTGGTCTCAATCATGAGGAGATTGGCGTGCTGGAGGCGCAAATCCGTCGCGTGCGCGATCTCCAGAAGGTCACCGTCCTGCTGGTCGAGCATCACATGAGCTTGGTCATGGCGGTGTCGGACAAGGTCGTCGCGATCGATTTCGGCCGCAAGATCGCCGAGGGCACTCCTGCGCAGGTGCAGCGCGATCCCGAAGTGATCAAGGCCTATCTCGGCACGGGAGCCGAGACATGAGCAACATGCTGGAAGTCAAGGATCTCAAGGCCTACTACGGTCCTTCACAGGCGCTCCACGGCATCAGCTTTTCGCTTGCCAAGGGCGGGATCACGACGCTGCTCGGGGCGAACGGCGCCGGCAAGACGACGACGCTCCGCGCCATCTGCGGTATGGTGCGTGCCGAGGGCAGCGTGACGATCGACGGCGAGCCGGTCACGGGCAAGGCGACGGAATCCGTCGTCCGTCTGGGCGTCGGGCATGTGCCCGAGGGGCGCGGCACGTTCACCGAACTCAGCGTCGAGGAGAACCTGCGGGTCGCAGCCTACACGCGGCGCGACAAGGCCGCCGCGGCGCGCGATCTCGACATGGTCTTCACATATTTCCCGCGTCTCAAGGAGCGCATGGCGCAGCAGGCGGGCACGCTGTCCGGTGGCGAGCAGCAAATGCTCGCCATCTCACGCGCACTGATGCTCGGGCCGCGCCTCATGCTGCTGGACGAGCCGTCCTTCGGTCTCGCACCGCTCATCGTGCAGGAGATCTTCCGCATCATGCGGCGGATCAACGAGGAGGCGAAGGTCTCGATGCTGCTCGTGGAGCAGAACGCGGCCCTCGCGCTCGATCTCGCGGATCATGCCTACGTGCTCGAGACGGGGAGCGTCGTGATGTCGGGTACCTCGGCGGACGTTAAGTCGGACGAGCAGATACGCAAATCCTATCTCGGATACTGATCTCGGCAGCCGGAACAGCGGATCGTCATGGAGCAGCTACTTCAGCAGGTCGCATCGGGACTGGCGAACGGGGCGATCTACGCGCTGCTCGCTCTTGCGCTTGTCATGATCTTCGTCTCGACGAACCACATCAACTTCGCCCAGGGCGAGATGGCGATGTTCAGCGCCTTCGTCTGCTGGCAGCTCCTCAACTGGGGCTATCCATTCTGGATCGCGCTCCCCGCGACCATGCTGTTCTCGTTCATCATCGGCGTGCTCATAGAGCGCATCATATTACGACCCTTGCACACCGCGCCGCTGCTCTCGGTCGTCGTCGTCTTCATTGGTCTGCTGGCGATCTTCCATTCGCTGGCCGGCGCCATCTGGACGCACACCGTCAAACCCTTTCCCTCGCCATTTCCGAACGTCAGCTTTGCGGGCTCGGGGATCATCGGGCCGCATCAGATCGGGATGATCGTTGTGGCAGTGGGGATGCTGGCCCTGCTGTTCTGCTTCTTCCGCTTCACGCCGCTCGGGCTTGCGATGCGTGCCGCGGCCCTCAACGCGACCTCTGCGCGGCTCGTCGGCATCAATGTCGATTGGATGCTGGCACTCGGTTGGGGGCTTGCCGCGACGGTCGGTTCCGTGGCGGGCGTGCTCGTGGCGCCGGTCGTCTACCTCGAGCCCAACATGATGGCCGGCATCCTGCTCTACGGTTTCGCAGGTGCCCTGGTCGGCGGCATATCGAGCCCCGGCGGCGCGGTTGCTGGCGGCTTCATCGTCGGCGTGCTCGAGAACATGGTCGCCTATCTCGGCAATATGCTGGAGCGCGCGACCGGCTTCTACCTCATCGGCAACGGTGAGAAGCTGACGGTGGCGCTTATCATCGTCATTACGGTGCTCACCCTGAAACCCTCAGGCCTCTTTGGCCGTGTTACCGTGAAGAGGGTCTGAGCATGGCCACTACGATGACCACGCAAACGCCCGCAAACACCGATACGGCTACGACACCGGTGCCGCTGGCCGGACTGCGGCGGCCCGTGCCGAAGTGGATCTGGCTCGGGGTCATATTTGCCGCGCTCCTCCCGCTGATCGGCGGACAAACCGGCCTCATTTCGAATTTCTACTTCCTTCAGCTCTCGCTGATGATCGTCTACTCGATCGCGGTTCTCGGCCTGAACCTGCTGATCGGCTTCAACGGGCAGATCTCGCTCGGCCATGGTGCGTTCTTCGCGGTCGGTGCCTATGTCACCGCGATCCTCATCGACCGCTACGAAATGCACTATCTGGCGACGCTGCCGCCCGCCATGTTCGTCTGCTTCGTCATTGGATACCTCTTCGGCCGGCCCGCGCTGCGACTGGAGGGGCACTACCTCGCGCTCGCGACGTTCGCGCTGGCCATCGCCGTTCCGCAGTTCCTGAAATATCGCCACTTCGAGCCGTTCACGCACGGCGTTCAGGGCATCAATATCTTCAAGCCCGATCCGCCCTTCGGAATGCCGCTCAGTCCCGATCAGTGGCTGTACCTCGTCGTTCTGGCCTGTGCAGTCGTGATGTTCATCGTGGCGCGGAACATCGTCCAAAGCCGCATGGGGCGCGCGATGATGGCTATCCGCGATCAGCCGCTGGCTGCCGATACCATGGGAATCAATTCCGCGCGCACGAAGTCGATCACGTTCGGCATCAGCGCGCTTTATGTCGGTCTCGCCGGTGCACTGCACGCCATTATTTTCGAGTTCGTATCGCCGGACAGCTTCCGCTTCGAGCTGTCGATCGCCATCCTCGTCGGCGCTGTCATCGGCGGTATCGCGACGCTGTCCGGCGCGATCGTTGGAGGCTTTTTCGTCCAGTTCATCGAGAAGTACGCCGATGCCCTGACGAAATGGGTGACGTCGACCGTCCATCTACCCATTCATCTGGAGCCCTGGACGATCTACGGCATCGTCTTGATCGTCTTGATGTACACTATGCCCATGGGCATTGCCGGAGGGCTTGCCTCATTGTGGCGGAAGATCCGACCACCCGGATAGGCGCTGAAACGTGCCCAGATAGAGCCTCTTCATAACAAGGCCGTTCAAAGGAGGAAGCACATGACGAAGAGAACCCGCAGAGATGTTCTGGTCGGCGGCTCCGCGATTGCGGCCGCCAGCGTGGTCGGCTTTCCGGCTATCGCCCAAGGCAAGAAGTACGACGACGGCGCGAGCGACAGCACGATCAAGATCGGCCACTCCGGCCCCTATTCGGGGAATGCCTCGGCCTACGGCAACATCGGCCGCACCATCGAAGCCACCTTCAAGATGGTCAACGACAACGGCGGCATCAACGGCCGCAAGATCGAGTTCATCACCTACGACGACGGCTACAGCCCGCCGAAGACCGTCGAGATGGTGCGCAAGCTCGTCGAGCAGGACAAGGTGCTGCTGCTGTTCAACACGCTCGGCACGCCGCCCAATACGGCGATCCATCGCTACATGAACCAGAAGAAGGTGCCGCAGCTCTTCGTGGCGACCGGCGCGTCGAAGTGGGGGCAGCCCAAGGAATTCCCCTGGACCATGGGCTGGCAGCCGGACTACGCGACCGAGGGCGCGATTTATGCCAAGCACATCCTTGCCACGGTGAAGGATCCGAAGATCGGTATTCTCATGCAGAATGACGATTACGGTAAGGACTACTACAACGGCTTCCTCCAAGGCCTCGGCGACAAGAAGAATCTGATTGCTCAGCTTGCGACCTACGAGGTGACGGATCCGACGGTCGACAGCCAGATGATCCAGCTGAAGAACACTGGCGCCAACGTGTTCTTCAACATCACCACGCCGAAGTTCGCCGCGCAGGCGATCAAGAAGGCGGCAGAGATCGACTGGAAGCCCGCGCACTACCTCAACAACGTATCGTCCTCGTTCGGCTCGGTATTCAAGCCGGCGGGTATCGATGCGTCGCAGGGCGTGATGCTGGCTCTCTACCGCAAGGACGCCAATGACCCGCAGTTTGCGAGCGCGCCGGATGTCGTCGCCTTCAAGGCCTTCATGGCGAAGTATATGTCGAGCTTCGACATCAAGGACGACACGCACAACTACGGCTACTCGGTCACGCATACGATGATCGAAGTGCTGAAGAAGTGCGGCGATACGCTCACGCGCGAGAATGTCATGAATCAGGCCGCGAGCCTCAAAGGCTATGAGGCGCCGCTGCTGATTCAGGGCATCAAGGTGAACACGAGCGCCACGGATTTCTATCCGCTGCAGTCGGTCCAGATGGCGCGCGTGAAAGGCGAGAGCTTCGAGATGTTCGGCGACATTCTCTCGAACGAGAGCGTTTGATCGTCTCAATGGCTGGCCGGGGCTCAGGCTCCGGCCAATTGCCTATCTCGTTGCGAAGAACTTGGGCCCGGCGCCGACGATATTGGCGTCGGGCTTTCCAATTGCGGCTGCGTCCTTGCCCTCATAGTCGATCGCGCAAAGCACCGACCGGATTGCTTCGAGACGCGCGCGGCGCTGGTCATTGGCGAAGATGACCGTCCACGGCGCGGTCGCTGTATGCGTGAAGCGGAACATCTCCTCCTTGGCGGCGCTGTAGTCGTCGAAGCGCGCCATGGCGGCGAGGTCGATGTCGCTGATCTTCCACTGCTTGAGCGGATCATGGCGGCGCTCGTGAAAGCGGACGAGCTGCATTTCGCGGCCGATCTCGAGGTAGAATTTGAAGAGGCGTATGCCGTCGCGCACGAGCATGCCTTCGAACTCCGGCGCCTCGCGCAGGAAGACGGCGTGTTGCCCTTCCGTGCAGAAGCCCATGACGCGCTCCACGCCGGCGCGGTTGTACCAGGAGCGATCGAAGAGCGACATGCCGCCGCCTGGCGGTAGATGCGGCACATAGCGCTGGAAGTACCACTGCCGGCTTTCGGTCTCGGTCGGCTTGTCGAGTGCTATGACGCGGGCATGGCGCGGATTGAGGTGGCGCACGAAATGACTGATGCACGTGCCTTTGCCTGCCGAGTCGCGCCCCTCGAACAGGCAAACAATGCGCTCGCCCTTCGCCCGCATCCAGCTTTGCAGGTGCGCAAGCTGAATGTGGAGCTTGTTCAGCTCGTCCTCGAATTCCCCGCGCTTCATCTTCTTGTCGTAGGGATAGCCGCCGCTCGTCAGCGACGCTTCCTCCATGCCCGTCGGCAGCACGGGATTGTCGAGATCAAAGCGCGCGGGAGCGGCGTTCGACTTGGCATTGCGCCGCGTATTGCGGGTTTTGCTCTTCTGCTTCTTGGCCATGGCGCAGTTCCTGGTTCTACGTCGTCTTGCCCGGGAAGTGCCGCCCGGCGAAATCGGCAATAGCCGCGAGCACGGCGGCTTCCTGATCGCGGTGAGGCGAATGTCCGCACTTGTCCAGCACCACCTGCTCGGTGGGGCCCTGCGCGAGCTCAGCGATGCGATCGATCTGCGCCAGAGTGCCGTATTCGTCGTCGCGGCCCTGAACGAGAAGTGTCGGTATGCTTAATGCGCGCGCTTCGGCATCGAGCGACCAGTCGAGAAAGGCGGGATCGAGCCAGGTATCGGCCCATCCATGGAAGGCATCGTCGACATGCGCATGATAGCGGGCGAGGCGCGCGCGAAGCGGTCCTTCGGCATAGGTCACGCTGATGCGTGCGATGCTTTCGACCGATATGGGTTCGACCATGATATGGGGTGCCATGAGCACGAGCCCCGCGACCGGGCGGCCAGCTGAGGCAGCATGAATGAGTGCGATAGATGCGCCATCCGAGTGGCCGATCAGCAGCGGTTGCATAATGCCGGCGCGATCGAGCAGCACAGGCAGAACGTCGAGGGCTTCCTCGTGCATGAAGTGGGGCGTACGCGGGCCTTCGAGGCCCGCCGATTGCCCATAGCCGAAGCGCGAATAGACGAGCGCGGGTGCGCCGAGTTCGCGGGCGACCTTGTCCGGGAAGTCACGCCATAGCGCCGCGCAGCCGAGCCCTTCATGCAGGAACACGAGCGGCGGACGATCCGAGACCGCGCCCGGAATGACGCGGTATTCGATGGCTCTTCCGCCGATGTCCATCGAGAGCATTTGGCGTCAAACTCCGAGATGGCGGTGCATGAGTTCGGGATCGGCGAGCAGCGTCGCGGGCGCTCCCTCATGTACGACCTCGCCCTTGACGAGCACGACGACGCGATCGGCGACGTGTGCAAGCTCCTTCACGGATTTGTCGACGATGAGGGCAGCGAGGCCGGATGCGCGCACGAGCCGTATGGTCGCCCAGATTTCCTCGCGGATCAGCGGCGCAAGGCCTTCGGTCGCTTCGTCCAGAATGATGAGGCGCGGATTGGTCAGGAGCGCGCGGGCGATGGCCAGCATCTGCTGCTCGCCGCCCGAGAGTTGGTCTCCGCGGTTCGTGCGCCGCTCGGCGAGGCGTGGAAAAAGCTCCAGCACGCGCGGAATGGTCCATTCCCTTGCGCCGTCCGGGCCGGGACGCGCGGCGATATCCAGATTTTCCGCAACGGACAGTGTGCCGAAGATGCCGCGTCCCTCGGGCACGTAGGCGACGCCCCGTTGCGATCGGGCGAATGTCGGCAAGCGTGTCGCATCGATGCCAGCAAGTTCGACGCGGCCCGAGGCTGCTGGCACCAGCCCCATGATCGTGCGGATGAGCGTGCTCTTGCCCATGCCATTGCGCCCCATGAGCGCGATCGTCTCGCCGCGGCGAACGTGGAGCGTGACGCCGCGCAGAATGTGGCTCGTGCCATAGAAGGCGTGAAGATCCGTTGCAGCGAGGATTTCTTCGGCTTGGACGCCGGTCGGCCGTTGGCGCGCGTCGGTCATGTCGATGACCCGAGATAGGCGCGCTGCACGGCGGCGTCCGCGCGGATCTCCTGCGGTGTCCCGCTCGCAAGCAGCGCACCTTCCACCATGACAGTCATGCGATCGGCGACGGAGAAGACGAAGTCCATGTCGTGCTCGATGAGCAGGACGGCGTAGTCGCGCGCGAGCCCTTTCAGCAGGCGCGCCATGGCTTGGGATTCCTCATTGCCCATGCCAGCCAGCGGCTCGTCGAGCAGCAGTACACGCGGATCGCCCGCGAGCGTCATCGCGATCTCGATCAGGCGCTGTTCACCGTGCGACAGCGTCCCGGCAATGCGGTGGCGTGCCTCGTGAAGGCCGATGCGTTCGAGTACGGCCGCGACGCGTGCATCCAAATCGCGCGCCGACGAACGCGGGCGCAGCAATTCGCGCGTCGGCGTGTGGATGGCTTGAGCAGCGAGGCGGACGTTTTCCAGAACCGAAAGCGGTGGAAAGATGTTCGTGCGTTGGAACGAGCGGGCGACGCCGGCCTGGGTCATGCGCGGCGCGGAAGTGCTGTCGACAAGCCGGCCATCGAGGCGGATTTCGCCGGACGTAGGCTTCAGTTCGCCCGAGAGCAGGTTGACGAGTGTGGATTTGCCCGCGCCGTTGGGTCCGATCACGGCGTGCAGCTCGCCACGACGAAGTGCGAGCGATACGTCGCGCACAGCCGAGAGACCGCCGAAGGATTTGCTGAGGGCGGTCGTCTCGAGGACGGGTGCGGGGTCTGCCTTCATGGCCGCACCTGCTCATTGGGCGCGGGCGGATCGCCGTATGCCGGCCGGATGAAGCGCGGGAGGCGCAGGCTCGCAAGACCGCGCGGCAAGGCCAGAACTACAGCGAGAATGACGAGTCCTTCCAGCAGCAGCTTGCGCTCGGCGAGAGCCTGTATCCTGAGGCCGAGATCATCGAGACCGATCGCGGCGAAGAACCGGGCGAAAGGCTTTGCATCGCCGACGAGCTGCGGCAGCTCTCCGAGGCCGGTGAATGCGAGCGCGCCGAGGATGGGCCCGTGCAACGATTGCAGCCCGCCGAGCAGGATCATGAGCAAGGCTTCGGCAGAGCGATGCCAGCCGACGATCTCGGGGTTCACGAACGCGCGATGCATGGCCCACATATGACCTGCGACGCCGGCAAGCGCACCCGCGATGACGAAGGCCGCAAGCTTATAGCGATACGTGTCGTAGCCGAGCGCGCGCATGCGGTGCTCGTTGACGCGGATGCCTTCGAGCACGCGGCCGAACAGCGAGCGCAGCAGGAAAGCCAGGAACAGATACATGGCAACGAGCTGAATGAGCGCGACGTAATAGAGATAAATCGGGCGTTGGCGCCGCGTGTAGGTCAGTTCGAGACCCAGGAACGAGAGTGCGGGGCGCGCGAGGTAGGCGCCATCCGTCCCGCCACCGAGCTTGGTATCGTGGAAGATGAAGAAAATCATCTGCCCGAAGGCGAGCGTGACCATGAGAAAGAAGAAGCCGCGCGTCCTGAGCGATAGTGCGCCGACGAGTAGCGCCGCAGCACCCGCTGTCAGCACCGCGAGCGGCAGTGTGATCATGATCGAGAGGCCGGCATCCTCGGGCGTCACAAGGTAGACAGTGTAGGCAGCCAAGCCATAGAACGCCCCATGGCCGAGACTCACGAGGCCCGTGCAACCCACAAGGAGCTGTAGGCTGAGCGCGAGCATGGCGGCGACGAGTGCCGTCGTCGCAAGCTCGACATAGTAGGGCTGCGCCATGAACGGCAGCATCGCCAGCGCCACTGCGGCGGCGGCTAGTGCGAACGCTCCTTTCGGCGTCGGAAGCATAGTGTGCGTCCCTCCTCAGCCACGCTGACCGAAGAGGCCTGTCGGCCGCCAGAGCAGGACCGCGGCCATGAGGACGTAGATGGCAAGCCCGGCGACGGCGGGGACATAGGCTTTGCCGAGCGTGTCGACGAGGCCGATGAGGAGCGCCGACCAGAACGCGCCCGAGATGGAGCCGAGCCCGCCGATCACCACGACCACGAACGAGATGATGAGGAAGCCGTCGCCCATGCCGGGATAGACGGAGTAGAGCGGCGCCGCGAGCACGCCGGCCGTCAACGCGAGCGCGGTGCCGACGGCAAAGACGGTCATGTGCACACGTCGCGCATCGATGCCGATCACGTCGACCATCTCGGGTTTCTCGGCTGCGGCACGGATGATGGCGCCCATACGCGTGCGCTCGATCCAGAGAAAGAGCGCGACGGCGAGCGCGAGGCACACGCCGATGACCGCAAAGCGATAGGCCGAGTAGGAAAAACCGGCCGTGATCGGCACGGAGAAATCGAAGGCCGCCGGTACAGGGACGGAGTAGAAATCATTGCCGACGATGATCGAGCGGGCTTCCTCGAAGAGCAGGATGAGCGCAAAGGTCAGCAGCACCTGGTCCAGGTGATCGCGCTTGTAGAAATGCCGGAAAAGTCCGCGCTCGAGCAGCGCGCCGAATGCTGCACCGGCCAGCAGGGCCACGGGCAGCGCGAGCCATGCCGAGCCGAAACTCCGCGTCACGAGAAAGGCGACGTACGCGCCGACCATGAATAGCGAGCCATGGGCCAGATTGATGATGCCCATGACGCCGAAGATCAGCGTGAGGCCGCTGGCGATCAGGAACAGCAGGAGCCCGTACTGCACTCCGTTGAGGAGCTGCGCGAGAAAGCCGGCCACACTCATCTATGCCCTCTCAGACGCGAGCCGAGCGCCGGCGCCTCCCCAGATATGATCTTTGCCATGGTTTGTAGTGCATTCGCGGCACAACCGGAACCCTGTTGCCGTTGAAGCCGGCCCACTCGAGCCACGCGCCGGCCGCGCCTGCGGCATTCAGCATTCGACCAACGAGGCGGTTGCCCCGACCCCGCCGCATACCGATAATGCCGGCCAACAGCAGTCTCAAGATTGGCCCCGGCAGCGGGGCAGGTGACGGGAGCGAAACAGATGTCCGAGAAGATCTATGCCGTGCCGGCGGAATGGGCGAGCCGCGCCTGGGTCGACGAGCAGAAATATCAGGCGATGTACAAGCGCTCTGTCGAGGATCCCGAGGGCTTCTGGGGCGACGTCGGCAAGCGGGTCGACTGGATCAAGCCGTACAGCAAGGTAAAGAACGTATCGTACGGACCGGGCGACGTTTCGATCAAGTGGTACGAGGACGGCACGCTCAATGTGTGCGCCAACTGCGTCGATCGCCATCTGCAGACGCGAGGCGATCAGGTCGCGATCATCTGGGAGGGCGATGACCCGACCGTCGATCAGCAGATCACCTATCGCCAGCTCTACGAGAAGGTCTGCAAGTTCGCGAATGTGCTCAAGGCGAACGGCGTCAAGAAGGGCGACCGCGTCACCATCTATCTGCCGATGATCCCGGAGGCGGCATACGCCATGCTCGCCTGCGCGCGCATTGGCGCTGTTCACTCTGTCGTCTTCGGCGGCTTCTCGCCGGACAGCCTCGCCGGGCGCATCGAGGACTGCGCCTCGAAATTCATCATCACGGCGGACGAGGGTGTCCGTGGCGGCCGGCCGATCCCTCTCAAGAAGAACACCGACGATGCTCTCGCCAAGGTCGGCAAGGGTGATGAGAAGGTGCTCGTAGTCAAGCACACGGGCGGCGAGATTGCGTGGAAGCCTGAGCGCGATATCTGGCTGCATGAGGCGCAGGAGAAAGTCGGCGCCGACTGCCCACCCGAGGAGATGAGCGCGGAAGACCCGCTGTTCATCCTCTATACGTCCGGCTCGACCGGCAAGCCCAAGGGCGTGCTGCACACGAGCGGTGGCTATCTCGTGTACGCGTCGATGACGCACCAGTATGTCTTCGACTATCACGACGGCGATATTTACTGGTGCACGGCGGACGTCGGCTGGGTCACCGGCCACAGCTACATCCTGTACGGTCCGCTCGCTAATGGCGCGACGACGCTCATGTTCGAGGGTGTGCCGAACTACCCGACCGCTTCGCGCTTCTGGCATGTCGTCGACAAGTGGAGCGTCAACACATTCTACACGGCGCCGACGGCGATCCGCGCGCTCATGGGCGCCGGCGATGATTTCGTGAAGCGAACGAGCCGCGCGTCGCTGCGCCTGCTCGGTTCGGTCGGCGAGCCGATCAATCCGGAAGCCTGGGAGTGGTACAACCACGTCGTCGGCGACAATCGTTGCCCGATCGTCGATACGTGGTGGCAGACGGAGACCGGCGGCATTCTCATCACGCCGCTGCCGGGTGCAACCAAGACCAAGCCCGGCTCAGCGACGCGGCCGTTCTTCGGCATTCAGCCTGCGCTGTTCGATGAGAAGGGCACGACCATCGAGGGTGCAGGCGCGGGCAATCTCGTGATCCTCGATAGCTGGCCGGGCCAGATGCGCACGGTCTACGGCGATCACGAGCGCTTCGTGCAGACGTACTTCTCGACGTATCCCGGAACATACTTCACCGGCGATGGCTGCCGGCGCGACCAGGACGGCTATTACTGGATCACGGGACGCGTCGACGACGTCATCAACGTGTCAGGTCACCGTCTTGGCACGGCCGAGGTCGAGAGCGCGCTCGTCGCGCATCCGAAGGTGGCCGAGGCTGCCGTCGTCGGTGCGCCGCATGATCTCAAGGGCCAGGGCATCTACTGCTACGTCACGCTGATCCAGGGCAATCAGCCGTCCGAGGACCTGAAGAAGGAACTCGTCGCGACTGTCCGCCGGATCATCGGCCCGACGGCTTCGCCCGACTGGATTCAGTTCTCGCCGGGCCTCCCCAAGACACGCTCGGGTAAGATCATGCGCCGCATTCTGCGCAAGATCGCCGAGGATGACTTCTCCAATCTCGGCGATACCTCGACGCTCGCAGAACCGGCCGTTGTCGAAGACCTCGTCGCCAACCGGCAGAACCGCAAGGCAGGCTGAGACAGCCGGGAGCATCGACGGGCCGGCAGGGCAGGCAGGCCTTTGCCGGCCCTTCTTATTTGTAGGCCTGCGCTGTAGCCTGTCTGGAAATGCAGCTCGGAGTCCGCATCATCATGCAGCAGCGAATCCCGGCCTTCTGCACGCAGTGCCGCTCGCGGTGTGGCTGCACAGCTCTGGTGGAGGACGGAAAACTTCTCGGCATCGAGCCGCTGGAGGGGCATCCGAGCGGCGAAAAGCTCTGTCCCAAGGGTAAGGCCGCGCCCGATCTGGTCTACCATCCGGATCGCATTCTTCATCCCATGCGACGCACCAATCCGAAGGGCGCGGCCGATCCTGGCTGGAAGCGCATAAGCTGGGATGAGGCACTCGACAAGATCGCGCGCAAGATGGGTGGGATCGCGCGCGATCATGGACCCGAGCAGGTGGCGTTCTCGGTCACGACGCCGAGCGGCTCGCATATGTCGGACTGCATTTCGTGGGTCGAGCGCTTCATCCGCGCGTTCGGCAGCCCGAATACGATCTACGCGACCGAGATCTGCAACTGGCACAAGGATTATGCGAGCCGCTTCACGTACGGCCACGACATTGGCACGCCGGATTTCGCCAACACGGATTGTATCCTGCTCTGGGGTAACAATCCCGCCGCGACATGGCTCGCGCGCACGGCGGAGATTCAAAAGGGCCTGAAGCGCGGTGCGCGTATGATCGTCATCGATCCCAAGCCGACTGTCCTCGCGCGGCGCGCGACGCAGTGGCTGCAAGTGCGCCCCGGATCGGATCAGGCCGTGGCACTTGGGCTTCTGCATCTGCTCCTGCAGGATCCGCGTTTTGATGCGGACTACGCTTCGCGATGGACGAATGGTCCGCTGCTCGTGCGTAGCGATACGGGGCGCTTCCTCAAGGAGAGTGATGTCGTTGCGGGCGGTCGCGACAGCGTGCTGCTCGCGCGCGCGTTCGATGGCAACGCCTTCGTCGCCTATGATCCAGCGCGCAGAACCTGGGAGGGAACAGGCAAGCCCGCACTTCACTGGCGAGGTGAGGTCGAGACCGTTCATGGCAAGATCACCTGCCGTTCGGCTTTCGATGAGATCGCCGAAGCTGTGTCCGAGATGACGCCCGAGCGCGTTTCGGAGCTGAGCGGCGTCTCGCCGCGCGATCTCGCGAAGGCCGCCGATATCCTCGCTGGCGCGAAGTCCGTGGCCTACTATGCGTGGAACGGCGTCGGCCAGAGCATCACCGCGACGCAGACCGATCGCGCGATGTCGATCCTCTATGCTCTCACCGGCAGCTACGGCCGCGCCGGCGGCAATGTGCCGGGGGGCGCCGCGGCGTTCGGCGATATCTCCGGCCGAGATCTCATTTCCGCGGAGCAGAGCGCCAAGGCGATTGGCCTCGCCGAGCGGCCGCTCGGTCCCGGCCTCAATGGATGGGTGACGGCACGCGACGTTTACGGAGCCATCCTGAATGGCGCGCCTTATCCTGTGCGGGCGCTCGTCTCCTTCGGCACGAACGCACTCGTCTCACAGCCGGACGCCGAGCTCGGGCGCCGCGCGCTTGCCGCGCTCGACTTCCACGTGCATGCGGACTTCTTCGTCAATCCGACCGCCACCTATGCCGACATTCTGCTTCCTGCCGCGACATCGTGGGAGCGCGAAGGTTTGCGCACGGGCTTCGACGTGAGTCTGGATGGCATGCGCCTCGTGCAACTGCGCCCGCCGGTCATTGCGCCGCGCGGTGAGACGCGATCCGATACGGATATCGTTCTCACACTCTCGGAGCGACTGGGTCTTGCTTCGAAGATGTTCGACCTCAGCGCTGATACTGGACACGACGCGGTGTTGAAACCGGCCGGCTTGAGCGTCGACAAGCTGCGCGCGCATCCCGCGGGGATCTGGCTCGACGGTTCTGTGCAACTCGGTGCGCATGAGACAGAGGTCGATGGTCACCCGCGAGGGTTCCCGACGCCGACCGGATTGATCGAGCTTTATTCGGAGCGTCTTGCCCAGGTTGGCCAGGAAGGCGTGCCGCGCATTGCTTCGAGTGATGCGCCTTCGCGCGACGCACGGTTTCCGCTCCTTCTCGGGAGCGCCAAGACGATCGCCTTCTGCCACAGCCAGCATCGGAATATCGCATCACTCCGGCGACTCATGCCCGATCCTGTGCTCGAGATTTCGCGCGCCGATGCAGATAGCCGCGCGATCGGACACGGCGACTGGGTGGAAGTGCGCACGCGCGGCGGAACGGTCGTCGCCAAGGCCGCCATTGTTGCGGGGCTCGTGCCCGGCGCTGTCTTCGGCCAGCACGGATGGTGGGCGAGGGGCGAAACCGGCACGCCGTATGATGCGGCGCATCCGTTGGCCGCCAATGTGAACAATGCCATTGCGACCGACCGCGCGGATCCTGTCAGCGGATCGATCCCGCTGCGGTGCTCGGCGTGCGAAGTGGTCAAGCTCACGTCTTAGCATCGACGACCGCTGCGTGATGAGCGCAGCGATCGTCGTGATCACGTATCAGTTCTTCGCCGCCAGCTTGCAGCCGCCCTGATCGAGCGGGCGGAAGGCCTGCTCGGCCGGAATTGTGCGAATGAGCTTGTAGTAGTCCCAGGGGCCCTTCGATTCGGCCGGGCTCTTGACCTCGAAGAGATACATGTCGTGCATCTTGCGCCCGTCGATTCGGACGGAGCTCTTGCCGAACAGCGGATCGTCGGTCGGCAGCTCCTTCATCTTCGCGACAACCTTGTCGCCGGGCTCATCCGTTCCGAGCGCCTGCACGGCCTTGAGGTAGTGGATGATGCTTGAATAGAAGCCGGCCTGCGCCATCGTCGGGCGGCGGTTCTTGAAGCGATCACCCCAACGCTTCGACCAGGCGCGCGATGCCTCGGTCCGGTCCCAATAGAAAGCGCTGGTGAGCTGCAGGCCCTGCGCCGTTTCGAGGCCGAGGCTGTGGATGTCCGAGATGAAGACGAGGAGGCCGGCAAGCTTCTGCCCGCCTTTCACGACGCCGAATTCCGCCGCCTGTTTGATCGAGTTGATCGTATCGCCGCCGGCATTGGCAAAGCCGACGATCTTCGCCTTCGAGGCCTGTGCCTGCACAATGAAGGATGAGAGATCCGAGGTGTTGATCGGATGGCGGACGCTGCCGAGGACCTTGCCGCCCGACTTCGTCACGACCGCGCTGACGTCGCGTTCGAGTGCGTGGCCGAAGGCGTAATCGGCGGTGACGAAGTACCAGGTGTCGCCGCCGGCTTGCACCACGGCGCTGCCTGTGCCGTTCGCGAGCGCGTAGGTGTCGTACACCCAATGAATGGTGTTGGCGTTGCAGAGCTTGCCGGTGATATCGGACGAGGCCGGATCGGAAGCGAGAAAGACCTTGTTCTTGGTAGCAACAAGTGACTGGATCGCCAGGCTGACCGCCGATGACGATGCGCCGGCAATCATGTCCACGCCGTCTACATCGAACCAGCGACTGCCGACCGTGACGCCGATGTCAGCTTTGTTCTGAGTGTCGGCGTAGACGAGCTCGATCTTCTTGCCGAGCACGGTCCCGCCGAAATCCTCGACGGCCATGCGGGCTGCTTCGACGGCACCCATGCCGTTGATATCGGCGTAGATGCTGTTCATGTCCGTGAGCACGCCGATCCTCACGACGTCTCCGGAGATTTGCGCGTTAGCAGGGGCGGCCGCGAGGGCCAAGGACAGCGCAGTCGCGCTGCCGACAAGCAAACGTGTCAGCGACATCAAAATTATCCTCCCAGGTTCTAGTTATTGGCGTCGTGCGGTGCAGCGCGTGCTTCCGGATGGCGGATGCTTGCGCTGTCAGCAGAGCGTCGGAGTGCTCGTTGGCCTCCGTTGTGGCGTATTCAATATTACCGTCAGGGGCTTGGCAACTGGGCTGCCGGGGGCCGGAAGCTACTCGCCTCGCGGCAGCCAGCGCCGCGGCGTCTCCCGCTTGTCGTCATAGGCTGCTTCGAACACGGGGGAGGCGAGTATGGCCTGAACGCGCAAGATGCCCGTGCCCGTATTGTGAAAGCCGTGCTTGCGGCCGGCGGGAATGACAGCCGACTGGCCAGCCGTGAGGCGGCGCCGCTCGTCATCGAGCCATACCTCTGCCTCGCCTTCGAGGACGGTCAGTATTTCCTCGACGGCATGGAGATGCGCCGGCGCGCCGAGGCCCGGATCGCACCATTGCTCGAACACGGCAAGCTGCGACGCGCCGTTGGCAGCGGACGCTACCATGCGCGTGAGCACACCCGGCCGCCACTCGTCCTTGGGCTGGCTCGCATGGTCGATGGTCGTCATGGGCATGCGCGAGCTCCATGCATTGGGCGTGGATGATGTCGCTCAGGTTCACTTCGCGGCGACGAGGCCGTCGAACGCGCGCCTGAAGCCGCCGGTCTTCTCCGCGAGATACTGCGCGAAGTCGTAGTTCGGGCGCTCGAGATGGCTCAGATGACCTGCGCGAGCCGCGCCCGCAGAGACGCCGCGATAAACGCGCTCCGTGCAGCCGCGATCCTCGACATTGACTTTGTCGAGCAGGGTCTTGAGCTGCGCGAAGCTTGCCTGCGCGTCGGGCGAGCTGACGAAGTCCGGCGACATGCCGCCGCCGAAGATCATGTGCACCTGACCGACGCCGTGCGGATGCAGCGAGAGATACCAGAAGTAGCCGGGCGTCAGCGTCACGAGCATGCTCGGATACACGGCGAGCAGGAAAGTGGTGCGGCGGCGGTCGCCCTGCATACGCGTGTTGTTTGGATGGGCGAGCGCTATCTTGAGCGTGCCGTCCTTCAGGATGGTGTGATAGTTGAACGTCGGCAGGCCCGGCGGGCAGTCCATTTCATCGAGCTTCGAGAGGCCGCCGATCGTGCCCGCATGACACATCGGCAGGTGATAGCTCTCCATGAAATTCTCGGCGAGGATCTTCCAGTTCGTGTCCCAGACGTGGGTCTCGCGGAAGGTCTCGGTGTATGTTTCCATGGCGAAGTCGTCGATGAGACCTTGCACCTCGGAGAGATGCTCGGCGACGGGCGGCAGCTCCGGATTGAGCGTGACCATGATCCAGCCGAGCCACTCCTCGCACCGCACTGCCGGCAGCCGATAGTGCTCGGCGCAGAAGTCGCGATTGAGCTGCATGGCCGGCGCGGCCCGCAGCGTGCCGTCGAGATTGTACGTCCAGGCGTGATACGGGCAGACGATCGCGCGCTTATTGCCGGACCCTTCGAGCAGCGTCGACATGCGGTGGAGGCAGACGTTCGACATGGCGCGCAGCTTGCCGTCGCCGTCGCGAATGACGAAGATCGGCTGGCCCGCAAGCTCGTACGTGAGGTAGTCGCCGGGCTTCTTGAGTGCATCGGCGCGGCCGACCGTCACCCACTCCTTGGCGAATACATCCTTGATCTCGCGATCCAGGAATTCCGAGCTCGTATAGACGCTCGGCGGCATGGCCCGCGCCCGCTCGAAGGGCTCGCTGACATTGGCGATCAGCTCTCTCACGGGAGGTGACACGGTCATGCGGTTCAGGCCCCTCGTTTCGACCCGGAACGGGTTCGCGAGGCCTGACGGTATCAAGCTGGACGGGCCGCCACAATTCCTATCGAAGGCTCAGGGATCGGCAGGCGTCTTGACGGCTCGTTGCTCGTCGCTCAGGCCGACCAGCGGATCGCGTCCTTCGAAGCGGTCACGGTAAAGCGTCGCTTGAACCAGGAACATGAACGTCACCGGCGTTGTCGTCGTAACGAATATGCCGATGAGGATCTCATGAACGACCGGGCGCGTCTCGCCGACGGAGAAATAGATCATCGATGCAGCCAGAATGCTGAACAGGCCGAGTGTCGTGCCGAGCGTGGGCGCATGGATCCGCTCGTAGAACGTCTTGAAGCGCAGCAACCCGATCGAGCCGATCAGAGCGAGGCCGGAGCCGAGCAGGAGCAGCATCGACGTCAGAATGGCCGCCCACAGTGGCAGCTCCTCGAGCGTGCTCATTCGATGACCTCGCCACGCATGAGGAACTTTGCCATGGCTACCGTCGCAACGAAGCCGAGCAGGCCGATGGCAAGGGCCACTTCGAAATAGAGTGTGGTGCCGGAGCCGATGCCGAAGACGAGGAGCAGAAGCATGGCATTGACGTAGAGCGTATCCATGCCGAGCACGCGGTCCTGGGCTCGTGGTCCTCGCAGGATGCGGAAGGCGGCAGCGGCCATCGCCAGCGTCAGAAAGCCTTTGGATATGGTGAGCGCCGCGGTCAGGATCATTCCGCTCATTCGAAGATCTCCTTCAACAGGCCCTCGTAGCGGACCTTGATGATCTCGCCCCAGTCGTCGTCATCGGCGAGGTCGAGAACGTGGATGATGAGCACGTTGCCGGCCGGATCATAGGCGACCCAGCTCGTTCCCGGCGTGGCGGTGATGATGCACGCGAGGACGGCGAGGCTGTAGTGAGAGCGCACGTTGAGCTGGATGCGAACGAAGCCCGGTGTGCGCTCGCGCTTGTCCTTGAGAACAAGGCGCGCGACGCGCATGTTCGACCGGATCATATCGACGAAGACTTCGAGGCCGAGCCGCATGATGATCCACAGCCGCCTGAAGAGCAGCGGCGGTGCATCGAGGCGCACCAGGATCCAGGATCCGGCAATGGCGACCGCACCGCCAAGGAGGATCTGCGCGACGGAAAAGCTTTCGTTGAGCAGCAGCCATGTGCCCAGCAACATCGCGGAAATGACGGGAAATGGCAGCCATCGGCTCATGGCGTGACCTCCCCTGGCGCGGGCACGGTTGGCGTTATCGCCTGCACGGCGCCGATGTATGGCCGGCCCAGCTCCAGCCCGCTGGCCGTCGCCTGCATGAAGCGCATGACAGGCCCGGCCTGTACGGTGAGTGCGACGCAGAGAAAGAGAAGGATGGCAACCGCGCCGAGCTCAACACTGCGGACCTGCGGCAGCTCGCGCTCGGAGAATGTCCAGAACGTGCGGATGCCTGCGCGGGTCATGGCAACGATCGTCGCGAGGCCAGAGATCAGAATGACGGCGAGCAGTGTCCAGCCTTGCAGAGAAATGGTGGCGCCGCCTGTGAGCCAGTGCTGATCGAGCAGGCTGTTCAGAATAGCGAACTTCGCGATGAAGCCTGAGAGCGGCGGTAAGCCGGAGAGCAGCAGCGCGCAGGCGAGAAACGCGACGCCGAGCACGGCCAGCAGCGCGGGGATCGCGACGCCCACCACCTCCGCCTCGTCGAATTCTCCCTCTTCCTCCGCGCCGTAGGCTTCCAATGTTACGGCCAGAACGTCATCGGCGGGCGTTCGGCCGCGCTCCACGAGCTCGATGAGGAGGAAGAATGCGGCGACCGTCAGCGTGGAGCTGACAAGGTAGTACAACGCTGCGGTGGTCATGCCGGTGCCGCCAAGCCCGATAGCGGCCAGCATCGTCCCGGAGGAGACCAGGACGCTGTAACCCGCGAGGCGGCCCATATCCTGCGATGCCAGCATGCCGATCGCGGCGAAACACATGGTCGCGATGCCGATCGCGAACAGCCAGCCCTCGGCGTAGAAAATTGACGCGCCGCCTGCGGCCTCGGCCGTTATCGATCCAAGGCGGAGAATGACGTAGAAGCCGACCTTGGTCATAACCGCGAAGAGTGCCGCCACCGGCGCACTTGCCGCCGCATAGAGCGTCGGCAGCCAGAAGCCGAGCGGCCACGCCGCGGCCTTGATGAGGAAGGCGATGCCAAGGATGGCCGCGCCGATCTCCATCAACCGTCGCTCGGAAGGATCGAGGAGCGGGATACGTTCGGCGAGTGCCGCCATGTTGAGCGTGCCGGCGGTGCCGTAGATCAAGCTGACGCCGATGAGGAAGAGCGTGGCCGAGGCGAGATTGACCACGATGTAGTGGAGGCTCGCGCTGACACGCGCACGTCCCGAACCGTGAAGTGCCAATCCGTACGACGCGGCGAGCAGAACTTCGAAAAAGACGAAGAGATTGAACAGGTCACCGGTCAGGAAGGCGCCGTTCAGTCCCATGAGGAGGAACTGGAAGAGCGGATGGAAGAAGCTGCCCGCGCGGTGCCAGGAGGCCAACGCGAAGAGAAGGGCCGCACAGCCAAGCGTCGCCGTGAGCACCAGCATCAAGGCCGCGAGACGGTCGGCGACAAGCACGATGCCGAAGCTCGCCGGCCAGTTGCCGAGGAGGTAGACCTTGACGGTCTGTGCCGGCTCCGGCGCCGTGCTCGAGATGAGAAGCGTGATGGCAACCGCGAGCAACGACAGCGTCGAGAGGATGCTGATCGCGGCAATGGCCTCGCGGCGGCGGCCGTCGAGCAGCAGCATGAGCCCGCCGGCAATCAGCGGGATGATGATCGGCGCGATGATCAGGTGGTCGGCGAGTCTCACGATTCCCGCTCCACACTATCGACGTGATCGCTGCCGGAGAGCCCCCGCGCGACGAGTATGACCACCAGAAACAGGGCGGTCATTGCGAAGCTGATGACAATCGCGGTGAGCACGAGTGCCTGCGGCAATGGGTCGACGTAGCGGGCGAGATTGCCGGTTTGCGATGGATCGAGCACAGGTGGTGCGCCGACCCGTAGCCGCCCCATGCCGAAGATGAAGAGATTGACCGCGTAGGACAGGAGCGACAGCCCGATGATCACTTGAAAGGTGCGCGGCCGCAGTAGCAGCCAAATGCCTGATCCGGCCAGAACACCGATGGTAAGGGCGATGACGAGCTCCATCAGGTCGCTCCTTCCGCAGGCTGGGCGACTTTGCTGGACGTGCGACTGACGCGGATCGACTGATGGGCGATCGCTATGAGCATGAGGACGGTCGCTCCGAGGACCAGTGCGAAGACGCCGAGGTCGAAAAGCAGAGCCGAGGCCATCGGCAAGCGACCGAGAACGGGAAGATCCACGTACTGGAAGGACGAGGTGAGGAATGGCCGGCCGAAGGAGGCCGCGCCAACGCCTGTGCCGCCGGCCGCCAACAAGCCGAAGCCGATCCAGCGCACAGGCAGAACCGTCAGGCGATCCTCGACCCACCGCGCGCCGCCGGCGATGTATTGAAGAATGAAGGCAATGGCGAAGGTCAGCCCGGCGACAAAGCCGCCGCCCGGAAGATCGTGGCCGCGCATGAAGAGGAACATCGCCATCATGGCGACGACCGGGAACAGAAGCCGCATGATGAGGCCGGGAACGATCATATAGTGGGCGGAGATGGGTTCCTTGCTCAGTTGATCGTGCGCGGCGTCGAATTCGTTCTGGAAGCGCTTTTGCTCAGGGAGCACGACGCTGTCCCGCGCCGGGCGGAAACGGCGGAGCAGCGCGTAGACGGTGATGGCGACGATCCCGAGCACGGCGATCTCGCCGAGCGTGTCGAAGCCTCTGAAGTCGACGAGAATGACGTTGACGACGTTCCGCCCGCCGCCTTCCGTGTAGGCCTTCTCGAGGAAGTTCGATGAGATGGTGTAGGACTGCTGCCGCGTCATGACCGCGTAGGACAGCGCCGCCAAGCCTGCACCGCCGACCGCGGCGATCGCGAAATCGCGGACGCGCCGCGCGAGAATCGGCGCGGTGGTCGTCCGCTCGTCTATCTCCTCCCGCCGCTTCGGCAGCCACCTGAGGCCGAGCAGCAGAAGCACGGTCGTCACGATCTCGACGAGGAGCTGCGTCATCGCCAGATCCGGCGCGGAGGCCCAGGCAAAGGTAATGCACGTCGAGAGGCCCGCGCCGCCCATTAGGATCACGGCAGCAAGCCGATGGTATTTGGCCTGTTGCGCAGCGCCCAAGGCGCAAAAGCACCCGACGATCCAAACGAGAAGGAAGCTCGTGTCGATCTCGTGCAGCCGTGGGAGATGAATGTCGATCAGACCCTTGGACAGCGGCCAGAACGCCGCGAGTATCGTGACACAGAGCAGAAGCACGATCTGGGGCTGCAGTCTTGTCGAGCTCAATGATTTCACGAGCGCGGTCGCGCCGCGCCACGACGCGAGCGCGACGGCACGCTCGAAGATGCGCTGTCCTTTGAGATGGCGCAGGATCGGTGCGCCGTCCACATTGCCTGCGAGGTACTTCTGCAGGAGGGCATAGATTGCGATGCCGCCGACGAGGGCGAGCAGGCTCATCCAAAGTGCCGGCGTGAAGCCGTGCCAAACGGCGAGACTGTACTCCGGCGTCGAACCCCCGAGCACGGCCCGCACGGCAATGTCCAGAAAGCCGCCGACCGTTATCTGCGGGGCAATGCCGACAAGGACGCATGTGAGCACGAGAAAACCGATCGGGAGCAGCATCCAGAGGACGGGATCGTGCGGCTTGCGCGGCAGGTCGGTCGCCGGTGGGCCAAAGAACACCTGATGGATCAGCCGCAAGGAATAGGCGACACTGAACATGCCGGCGAGCGTGGCGATATAGGGCAACGCGTCATCCAGGGCCGAAGAGACGTGCGTCTCGACGGTCTCCGCAAAAAACATCTCCTTCGACAGAAAGCCGTTGAGTAGGGGCACGCCGGCCATCGCGGCGGCGGCAACCATCGCTAGAATGGCGGTGATCGGCATGGCGTGGAAGAGGCCGCCCAGCCGGCGCACGTCGCGCGTCCCGGCCTCGTGGTCGATGATGCCGGCGGCCATGAACAGCGAGGCCTTGAAGGTCGCGTGGTTCATGATGTGGAAGATGGCTGCGACTGCCGCCAGCGGGCTGCCGAGCCCGAGCAGCGGCGTGATCAGGCCGAGATGACTGATGGTGGAATAGGCGAGCAGGCCTTTGAGATCCTGCTGAAACAGCGCGAGGAAAGCGCCGAACAGCAGCGTCGTGGCGCCGAGTGTCGTGAAGATCCAGAACCAGGCGTCGTGCCCGGCCATCACAGGCCAGAGGCGCGCCAGCAGAAAGACGCCCGCCTTCACCATGGTTGCCGAATGCAGATACGCCGAGACAGGGGTGGGCGCCGTCATCGCGCGCGGCAGCCAGAAGTGAAACGGGAACTGCGCGCTCTTCGTCAGCACGCCCGCGGCAATCAGGAGAAGGGTCGGCAAATAGAGCGGATGGGCGGTGACGGTAGCGCCAGAGCGGAAGACGACGTCGAGGTCGTAGCTGCCGACGATCTGGCCGAGCAGGAGCATTCCCGCGAGCAGACAGAGGCCACCCGCCGCCGTCACGGTGAGCGTGATGCGTGCGCCTTCGCGGGCATTCTGATTGTGATGCCAATAGGCGATGAGGAGGAAGGAGTAGAGACTCGTGAGCTCCCAGAAGAATACGATCTGGAGCAGATTTCCTGACATGACGATGCCGAGCATTGCGCCCATGAAGCCCAGCAGGAAGGAGAAGAACCGCGGGACCGGATCGTCCGGAGACATGTAGTAGCGCGCATAGAGGATGACGAGCAGGCCGATTGCGCAGACGAGAACGACGAAAGCCCAGGCGAAGCCGTCGAGGCGGAGGACGAAGTTCAGCCCCAACTGGGGCAGCCATTCGAACTCGGCGCGAACGACCGTGCCCGCGGCTATCGGCTTAAAGAAGCTGGCGGCAATTGTGAGGCCGGCGAGCGCAACGCTGGCTGCGAGCCATGCTTCGGCATTTCTGGCATTTGTCGGTAGGAAAGCTGCGACGAGGCTGCCGGCGAACGGCAATACGATCAAGGCGGTAAGTAGAATGACGTCGATCGACATGCTCGCCGGGGGGCCTTCCGAATTTGATGGCTGTGGGCCGATGGATCTGCACAGCAGTCACCGGAGTGGCGCCTGCTGTGCAGGCACCACTTTAGCGTTGCGGCAGAGGCGTCTGCAAACCCGAACGACTAGCTTTCACCGGGACGTGGTGTCGCTTCGGCGGTCGCATGGGCGAGAATTTCTCGGATCTCGGCGCGACTTGAGGCTTTTCTGACCTCCTGCAGCAGTGCTTCCGCGCGCAACGTTTTGCACAGCCCGCCCAAGGTTGCGAGCAGTCCGCTTCGCTTGTCGCTGGGCCAGACGAGGACGAAGACGAGGTCGACGGGATTATTGTCCGAAGCGCCGAAGGAGATGGGGTGAGCCAATCGGAAGCAGACGGCTGCCGGCGCTGCGAGACCGTCAATGCCTGCATGAGGAACGGCGATGCCGTGACCGATGGCCGTCGCCCCGAGCTTCTCGCGATCGGTCAGCGCCTTCAATACGACGTCCTGCGCGAGGCCCGTGGTACGGCCAAGGTGCTCCGCGGCGGCCGCAAGAAGCGCAGCCTTGTTGTCGATGGCGGCGTCGAGAAGCACATCTTCGTCCTTCAGGATTTTGGTGAGACTGACAGCTTCTGGCATATGCACCTCCCGGACGAAGCTTAAGGTCACGCGCCGGACGCGGAGCTTGATGTGCGGCGCAGCGGAAGCGCATTGCACGACAAATTCGGCCCAAGCTTCTTGAGGGCACTTCGGCCATGGGGCCGGTCACCACCATCGCATTTTGTGGTGCTTCCCTTCCTGCCACACCTAGGACACTGCGTTGGCAAATTCAACCGCAGTGTACCCATCGTGAGATGAGGGAAACACTCTCAAAAAACTTCGGCAAATTAGGTGTCATGGAAGCGGGTTGGTGGAGCCGAGGGGAATCGAACCCCTGACCTCTGCAGTGCGATTGCAGCGCTCTCCCATCTGAGCTACGGCCCCGAAGGCGGCCCCAAAAGGCAACCTGTAGGTCGCGGCTGGTTTAGAGACAGCGGCCGAAAGTGTCAACACAGTCCAAGGGCGTGCGCAGCGTCCTCGCCCCAGGCTCCCCACCGAAGACGCGTACGAACGACCGGCGTTCATCGTCATGACGGCGCTCGACATCGCCGTACTGAAGATCGAAACGCGGATGTGCGGAGAGACACTTTTGCGTGCGCGATGTGCCGCCGATCCCCGTATCGGCGCGGCAAATCGACCAAGAAGTGCCGAAAACCCCCATTTTCGTGCTGTTTTTGCTTTCCCATCATCACTAACATGCGTTATCCGGCTGCCTGCGCGTTGAGTCGCTGAGTGTTGCGCGATGCGGCGGCGTGCAGTCAGAGCCGGACGGGAGAGTATGAAGTGCTCTCATTTCGACGGTTCTCGGCGACGGGCAGAAAGCTGGACGGGAAGCCAGCAGCCATGGCTCGTGGACGTTGCCTCGGCCGATCAAGCGGCCACCCTGCAGGGGGCGGCAGGCGGGCGTCCGCAGTACGGTTGGCCGAAGTAAGCGGTGCTTTTCACACCAAGACTTAAGTTGAACCCAGGAGGCACAAGATGGCGAAAGCGGCGAGCAAGGCAGCGGCGAAGGCACCTGCAAAGGGAGCACCTGCGAAGGTAGTGACGGTGACGATGCGTGATCTCGGCACGGCACTGGCGGAGTCGTACGAGCTGCCGAAGAAGCAGGGTCTCGAGATGCTCGCGCAGACGGTCGAGATGATCACCAAGCACCTCAAGAAGGGCTCGCGCGTTCGTCTTGCCGGTCTCGGCATCCTCCAGGTGCGCAAGCGGCCGGCCCGCCTCGGCCGCAACCCTGCGACCGGCGAGCAGATCAAGATCAAGGCCAGCAAGAAGGTTGCCTTCCGCGCGGCCAAGGAACTCAAGGAGTCGATCTGATTCCTCCTGCCAGAGGGCACGAAAAAAGCCGCGGTAACGCGGCTTTTTTTGTTGGCAGCAGTAGTGGCGCGAACTCGACCTTCAGCTCGGCCGAACGAACGCGCTGCATGGTGGCCGACTAGCGCCCCGCGATACGAACGGGGCGCCGCAGAAGTGCCGGCACGTTCTCGTCGAGACCGAACGCTACGGGCTCGCGCTCACGCTCGCGTTGCTCGCCTTTGCGGGGCGGAGCCTCATCCTTGCGTGTCGAAGCCTCCTGGCGCGGGCGGCCCTGATGCTGCGCTCTCTCTTGTGGGCGGCGGGATGCGTCACGCTCATCGCGGCCACCCTGCCTGCGCCCTTCACGACGCTCCTCCGAGCGGCCCTCGCGCGGCGCATCGCTGCGCCGGGGACGAGTACGCTCCTCGGTTCTATCTGCCGTGGCCCGATCGGCGCCGCGATCTGCAGCGCGATCAGCGGTACGGTCTGCAGAATGAGCCTGCTGCGGTGCCGGCGCCGCCTCGGCGTTGGTGCGGCTGGCGGAGGCAACATCGGCCTCGCGCGGTGGGCGCTGGCCACGTTCGCGACCGCCGCGCTCAGGCCGCTTGTCACCTGAACCACCACGCGCATCGCGACCGCCGCGGCTCGAACTGGCACCGCGGCGCCCACGGCCTCGACGCTTCATGCCGTCGGCCATGGTCTCCTCGTCTGGCGCGTCGCCGAGCCACTGCGGAGCGTCGTCGGTGAGCTTGGTGATGGCCGTGAGCGCCTTGATATCGTCGGGTGTCACGATGGTGCAGGAATAACCTTGCTTGCCCGCGCGGCCCGTTCGGCCAATGCGGTGCACGTAGTCGTCGGCCTGCCAGGGAACGTCGTAGTTGAACACGTGGCTGACGTCGGGGATGTCGAGGCCGCGTGCGGCGACATCGGATGCAGCAAGGAGCTGGATGCGTCCCTCGCGGAAAGCATCGAGCGTCGCCATGCGCGTCGTCTGATCGAGATCGCCGTGGATCGCGCCGGCACTGAAGCCATGCTTGAGAAGGGATTTCAGCAGGATCGCAACGTCGCGCTTGCGATTGCAGAAGATGATCGCGTTCTTGACGTCGAGATCGTGCAGCAGCTCGCGCAGGATGGCACGCTTGTCGCGATCCTCCATGGACGCGCAGAACTTGAAGGCCTGCGTGATCGTCTTCGCCGTGGTGGCGGGGCGCGCGACCTCGATACGTACCGGGTCTTTCAGAAACTGATCGACAAGGCGCGTGATCTCGGGCGGCATGGTCGCCGAGAAGAAGAGCGTCTGCCGGCGCGGTGGCAGCAACTTGCAGATCTTCTCGATGTCCGGGATGAAGCCCATGTCGAGCATGCGATCGGCTTCGTCGATCACCAGGATCTCGACGCCCATCAGCATGACGCGGCCACGCGAGAAATGGTCGAGCAGGCGGCCCGGCGTCGCAATCAGCACGTCGACACCACGGTCGAGCTTGCGCACCTGATCGTCCATCGAGACGCCGCCGATCAGCAGCGCGACGGTCAGCTTATGATTGACGCCGTACTTCTCGAAGCTCTGCGCCACCTGGGCGGCGAGTTCGCGCGTCGGTGCGAGAATGAGCGAGCGCGGCATGCGAGCACGCGCACGTCCCGTCTCGAGGCGCGCAATCATCGGCAGGGTGAAGGAGGCCGTCTTGCCGGTGCCGGTCTGTGCGATCCCGAGCACATCGCGGCCTGTCATCGCGACAGGAATGGCCTCAGCTTGAATGGGCGTCGGAGACGCGTAGCCCGCGGCCTCGATGGCGGCGAGCACTTTGCTGCTGAGCCCGAGCTCAGCAAAGGTCGTGGGGTGCAACAAGAACCTCCGTCACTGCGTTCGGTCGCGCCTGAGCCTCCGCAGAGAAGGCGGCGCATTCACTATGAGCGCAGGGAAAGGCGGGCTACTCGTTCAACGAGCTAATCAAACGGTACCGATGTCGAGAAAAGGGATCAATGAAATGCGATCCCCTGCGCCCGACAGGCTGTTCCCTGCCACAAACAATTGCCCAGAACAAGGAAATTACTGTCGCAGCAGGCATCATTACCAATGTTTTAGGGTGCTTTTGAGCCCCTTGGCTGGCACTTCGGCGCGACCCGGGACATAGCACTTGCGTGGAAGGCCGGGGGCGGTAGATGTTTCGGCCTGCCGCCGTTCAGATGGCTGATCGACGGCAGAGGTGCTGGAGAGCCTGAATGGATCGCAATCGCATTTTTGGCGGCAACCCCCTGGCCGTGATCATCCGGCTGGTGGTGATCTCGATCATCGTCGGGGTGGTGCTCTCGGCTCTCAATATTCGGCCGGATGAAATCCTCTATCACATCCGCCGCCTGATCCAGCGCATCTCCGATCTGGGATTTGGGGCCGTCGAGACGGTTTTCGGGTATTTCCTGATCGGCGCGGTGGTGGTCATACCGATCTGGCTCATTGTTCGGCTTTTCGGTCTTTTCTCCAACAAGCCCGACGACACGCGCCGTTGAGGCGACGGCCGTGCGGCCATGCGGGGAACGCCGATCTGATGTCTGACCGCGCGAAGGCAGAGGCGCCGGGCGAGGGCGTCACGCACGCCAGCCTGCTGGGGATCGCCGTCCCCATCATGCTCTCCAACGCCACCGTGCCGCTGATCGGCTTCGTCGATACGGCGGTCGTAGGGCAGCTCGGCCAGGCGCACCTGATCGGCGCGGTCGGCATCGGCGGCGTCATTTTCAGCGTCCTCTACTGGACGTTCAGCTTCCTGCGCATGGGGACGACAGGGCTGACGGCCCAGGCCTATGGCGCGCGCGATGGCCGCGAATTCGCGGGGCATCTCCTGCGCGCGCTCGGTGTCGCGTTGTTCTTCGGGATCGTCATGCTGATCCTGCAGGGGACGATTGCCAAGGCGGCCTTCTGGCTGATCGGGGCGTCGTCGCAGGTCGAAGCCGCAGCGCA
>JAEYPL010000087.1 GCA_023410905.1 Pseudomonadota bacterium
ATCCTCACGCCGCTGCCGGGCGTGCGCTTCTGGTGGGCGGTGCTGGTGCTCGGCTGTCTCGTCGGGATGCAGCTCGTCTTCTGGTTCGTCACGCAGCCCGTGAACGCCGCCTGGACGCGCGACATGAACCTGCAAGGGCTCGGCGGGATCTTCTTCTCGCTCTTTCCCGTCGAGATCAGCGGCGACTGGACCCGGCTGCGCGATATCTGGGAGCACTCGCACGCCACCCGCGCGGTGCTCGCCATGATCGCCTTCCTGAGCCTCGCTCGCGCGATCATGGCGTGATCGCGCTTACCCCACCGCCCGCGCCTCCGCGCCCTTCCGCCCGCGCCCCACCCCATCCAGCCGCTGCCGCACGAGATCGATCGCGGACCGCAGGATGTAGTACTGATCGGCGAACCAGATGGGCAGCGGGATGTTGCGCACGGCCTCGTCGATCACGTCGAGCTCGGCACGGTGGAGCTCGATATCCTGCGGCGCCGAGCGCTCGGCGAGCACGGCCTCCAGCGCCTTGAGCCGCCCATACCAGTAGATGAGCCGGCGGCGGATCTGCCAGCGGTAGAGCGCCGGCACACCCTTCACGAGCGGGATCATCACACCGATAAGCGGCAGCAGCAGCACCGTCATCCGCTCGATCCAGTTCGCGAACCAGAAGGGCAGCGTGCGGTTCAGCCAGTTCGGCCCCGTGCGGTAGGCACGCTCGGCATCCGCCGACATTTCGAGCTCGGGATCCTGCGCCTTGGGGAATTCGCCGACCTCATGAAAGAGCCCGCCCGGCGCATGCACGGTCTTCGCCACCTCGACGAGCAGCGACACGAGCGCAGGGTGCAGATCCTTGTGCGCGGCGAGCACGGCGACGGGCGCCACCATCTCGACATCGGCCGGCGGCTGGTTCGTCGCGAGATCGATCGCGCCCTTCGGCAGAACGATGCGCGTCAGATAGCGCAGGTTGCGCACGTAGGCCTCGGCGTGCGCTAGGCTCATGAGGCGCACGCCCGGCGCGCGCAGCAGCTCCTGGATAAGCGTCGCGTTGGGGCCGGATGTGAAGAACGCGACATCCGCCTCGCCGCGCACGAGCATGTCCGCGCCCTCTTGTGCCGGCGTGGTGATGAACGTCGCGGCCTTTTCGTCGATGCCGTTGAGGCCGAGCAATCGCAGCGCGAGCGTACGCGTGCCGCTGCCCTCACCGCCGACGACAATGCGCTTGCCACGGATGTCCGTGAGGCGGTCGATGGTCGCCTCGCCGCGATAGAAGATCCACATGGGCTCGAGATAGAGCCGCCCGAGCGAGCGCAGATCCGGGCTTTCCTTGCTGTTCGTCGTGCCGCCCTGGAGAAGCGCGACCTGAACGCCGGCAGCGGGGTTCTTCAGCAGCGCCACATTCGCCGCCGAGCCCGCCGTTGCCTCGACATCGAGACCGACGCGCGACTCCGCCAGGATGGCCGCGTACTGCTCGCCATAGGCGTAGTAGGCACCGGAAAGGCCGCCGGTCGCGATCGCGATGCGGCTCGGCGGCGCTTGCTGCACGAAGAGCGAGGCAAACCAGAAGCTCGCGACGATCAGGGCCAGAACCGGCCCGAAGATCAGTAAGCGTTCGCGGAACTTGGCGGCGGTAATCTCCCGAAGGCGCTGCTTCAGCGCCGAATTGAACATTTCCTGGTTTCTCTCGGTATCGTTCATGCGCTCGCGACCGTCGCGCAGGGCGCCGGCCCGACTTGCACCCCGCAAAGCCGGCGGCCAGGGTTAACGGCATAAGATGATCAGCTCAAGGCTGGTTCCGGGCAAACCGTCATATTGCGCTGCGCCCTTGCTTGGCAGGCGGCCCTCAACTATAACCCCGCTCGTTCGAGCCGCCCGGCGGGGCATGCCGTGGCGGCTTAGATGCTTTGCATCATCGCCTGCATTTCGCGGGCTCACGCGGAGAAATCTGCGTAAATTCAATACAGTGGAGAGCCAAATGCCCAAGATGAAGACCAAGAGCGGCGCCAAGAAGCGCTTCAAGATCACGGGTACGGGCAAGGTTCTTGCCGCGGCCCAGGGCAAGCGTCACGGCATGATCAAGCGCTCGGCGAAGTTCGTTCGCAATGCGCGTGGCACCATGACCCTGTGCGACAGCGATGCCGGCATCGTCAAGAAGTACATGCCTTATGATCGCTGACTTTTCGTCAGCCGCTGCCTAATCCAAGATCTTGAAGCTCAAGGAGAATTCCCATGGCCCGCGTCAAGCGTGGCGTGACCGCTCACGCAAAGCACCGCAAAGTCCTGAACGCCGCCAAAGGCTACTACGGCCGGCGCAAGAACACGATCCGCATTGCCAAGCAGGCCGTCGAGAAGGCCCTGCAGTACGGCTATCGCGACCGCAAGCGCAAGAAGCGCACGTTCCGCGCGCTCTGGATCCAGCGCATCAATGCCGCCGCCCGCGAGCACGGCATGACCTACGGCAACTTCATCCATGGTCTGTCGGTCGCCGGCATCCTCGTGGACCGCAAGGTTCTCGCCGATGTGGCGGTCAAGGATCCGGCGGGCTTCAAGGCGCTCGTCGAGCAGGCGCAGTCGGCCGTCGCCAAGGCCGCCTGAAGTCCCTCCAATCCGCAGGGGCTGCCATGACCGCCGACCTCAACACCCTCGAAGCCGAGTTGATCGGCGAGATTTCGCGCGCCGATAACCTCGGCGCCATCGAGCAGGTGCGCATCGGCGCGCTCGGCAAGAAAGGCCGCGTGTCCGAGCTCATGAGCCAGCTCGGCAAGCTCGCGCCCGAGGAGCGCAAATCCTTCGGCGCGGCGGTCAACCAGCTCAAGACCAAGGTTGCTGATGCCCTCGAGAGCCGTAAGGCGGTCCTCGAGGAAGCGGCACTCACCGAGCGCCTCGCCAATGAGCGCGCCGACGTCACGCTGCCGGTGCGCCTCGGGCCGCAAGCCGAGGGCCGCATTCATCCGGTGAGCCAGGTCTGGGACGAGGTCACGGAAATATTCGCCGATATGGGCTTCGCCGTCGCAGAAGGCCCGGATATCGAGACGGATGACCTCAACTTCACCAAGCTCAACATCCCGCCCGAGCATCCCGCGCGCCAGGAGCACGATACGTTCTACCTGAGCCCGCGCGCCGATGGCTCACGCATGGTTCTGCGCACGCACACAAGCCCCGTGCAGATCCGCACGATGCTGAGCCAGAAGCCGCCGATCCGCATCATCGCGCCGGGCCGGGTCTACCGCTCCGACAGCGACCAGACGCACACGCCGATGTTCCATCAGATCGAGGGCCTCGTCATCGACGAGGAAACGCACCTCGGTCATCTGAAGTGGTGCCTCGAGGAGTTCTGCAAAGCCTTCTTCGAGGTGGACGAAGTCAAGATGCGCTTCCGCGCCTCGCACTTCCCCTTCACCGAGCCGTCCATGGAAGTGGACGTCGATGCCGCTGCGATCGGAAAACCCGGTCGTTGGCTCGAAATCCTCGGCTCCGGCATGGTGCACCCGAACGTGATCCGCGCCTGCGGGCTCGATCCGGAGAAGTATCAGGGCTTCGCCTTCGGCATGGGCCTCGATCGCATCACCATGCTGAAGTACGGCATCCCGGATCTGCGCGACATGTTCAACGCGGACATGCGCTGGCTTCGGCATTACGGCTTCCTGCCGTTCGACGTGCCGACACTCGCCGGCGGCGTGTCGAGCTAATCGCTTCGCGCGCGCTTCGTCATAAAAACGGGTGGGGTCGGAAGGGTGTCCCTTCCGACGGAGCGCGAGGGTCATGCCGAAGGCATGCCAGAGGCATGCGCCTCGCTCGCAGCGAAGCTGCGATCACACCTCCAGCGCGACTTCACGCTCCAGGAACGCCGCGACATCCTCCGCCTCTACCTCACGCGTGACGAAGGCGTCGCCGATCCCGCGCATGAGGATGAAGGTCAGCCGGCCGGACTGAACTTTCTTGTCCTGCTGCATGAGCGCGAAGAGCACTTTCGGATCTGGCCGATCGGCACCCGGAATATGCGCGACGCGCGTCGGCAGGCCTACGGCACGCAGATGTTTCTCGGTGCGCGCGGCAGTCCCCGCAGGACAGAGCCCGCGTTCCTCGGAAAAGCGCGCCGCCTGCGCCATGCCGATGGCGACAGCCTCGCCGTGCAGAAGGCGGCTCGAATATCCGGCCCAGGCTTCGAGCGCGTGACCGAAGGTATGGCCGAGATTGAGCAGCATACGATCGCCGGTCTCGGTCTCGTCGCGTTCGACGATGCGGGCCTTGGCGGCGATCGAAACTTCGATGGCCTCGGTCAGCGTCGCGGGATCGTTGCCAAAGAGGCGCTGCCAGTTCTGCTCCAACCATCCGAAGAAGCGCGCGTCACCCAGCAGCCCGTATTTCGCGACTTCGGCGTAGCCCGCGCGCATCTCACGGACAGGCAGCGTCGAAAGGGCCTTCGTATCCGCGAGAACAAGGCTCGGCTGATGAAAAGCACCGATGAGGTTCTTGCCCTGCGGCGTGTTGATGCCGGTCTTGCCGCCGACGCTGCTGTCCACTTGCGCGAGCAGGCTCGTCGGGATCTGCACGAAGCGCACGCCGCGACGGAGGATCGACGCCGCGAAGCCGGCGAGATCACCGATGACACCGCCGCCGAGCGCAATCACGAGATCGCCGCGCTCGAGCTTCAGGGACAGCAGGGCCTCGCTCAGACGGCCAAGCTCGGCGAAGCATTTCGTGCTCTCACCGGGCGGCATGATGATGGTGCCGAGATGGCGATCGAACGTGCGGAGTGAGGCTTCAAGCGTTGCAAGATGCTGCTTCGCAACATTCTCGTCCGTCACGATGGCCGCTCGTGCCTTGCCGAAGCGCGAGACGAGCATGTCACCGGTCCGCGCGATGAGATCGCTCCCGATGAGCACGTCATAGGCGCGCGTATCCAGATCGACGTGCACGACACGCTCGGCGCGATGCTCGGCCGATATCTCAGGGCTCGCCATGGACAGCTCCACTTGTGGCTTCGCTCTCGGGCCAGTCGGGCTGTGCCAGCAGGGCAGCGATGATTTCGTTGACGATAAGCTCGTGCGTGGTGTCGCGGCTCTCGATGGTGATATCGGCCTCCGCATAGATGGGGTAGCGCTGCTCCATGAGTTTCCTCATGACGGCCGTCGGATCGTCCGCCTTGAGCAGGGGACGGTTGTCGCGCTTGGCAACGCGCCGCATGAGCACGTCGAGCTCGGCGCGCAGCCAGATACTGATCCCCGCCGCCTTGATGGCCGCGCGCGTCTCGTCGTTCATGAAAGCACCGCCGCCGGTCGCCAGCACCTGGGGGCCGGAAGCGAGCAGCCGCTTGATGACCTTGCGCTCACCGTCGCGAAAGTACGCTTCGCCGTGGTCGGCGAAGATCTCCGGGATGGTCTTGACGGCGGCACGCTCGATCTCGTCATCGGCATCGACAAAAGGGAGGCCCAGCGCAGCTGCGAGCCGGCGGCCGATGGAGGACTTACCGCAGCCCATGAGGCCAACCATGACGATCGAGCGCGACCCAAGCTTCTCGCGCACCTGTTGCGCGCGAGCGAGAAACTCGCCCCGGTCCCGCTTTTTCCAGCCGAATCGCATCATCGCCGGGCTCCGCGTGATTCCCTGGCGGCAGCCGCGGTCGCGTGCATTCTTCTCCCGAGCGGCGCCTCTGAATGGGCAACCGTCCTGAACCATCTCATGGTCTGCAATCCATTGAATTGCAACACGGGATCGCCTGCAACCACGGGAATAAGTCCGGGGGCAGCGGGTCCTTAGCCTTGGCAGCCGTGCCCATGGCGCCATAATAGCGCCAACTGGCGGTCCTATCCGCACAAAGTACAGGACTTACGATGCCTAGTCTTTTCAGGTTCTTGATGGTGATTGCCGTGCTGTCGGCTGCGACGGCCGGCGGCCTCTATGTGCTATCGGAATTCTTCGAGCCCGACTCCCGGGAAATCTCGCAGCCCGTTTCGGGCGTGAAAGTACGGCGTGACTAGGTGTACCCCGTGATGGCCAGACCGCCCTCCAGGTTGACGAAACGGGCGACGGCCATGCTGCTTACCGCGACTCTCGCGACCTGCGGCGTGCTTTCCGGTGTCGGACCATCGGCGGCGCAGGACACGTGGATGCTCTTCCAGAAAAAGGAACGCCCCGGGCGCGGCGGCGGCATCGATAGCTCCGGTGTTCGCGAAGGTGATCGTCCGCTCGAGCCCCCGGGTGGATCGAGGGTCGCCCCTCGCTCTCGCGGCGACGAACCTCAAGGCTATGAGGCCAACCCTCGGGCGCCCCGGAGCGCTGCGCCCGTCGCGGTCGAACGACAGGAACTCGCGCCACTTGCCGACCCGGAGCCAGAAGCGCCCCTTGCCTCGG
>JAEYPL010000228.1 GCA_023410905.1 Pseudomonadota bacterium
ATACTGCACCCATCTGCAATATCGACGCCGCACGCGAGACGACGCGTGTGCGCAGCAGCTAGCCTGCGCGCAACTTTCCCGACATCCCGACGCTTAGCGAGATACCGAGGAGACGCCCCGTGGATACCGTTCTGATCATTGGCGCCGGTGCTGCCGGCTCTGTCACCGCGCAGAAGTGCGCGATGAACCGCGACGTCTTCAAGAACATCCACCTCGCTTCGCGCCGCATCGAGAGCTGCGAAGCGGTGGCTAAGCGCTGCAAAACGCCGATCGAGATCCACAAGGTCGACGCCGACGACGTCAAGGCGACGGTCAAGCTGATCAAGAAGGTCAAGCCCGACTTGATCATCAACATGGCGCTGCCGTACCAGGACCTGCCGATCATGGATGCGTGCCTGGAGACGGGCGTGCACTACATGGACACGGCCAATTACGAGCCGCGCGACGAAGCGAAGTTCACCTACAAGTACCAGTGGCCGTACCACTCCAAGTACAAGGCCGCCGGCATCATGGCCGTGCTCGGCTGCGGCTTCGATCCCGGCCAGTCGAACATCTATTGCGCCTACGCGCAGGAATTCCTGTTCGACGAGATCAATCAGATCGACATCGTGGACTGCAACGACGGCAGCCACGGCAAGGCGTTCGCGACCAACTTCAATCCCGAGATCAACCTCCGCGAGGTGACGCAGCGCGGCAAGTACTGGAAGAACGGCAAGTGGATCGACATCGATCCGCTCTCGATCTCGGCCATGATCGACTACCCGGAAGTGGGCGAGCGCAAGAGCTACCTGATCTACCACGAGGAGGAAGAGAGCCTCGTGAAGCACATCAAGGGGCTGGAGCAGATCCGTTTCTGGATGACGTTCTCGGACAACTACATCAAGCACCTCGAGGTGCTGCAGAACGTCGGCATGACGCGCATCGATCCCGTCATGTACAAGGGCAATCCCGTCATCCCCATGGAGTTCCTGAAGGAGCTGCTGCCGCCGCCGTCCTCGCTCGGCGCGAACTACACGGGCCGCACCTCGATTGGCTGCATCTTTGTCGGCAAGAAAAACGGCAAGGAAAAGCGGGCGATGATCTACAACGTCTGCGATCACGCCAAATCGTACAAAGAGACCGGCGCGCAGGCGGTGTCCTACACGACCGGCGTGCCGCCCGTCGTCGGCGCCATGATGATGTTCCAGGGCCACTGGAAGGGTAAGGGCGTGTTCAACGTCGAGCAGCTTCCGTCCAAGCCCTTCATGGACGAGATCGGCAAGCAGGGGCTCCCCTGGCATCTGATCGACGTAAAGAAGAGCGACCAGAAGGAGCTCTTCAAGGCCAAGACCTGAAGTTCAAGAGGGCGCCCCGGAAACGAGGGCGCCCTTTCAGCTTTTGGCCTCGAACACTTTGAAGATGCCGGTGGCGGTGACGAGCACCGTGCCATCGGCGCTCGCTTCGCCGTCGACGAAGGCGAGCGTGCGCGTCAGCCGTCGCATGGTCACGCGGCCGTCGATCCACGGCCCCGGCTTGGCGGCGGCGAGGAAGCGGCTGTCGAACCCGATTGTCGCCGTCGGGCGCTTGGACGTGGCGGCGGCGAAGTGGCCCATGATCGAATCGAGAAATCCGAGGATGGCACCGCCATGGAGGACGCCGTTCGGATTGGTGTGCCGTGCGTCGCTCTGAAAGCCGTACTCGTAGTCGCCCTCGGCGACACGGCGCAGATAGTACGGCCCGTTGTTGGCGAGGAAGCCATCATTGGGCAGCAGGAGCTTGAAGCCCGAGGGAACGCCTGGCGGCAAAGTCGAGGACATGAGCTGCTTCTCGATCACGAACAGTTCAAAGGTCGCGAGGTGATTCGCACCATGTCGACGTTAGCGAGTGCTGTCCATCGCGTTAGCGCGCTATTTGCGAGCGTTTCAGAGCACGGATGTCCACAGCGCTGAGCGCCACATCATCACAATCCAGAGCTTTTCCCTCTTCGTGCAGTGCAGCGTCCCGTTGTCGTGCCGCACGACCACTCCTAATTTCGAAATACACGGGGGGAGAGGAGCACACTCATGACGATCAGCTTCACGAAGCGCGTCTTCGATAACGGCATCGCGCCGGCCTTGACGATAGCGGGTACGCTCGGCTTGTTCGCCGTCTGCGCAAGTCCGGCGTCGGCGCAATCTATTGCCGGCTCGTGGGCGGGTGCCGGCACGATCATCTATCCGTCCGGCGAGAGAGAGCGCGCCCGCTGTCGCGCGACGTTCCGCCATTCCGGTGGCGGTGGCGTTGCCATGCACGCGGTTTGTGCGACAGCGTCCGTCCGCGTTACGCAGAACGCTGCGCTTTCGCAGCTCACGAACAGCACGTATTCGGGTGAGTTCACCAACACCGAATACGGCATCCAAGGCTCGATCCGCATCAGGCTGCACAGCAGCAGCAAGATGAGCGCGTCGCTCACCGGCGGCGGCGGCAGCGCGCAGTTCAGCCTTAATCGTTAAGCGATTATCCACAAGCGTCGCGATGTGCCGCGCATGGGCCACACAATAGCGCCAATTAACGGAGAGCTTTGTTAACCAGCAGCTGCGATGTTCACAGCGAACAAGGTTGCTGATAGGTTGAGAGCCGTGTCGAGTTTTGTGTTGGTGGGTCCCATGGTGCGTAGCGTTGCTTCGAATGTAGGCGACGGTGAAACAGTCTCGTTCGCCGAGCATTTCACTGCTTCCGAGCAATTCGATCAGATTTTCAAGGACGGTATGGCGCTGGTCGAGCGCACGGCCGCCTACCTCGATGGTGCCGGCCGGCAGGAAGCCAAGGCGCTCACAGCTTCACTCAACGTCGTTTATGCAACCGAGAGCATGCGTCTGACGACGCGGCTCCTGGAGCTGGCGTCGTGGCTGCTCATGCGTCGCGCCCTCAAGCTCGGCGAGATCACGCCCGAGGAAGCGCACGTCAAGCGTCGCCGCATTCGCCTCGGCGTCGCCCGTCCGCAGCACGTGAAGGACTACGGCGGCCTGCCGCGCACCATCCGCGCGCTGATCGAGGAGAGCTTTGCGCTCCAGGATCGCGTCGTGAGGATCGATCGTGCGCTCGAAGCCGCGCGCGCTGCGCGTTTCGAGACGCATGAAAATCCGGTGAGCCGCCAGATCGCCAGCATCGAGGCGGCCTTCGGCACCAGTGCGGCGCGTCCGCACTGATTGGCGGCTTGCCGCCGAGGCGATTTCGCGTTCAGTTATCAGCCGGTGATGTGCGGAGCACGTCGCCGGCTTTTTCGTGAGCAACAATCCGCGAGGACATAGGCCGTGGCTGCGATCCGCTATCTTTCGACGGCCGACGTCGCGTCGCTTATCGAGCCCGCCGCAGTCCTTGCCACATTGGCCGAGGGCTTCAAGGCGCTCAGCGCCGGTGATGTTCAAGCCCCACCGCGGCCGAAAGTCGATGTCCCGCACAAAGGCTTCGGCCTCGCCATGCTGGCCTGGATGCCGGGGCGCCATATCGCGGTCAAGACGGTGAACGTCTTCGAGGGTAACCACGCGCATCACCTGCCGAGCCACATGGGTCTCATCAGCCTGTTCGACCGCGAGACCGGCGCGCCGCTCGCCGTCATGGATGCGACGGTCATCACCGGGATCCGTACGGCGGGCGGCGCTGTCCTGTCGATCGATCCGCTCGCCCGTCAGGATGCCAAGGTCGCGACCGTCATCGGGGGCGGCGTCCAGGCGAGGGAGCACGTGCGCCTGCTCGCGACGCTGCTCAACATCACGGACATCCGCGTTTTTGCGCGTCAGCCGGATGTGGCGAAATCCATTGCCGAGCTGAGCCCGCTCGCGAAAGTGACGGATGATCTCGAAGCTTCTGTGCGCGCGTCCGACATCGTGTGCCTTACGACGTCGTCGGCAACACCGGTGATCGAAGATGCCTGGATCAAGGCCGGCACGCATGTCACATCCGTCGGCTTCGCGCCGCCGGGGAGCGAAGTGCCCGCCGCGCTGATCGACCGTGCGCGTATCGCTGTCGAGACACGCAATGCCTTCAGCCCCGCACCGGTCGGATGCGCTGAGCTTGCGGGGCGCGATGCTTCGCAAGCGGTGGAACTCGGCGAGGTGCTGGCCGGCACAAAGCTAGGTCGCACGAGCGAGACGGAAGTGACGCTCTACAAATCCATGGGCAATGCCATGGAGGACATGGTCGTGGCCAATCTCGTGTACGAGACGGCGCTCTCGCTCGGCGTCGGTGTCGAGCTGGAGAGGTAGCTTCGCCCCTGCGGCGCGCCGGGGCGTCGGCCATTGAAATCCATCTGCCACAGACGGTTCGGCGCCTCGTGCTCATAGCGCGTTGCCGGCACCCCGCCGAAGTTACTGCGACCTGTCCGCATGGCCGCCGCGGGCATAGCACTACGAATAGGTTGCGAAGCACCTCTTCCCAGCAGCCCGCGGGAACAAACAAATCTCAAATTTCTTCCATCCGACGCCGCATGTTTGCGGCCGATGCTGCGGACGCGGCCTGCACGGCGGCGATGGCGATCAGCAACGAGATCACGACATTCCAGCCGGCAAAGGAGAGGCCGAAGAACGACCATGGCGCTTCATCGCAACGGATGACGCGTGTCGTCTCGAGCTGCTGCAGCAGGCCACCCGATCCGCCACCCAGCGCCTGCGAGACAGACGAGCAGGTATCCGGGCCTGGCCAGAACTTCCACTCGGCGCCGGCGTGATAGATGCCGAGCCCCACATTCGCGAGGAAGGCCAGGGCGACAAGACCGAAAACGGCGGCGGCCCAGCCCGCACGGTCGGAGGCCAGCAGCACGAGCGCGCCGAACAGCAGGGGAATGCCGACGAAATAGGCATAGCGCTGCATGAGGCAGAGCGGGCAGGGCGCGTAGCCACCGATGTACTCGAAGCCGAACGCGCCCACGATAGACGCGACGGCGAGCATGAGCGCGGCGGCGCCGGCCTTATAGGCAGGGTCGGCCGTGGCGGATGTCGGACGCTGGTGCATGGCCGCACTCTTAGCCCAAGTGCGCGATCAGACAAACATCCGGATTGCCGCAAAGCCCCCGAACAACAGGATCGTGAAGACCGTCGCGACGAGGCCGAGGCGCTCCTCGATGAAGCGGCGAATGGGCGGGCCGAACCAGTAGAGCAGCGCAGCGATACCGAAGAACACCAGCGCACGAGCGATCACGCTTGCGAGCAGGAAGACCCAGATATTGAGCTGTGTGACGCCGCTCGCAATGGTGATCACCTTGTAGGGAAATGGCGTTACTCCCGCAAAGAAGACGATCCAGGCACCGTAGTCATTATACTGGGCGGCAAAGCTCGCGAACTTGTCGGCGTACCCATAGGTGTCGAGCACCCACTGACCCACGGACTCATAAAGAAAGTATCCGATGGCGTAGCCCGCGAGACCTCCGAGAACCGAACCGATTGTCGTCAATCCGGCGAGCCACCAGGCATTCTGCCGAGCAGCGAGCACCATGGGTACGAGCATGGCGTGCGGCGGGATCGGGAAGAACGAACTCTCGATGAACGCGACGAAAAACAGCAAAAGCGGCGCTCGTGGGTGCGCGGCCATGCTCATCGTCCAGTCGTACAGCCCCCGGAGCATATTCATACTGGAAATCTACCTTGTTAAGACACGTGTCCGATCTGCAATTCTTACTCGACCTGCTACGGCTGCAAGGAGCAGGCCAGCAGTGAGTGCGCAAAAAGGTGCAGACCCGATGACGGTAGCCGGCGGCGCAGTATTGTTCATGCCACTTGTGGAAGCACATGCGGATCAGTGCGTCCGGTCAACGGGCTTGCCGCGGGCGGCGAGCTTCATCTGCCGTTCGAGCTGGCCCCGCTTCTCGGCTGCGATCCGCACGTGAAGGTCGATATGGCCATCGTCACCGCTGGCCTGGTCGAGGACCTGGGCATTGGCGTGGATCCAGCTTAGCAGACGTCCCTGTCCGGGCTCGATGAGAACATGGACGTCGTCGTCGCGCGCGCCAAGCCGGACATCGATGGCAGTCAGCAGCTCCGCGATGCCCTCACCAGTGGCGGCCGACACGAGAATGCATGAACTGTCGCAGCGGGCGGCGTCGTTCGCGAGTTCCTCGCGTGCGTCGGGATCGAGACGGTCGATCTTGTTCCACACCTCGATGACCGGGCTGCCGGCAGCCTGCGGATCGATGCCGAGATCACGAAGCACGCCCTCGACGTCGCGCGCCTGGGCATCCGTATCCGGCCGCGAGATGTCACGCACATGCGCGATGAGATCGGCGCCGACGACTTCTTCAAGTGTCGCGCGGAAGGCCGCGACGAGTGTCGTCGGCAAATTGGAGATGAAGCCGACCGTATCGGAAAGGATGATCCGCCGGCCGCTCGGCAGCGCGACCTCGCGCATGGTCGGATCGAGCGTTGCGAACACCTGATCCTTGGCCATGACGCCGGCGCCAGTGACGCGATTGAAGAGCGTCGATTTGCCGGCGTTCGTGTAGCCGACGATCGCGACGACGGGATAGGGCACCTTGGCGCGCCCCGCACGATGGAGCGCGCGTGTGCGCACGACGCCTTCGAGATCCTTCTTCAGCGCATCGATGCGATCCTGCAGCATGCGTCGGTCGAGTTCGAGCTGGCGCTCGCCGGGGCCGCCGAGGAAGCCGCCGCCGCCACGCTGGCGCTCAAGATGGGTCCATGAGCGCACGAGGCGGCTCTTCTGGTAGCTCAAGTGCGCGAGCTCGACCTGGAGGCGCCCCTCTCGGGTGCGCGCGCGCCGGCCGAAGATCTCCAGAATGAGGCCTGTGCGGTCGATGACCTTGACGTTCCACGCGCGCTCGAGATTGCGCTGCTGCACGGGGCTGATGGCGTGATCGACGATAACGAGGCCGGTGTCGCGCTCTTCGATCTCGGCCTTGATCTCGTCGACCTTGCCGCTGCCGAAGAGTGTCGCGGGGCGCGGCTGCGGTACGGGCACGACAATGCCGCCGGCGACATCGAGATCGATGGCCTGGGCGAGGCCGACAGCTTCTTCGAGGCGATCGGCATTCGCGCGCGGCACGGGCGCATGACGCGGATCGGCGCGCGCGGGGTCGATACGTTGCGCGCGATCGGCGCCCAGCACCGGCACCAGCACGAGGGCGCGCATCGGCGGCGGCAATACGGGATCGGCGCCCCGGCGGCGACGCCGTGGCTCAGGCTTCGGTATTTTATCGTGCACCGTGATCGGCTGATCCTGGCCTTATTGCCCTTCGGCCGGATCCACATCCATCAGATGGACCGGCTGCCCGGGCATGATCGTGGAAATCGCATGCTTGTAGACGAGCTGCGAATGCCCGTCGCGCCGCAGCAGGACACAGAAATTGTCAAACCATGTGACGATGCCCTGCAATTTCACGCCGTTGACCAGGAATATGGTGAGCGGCGTTTTGTTCTTGCGCACGTAATTAAGAAAAGTGTCCTGCAAACTTTGTACGCGCTCGGCAGCCATGACGGCCCTCATTCTTTGTTTTCTTGTATCGCGTCTACACAACGCGTTCGAGGCCGCACGACGTATCCGGACAGAGCGTATGCTTCCGATCCAGATGCTTTTGCGGCACAACGCAGCGCGGGCGATCGTCCCGTTCATGCATTGTGCTCCAATGAAGTAAAGGCAAAGTGGCGCGCTGGCAAGTCATAGGTTGCGCGCGAGCAACGCCGTTTCAGTGCTGCGAGGCACTTCGCGCCCGGTCCGCAAGATGTGCCAGAACACCGCGGCCAGCAGCTTTTCCGGTCGCGAAGCAGGCTTGCAGGAGGTAGCCGCCGGTTGGTGCTTCCCAGTCGAGCATTTCGCCGGCGCAGAAGATTCCGGGCAGCTTCTTAAGCATGAAATTGGCGTGGATTTCCTGCCACGAAAGGCCGCCTGCGGTCGATATGGCGCTCTCGATGGCGCCGATCCCGGTGACGACAAGGGGTACGGCCTTGATCAGGCTGGCCAGTGCCGCTGGTTCGACCGGCAGCCGGTTCGCGACACCTTCGCGCAGGACCGCCACCGCCGCCGGCGAGAGCCGCCCGGCCTTACGCAGGATATTGCTCTGCGTGTCTCCCTTGCGTGCTGATGCAAGTCGTTCGGCGAGCGCCTCGGGACTGATATCGGGGCGAAGATCGATGCTGAGCGCGGCCGATGCGTGCTCTCGGAGCGCCGTGCGCAGGGCGGTCGAGAGCGCGTAGATGGCACCGCCTTCGAGACCGCTCGAGGTGACGATCGCCTCGCCGCGGCTCGTCGCGCCGCCGCAGCTCACGGCAATGCGCTTCAGGGGAGCGCCTGCGTAGCGTTCGACGAGCGTGCGGCCCCAGCCGATGGCGACGCCGCTGTTGGCCGCCTCCATTGGCACGACATCCACTCCTTTTGCTCCTAGAAGAGCCGTCCAATGCCCGTCGGAGCCGAGACGCGGCCAACTCGCGCCGCCGAGTGCGAGGATCACGGCCTCTGCACGGATCTCCACGCGTTCGCCCGCGGCATCGGCGAGGACGATGCCGCCCGTTGGCAGGAAATCCACGAGGCGATGGCGCAGCCGTATCTCCACGCCAAGGTCGGCGAGGCGTCCGAGCCACGCGCGCAGCAATGGCGAGGCCTTCATGGCGCGCGGGAAAATGCGCCCACTCGTCCCGACGAAGGTCTTCTGCCCCAGCGCTTCCGCCCACCGCACCAATGCCTCGGGCGGAAAGGCGCGGACGGCCGACTCCAATGCCGCACGAGCGTCGCCGTAGCGGTCGAGGAAGTTTTCGATGGGCTCGCTGTGCGTGAGATTGAGGCCGCCGCGCCCAGCCATGAGAAGCTTACGGCCGGCGCTCGGCATCTGCTCGATGACCGTGACGGGGTGACCGGCAGCGGCCACGGCCTCGGCCGCCATCAGGCCAGCAGGGCCGGCGCCGACGACGACCACCCGGCCCCGCTCACTGCTGACGTCGGGGCCGGGAAAAGCGTTACTCACCACTTGCCGATGTTCGGTGCCGACTTCCAGGGCTCGGCTGGTGCCTTCGCCTCGCCCTTCTGCAGGATCTCGATCGAGATGTTGTCGGGCGAGCGGATGAAGGCCATACGCCCATCACGCGGCGGGCGATTGATGGTCACGCCAGCCTTCTGGAGCTTGTCGCAGAGGGCGTAGATATCATCCACCTCATAGGCCAGATGGCCGAAATTCCGGCCCTCGCCATAGGCTTCCGGATCCCAATTGTAAGTGAGTTCGAGCAGTGGGGCGTTCGATTTGGCGCCCGCAGCCTCGTCATCCGTGCTCGCGAGAAAGATGAGCGTGAAACGCCCTTCGGGGCTCTCGCGGCGCTTTACTTCCTTCATGCCGAGTTTGTTGCAGTAGAAGTCGAGACTCTTGTCGACGTCGGCGACGCGCACCATCGTGTGCAGATACCGCATGTTTCCTCCTCACTGAACGATGTCCGACCTGCCTGATCGCGGGTCGTGTCGGGGCTGAGCATAGTGCGGCGATCGTCGGCCCGGCAAGCAGCTCCGGTGAGGCTCGCGCAAGGCTGTCCGCGGCGAATCGAGCGCGGTCCTGAGAGGGGCATAAGGAGAACGTGCCGTCCGCGGAGCACCTTTCGGGCGGCAATGCACAGGATAGAGGCCGGTGTTATGGGGTTTCCGGTCGCGCCATCAAGTGGCGAGAAATACAATGCCAGAACAATGAGTTAACAAGAGATAAATCAGACGCGATATTATCCGTCGACGCGAGCTTTGGTGACCTGGTGCAGCGAATGTGCCACAGTGGGCGCGGTCCAGACTGGTATGGTGCAGCCGTCGACGCGGGAAGGTGTCATTCGAGAGGGCAAATCGGGTGACACCGGAAGGCGGACCGGCAGATGTGGCAGTTATATTAACAGTGAAGTGGGGTTCAGAAATGGGGGATTCCTCGAAAGGGCCGCCAGACATGCACGAGGGCACCGGTATTGATCCGACCTTGGGCTTGGGCGAGGCGGTCGATGGCGTCGAGGTCGTCGAGATTGCTGGTGCAATCAAGTGGTTCGACGCCTCGAAGGGATATGGGTTCATCGTTCCCGACAACGGCATGACGGACGTACTCCTCCACGTCACATGCCTGCGCGCCGGCGGTTTTCAGACCGCCTACGAGGGTGCCCGCGTGCACTGCCAGGCTCTCAAGCGGCCGAAGGGCATGCAGGCCTTCCGCATCATCAGCATGGACGAGAGCACGGCCATCCATCCCTCCCAGCTCCCACAACGCACGCATGTCGTTGTGCAGCCCGAGAGCGGTTGGGAGCGGGCTGTCGTGAAATGGTTCAATCGCGTCAGGGGCTTCGGCTTCCTGACCCGTGGCGAGGGTACGCCCGACATCTTCGTGCACATGGAGACGCTGCGCCGCTTCGGCTTTACGGAGCTGAGGCCCGGCCAGATGGTTCAGGTGCGCTGGGGAATGGGCTATAAGGGCTGCATGGCAGCCGACCTACGCCCCGACGGTGCATCGGGACTGCCGCCCTCGCATTGAGCGGAGCGCCCGGTTGAATTTACTGACGCCAGGATACAGCAGGGCCGCGCCGCGCGCGGTCCTGTTTTGCTTGTTCGTGGCCGCGCTGGCCATGATGATGGGCGCAGCCAGCGCCCAGACCGAGATGAAGATGCGACGCGACACGCTGACCCTGCATACGGCGAGCGGCGCCCACCGCATCGATATCGAGGTTGCCGAGAGCGACCGCGAGAAGGCGTTCGGGCTCATGTTCCGCCGCTCGATGGGGGACAGCGAGGGGATGCTCTTTCCCTACCCGACGCCGCAAGAGATCACGATGTGGATGCGCAACACGTTCATTTCGCTCGATATGATCTTCATCCGGGCCGATGGTGTCGTCCATCGCATCGAAACCGATACGGAGCCGCACTCCGAGCGCATCATCGCTTCCGAAGGCAATGTGACGGGCGTGCTCGAGATGAAAGCCGGCTCGGCGCGCCGTCTCGGCCTCAAGCCAGGTGACCGAGCCGAGCATTCGCACTTCAAGAGCGCGGCCAAACGCTGATTTCGGGTGTAGGTTCGGTGGGAACAGCTTGACGCCCGCACCGCAGCACGGCACTTAACCGCCTTGGATCGGGGCATAGCTCAGCCTGGTAGAGCACCTGCTTTGGGAGCAGGGGGTCGCGAGTTCGAATCCCGCTGCCCCGACCACTCATCAAGTACTCGCCGAAATCTCTTACAGATCGATCTGGCAGCCATGAACGGCCGGGATGACGCGGGGGCGTCCGGTACCTCCCGAATAGGGAGCCGAGACGCATGACGGACGTATCGATCTATTCAATTGTTGCCGTGATCGCCGCTCTCCTGGCCATCGTTGCCGGTCGCGTGTTCGCGCTGGAGGGCGGCAAGCGCTTTTCCTCGGTATTGGCCGCGGGTTACGTCGGTGCAGGCGTCGGATTGATGAGCTCGGTTCTGATCGGGCCGTTGCTCACCTTGGTTGCGCAGTATCTCAATGCAGCATCGACGACATGGTTCGATGCGCTCGACGTGGCAGGCACGACGCTGTTTTGGGGCACCGTCGCGGGCGCGGCGGGCGGCCTTGCGATCGGCATGGTGGTGATCGCGCTGCCGTCGACATGGTTCAGGTGACCTTGCGGCAAATGTGGCGTCTCAGCGCGTCGCCAAGGATATCAGGAACCTCGTAGCTCCGTTCAGTGTTTTGCTCAGTAGGCAGCCAGGGAGATCGAGAGCAATGCCCGCTGAACAGACTTCTGATACGTCCGAGATTGGTTCCGTTTACGATTGGGTCAGCGATACCGCGCGGGAAAATCCGGCGCTGGTTGTCGGCGGTGCGGTTGCCATCGGCGCACTTGCCGCAATGGTCCTGATCAACCGCAGGCCCCAGTCCCGCGCTCGCGCCATTGAAAAGCGGATCGGGCGGGAATTGCACGCGATGGAGAAGACGCTCCGAAGCAGAAGGCCGATTTCCACTATGAGCGATCACTTGGCCGAGGCGTCGGGTGCGTTGGCTTCCGGTTTGAGATCCTGGGATATGGACGCGCTGCGCGGCTTGGTCAGTCGCGCCGGCGAGCTGTCGTCGCAGTTCGCGCGCGAGCGTGGATGGCGGTAGGGCCGTCCGGCGCGGACGCCACAGTTCCAGCCCCAGCGGTCCCTGCTCCCGCGTTCCTGACCCAGGAACGGCATGCTCGTGCAGCACACTGGAAATTGCCCGTTGGCGGCACGATATCTAGCACGGGGACAACCTAGCTGAAGGGAGTGTGCCCAATGGTATGGCTCTTGCGTAATTGGCATCGGATGATTGCTGCGGCCGGCGTTCTGCTGGCCGGCACGGTGGTCCTGATGCAGCCTGCGTGGTCGACCGATCGGCCTGGAGTTCGGGCCATCGAACGGCCAGGTGCGGCCGATGCCCGGGCGGGCGGCGAGGCGCTCCGGCAGCAGCGGGAACTCGAATCCTTGCGGCAGTCTCAGGCGATAGAATCCCAGCGGCGTGCTGCAGAGCAGCGGGAGCGCGCTATGCAGCAACGTATTGAGGATGCGCGTCGGAGCAGTCGCTGAGCCGGCCCCTGTAACGTGCGGTCGCGGCACTCCGACGCTGCCTCTACTTGTCTAAATTGATCGTCGCCAGCCGGTCCTGCAGTCGACGCTCGGTCAACGGCTTCTCGATGAAGCCGTGCGGCTGTGCCTGGAGCGCGCGATGCCGCGTCTGCGCGTCCGTATTCGCCGTCACGAAAATGCTTTTGATACCCAGGTTGTCATGAATGCTCTTGGCGGCCTCGATGCCGTCGCGCGGACCGATCAGTCGAATATCCATGAGGATCAGATCGGGACGCTCCTGTGCCGCCAGGCGCTCGGCCTCGTCGGCGGATACGGCCGTGCCGACGACTACGTGCCCCATGCTCTCGAGCATGATCTCCGTGCTCAGTGAAATGAAAAACTAATCCTCCACGATCAGGACGCGTAGAGATCCGAGCTCGATCTCCTCGTGGTCACCTTTCGGCTTGTCGCGCTCGTTGTCGCGATCGGAGCCGGTCGTGAACCAGACGTGGGGAGAGTGGGGCGTTGGGTGGGAGGGTATCATTTGCGTTGGTGCGTTTGCTTAGGTCTGCCGGAGAACAAAACTATCTGGAATATCCAGGTGCCAATGAAAGCCCCCTTCGGGAAACTTGATTGTCGCGATCCCCTGCAGCGCTTGTGGAACGAGCTTGGTGACGACGAGAGAGCCGAAACCTTGTCGACTGGGCGGCTCGATGCGGGCAATTCCGCTTTCGATCCAGTGAATATGCACTCTGCCCTCCGCGGTCAATTCCCAGCGAATTTGCAAGCGCGCGCCGGAGGTTGCGAGTGCGCCGTACTTGGTGGCATTCGTGGCCAGCTCGTGCAGGGCGAATCCGACGTTCTGCACAGCATTCCCATCCAGCATCAAATTCGGACCTGAAATCTCGGCGCGCTGTTCGACGCCGAACAGATCCAGATGTGCCCGCACCAGATCCTCCATTGGCGCACCGACCCACTGGCGTTGAACCATCAGATCCTGCGATTTTGCCAAACCTTGGACGCGTCGGCTGAACTGGTCGATGAAATCCTTTGTCGACGTCGTGTGCCGCGCCGTCTGCGACGCAATTCCCATGATCACGGCGAGCTGGTTCTTGGAGCGGTGGGCAAGCTCGCGCAGCAGGAACTCCGTGTGATCATGCCGTCGGCGCAGTTCTTTCGAGGCGTCGCTGAGCGCAACCGTCAGCGCGTTCGCTTCCTGCAGCGAGGAAGGTGTGTGCTCGACGATCTTTCCCTGGGCCCGATCCGCTGCCGCCGCAGTGGCCGCACTGAGCGGCCGGGTCATATACGCGCCGAACACGAATGCCAAGATCGCTCCCAATCCGACGGCCATGGCGATCAGCGTGATGGAAAAAAGACGGCCGCGGCGTTGCAAGGACTGGGCGATCGTCTCCGGTATGGTCGCTGTGATCAGCCAGCCCGCAATTCCCGAGCGCGCGGTCGATCCTAGGATGCGCTCCTGATTTACGGCCCGAGCATGAAAGATGCCCTTCGCCGACCGCTTCTCGGTGAGCAGCTCGGGAGGAACCGGTTGACCGACGAACACCTCGTGCTCGCGGGAACGTGCGAGTGTGACGCCCTTGCGATCGATGATCTCGGTCATCCAATCGTTCGTGAGACCTTGCGACACGAGGAGGTCCGCGAACCTCCGGGTATCCACGGCCATGATGAGCACGTAGCGGACGGCATTCGCTTGTATCACGGGGACTTCGATATTGATCACGTGCTGCTTCGAGACAACGCCATGAAATACATCGGACACTTGGCGCTCGCCGGTCGCGAAGACCCTGTTTGCGGTTTCAGGATCAGAAGTCGGTGGAAGGTCTGTGCCGAAAGGGGCGCGAGTGTTGAGCAGCTGCTTCAGCGTGCGGTCAATCAGCAGGATGCCCGCCTGATCCGGAGTGATCGCCCTTTGCGCCTGATCATGGAATGCGGCCAGATCGTTTCGCTCCAATGCTGGAGAAGTGGCCAGCGTTTCGAGCGTGACCATCGCGCGGTTGAGCTCGCGATCGACATTCGCGGCGAGCGCACGTGCGACCTGCGCGACGCGCTCCTCCACAGCGTCCTCCTCGAGATCGGCGAGTTCGCGAAATGCGACGATTGCCAATGCTACGAGTGGCAGCGTAAGCGCCGCCGTAAACAAGAATAGGTACGTGCGAAGGCGCGGGGGGCGGATGAGCAGGGTAAGCCCTCATCGACTCGTTGTGGCGTTCGGTGGACGGGCCAATCTGTCCGCCCGATCAGGCCAATGTCAAGTTGGGGCGGTACGGACGTTCTTGATGGTGAATAGGGTAACCTGACCGCAGGCGTTATGCAGTTATAACAAATGTTAGATGCAGCGGGGGTGCCTCCGTGGGCGCGGCTATCGCGACGCCGCACGCATGGTGCGCCACCCCCACGCAGCGGCCGGCCACAGCAGAGCGGAAATCGTCATGAAGGCGAGAACCGCGGCAACCGGACGTTCGAAGAACGGCAGGATACTGCCGTCGGATTTCATGATGGAGGTGACGAGGTTCTGCTCGACCATCGTGCCCATGATGATGCCGAGCACCATCGCGGCGACAGGAAAGCCGTTACGTTCCATGACGTAGCCGATGCAGCCGAACGCAGCGACGGTCAACACCGCAAAGAGGTTGTTGCCGATCGCGAACGCGCCGACCGCGCAGAGCACGATGATCAACGGCATGATCGCCGAGCGCGGCGCTCTCAGTATGTGGCTCGAGCTCCGTATCATCATGATGCCGAGCGGAATCATGATGATGTTGGCCATGATGAAGATGATGTAGAGCGCGTACATGCTCGACGCCTGCTCGGTGAAGAGCGTCGGGCCGGGGTTGAGACCCTTCATGTAGAGCACGCCGATCGCGATGGCAGTGATCGTGTCGCCCGGAATGCCGAACAGCAGTGCCGGCACCCATCCCGAGGCGAGGCTCGAGTTATTCGCCGCTCCGGATTCGATCAGTCCCTCGGGGTGGCCCGTGCCAAATTTTTCCGGCTCCTTGGAGAACCTCTTCGACACCGAGTAAGCGACCCACGCAGCGATGTCGGCGCCCGCGCCGGGCAGCACACCGATGAGAACGCCAATAGTATTCCCGCGCATCTGCTGCTTCGGATACTGCTTGGTCAAGGCCCATTGGCCGGCAAGGATGCTGCCGAGCTTCCGCCGCGGCGGCTTCGGCGGCTCGTCGGTCAACATCGCGCGCATCACTTCCGACACCGCGAACACGCCGACCAACGCCGGAATGACGTCGATGCCGCCGAGCAGGTTTGTGCTGCCGAAAGTGAAGCGCGGCGTGCCGGCCGGATTCTCGATACCGACACACGATACGAGCAGCCCGAGCAGCATGCTCGCGATCGCTTTGACCGGTGACGAGCGGGAAACGAGCGTCGCGCACATCAGCCCGAGGAAGGCGAGCCAGAAGTATTCGAATGTCGAAAACCGTAGCGCCATGTTCGCGAGCGGTGGCGCGAGCGCCATCAATGCGAGCGTGCCGAAAATGCCGCCGAGCGCGCTGAACCACAGGCCGATCCCGAGAGCCAACTCTGGCTTGCCCTTGCGCGTCATGGCGTACGCTTCGTCGGTGTAGGCAGCCGACGCCGGCGTTCCGGGAATGCGGAGCAAGGCACCCGGGATGTCGCCCGAGAAGATCGCCATCGCCGAGGACGCGATGATGGCGCCAATGGCTGCGATGGGCGGCAGATAGAATGTGATCGGCACCAGCAGCGCCGTCGCCATGGTTGCCGTGAGGCCCGGTACTGCGCCGACGATCATCCCATAGATCGACGCGAGCAGGATCGCGATGAGAACGTCCGTCTGGAAGACGAGCCCGAAGGCCAGCGCGATGTCGTTCATGGCAGTCCGATCCACGGAAGAGGGAGCAGGCCGGACGGCAGCGGCACGCGCAGCAGTTGAGAGAAGACGAGATTGATTCCGAGCGATCCGAATATCGCAACCGGCAACGCGAGGCGCAGGCGTGCGCCGAGGACCAGCGACGACACCAGAACAACGGCGGCCGATGTCGGCAGGAAGCCCCACCAGTCGACAAAATAGGCATAGAAGATCAGCAGCGCCGGTGGAATGAGGACGCGCAGCTCACGCCAGCGGCTTGGTACAGGCGCGTCGGGGGCGGGGGCATCTTCGACATGCTCCGACAGACGCTGCAGCTCGGCCTCCGACTCCTCCTCGTAACGGCTCCCCACGCCGGCGGCGATCAAGGCGCCGCAGACCACGAGGCTTATCCCGATACCGATCGGGAAAACCTCGGGGCCGATCTCCTGCCCCGGAAATGGCGGCAGGCGCCAGCCGCCGTAGGCCGCAAAGCCGCCCAGGCCGACAAGGAACAGCCCGGTAGCACGATTGGAAAGTTGCATTTGACCAGCGGGCCGCGTCGTTGGAACGGTGCAAATCGGGCCCGCGGCGAACCACGGGCCCGGATCAATTGGCTCAACCTTTCTTGGAGAGCCCGGCGGCCTTCATGGCGACTCCCATCGCCTTGTTGCCTTCGGCCATGAACTTGGCGAAGCCGTCGGCGTCCGCCCATTTCACGCCGAAGCCGCGGCTGCTCATGAAGTCGAGGAACTCTTTCGATTGGTTGACTTTCTGGAGCGCCGCCGTGAGCTGCTTGGCGATCTCTGGATTGAGACCTTTCGGAGCCACGAAGCCACGCCACGCGCCCGAGTTATAATCGACGCCCATGGCTTCCTTGAGCGTCGGCACATCCTTGAAGGCCGGATTGCGCTCGGGCGCCATCACGGCGAGGCTGCGCGCCTTGCCGGCTTCGATGATCGCGCGCGCTTCCGGTACCGAGCAGGTAACGAGGTCGAGACCGCCGGCGGCGAGATCCTGCATGGAGGGCGCCGCGCCGTTGAGCGGCACCCAGCGCACGTGATCGGGCTTGAGGCCCATGGAGAGCAGCCAGCCGACGAGGGCGAGGTGCCAGATGCCGCCCTGGCCGGTGCCCGATGCCTTCATCGAGCCATGTGGCGAGGCCTTGATCGCGTCGGCGAGTTCCTTGACGGTCTTGTAGGGGCTCGCAGCGTTGACCTGGATGCCGGGCGGATCTTCGTTCATCAGCGCTAGTGGCGTGTAGCTCTCCGGCGTCAGCTCGGTCAGCCCCTGCCAGTGCATCATCGAGATTTCGACGGTGACGATGCCGAGCGTATAGCCGTCCGGCTGACCCGCCGCGAACGCGGCATGGCCGACGACACCCGAGCCGCCCGTCCGGTTGACGACGTTGACCGGCTGCTTCAGCTCCTTCTCGAGCACCGCCGCCACGATGCGTGCCGTGGCATCCGTGCCGCCGCCGGCCGCCCATGGGCAGATAAGTGTAATGGGGCGTGACGGATAGGCTTGGCCAAAGGCAGGGCCGGCGCCGATTGCTGCTGCGGCTGCAAGAGCACCACCACCCGCGAGTACCTCGCGGCGTGTACGTGTCGTCATCGTTCATTTCCTCCAGTTGGTTTTCTTTTATTGCGGCGAGGATAGCGAAAGGCCTGAAACGACGCTAGCGCTCCCTTTGCGCTTTCACGCCCCAATTCCGCTCAGTCCCGGGGGCCCCGGGAGCATCGCGGCCGGAAATGGCGCGCGTACGTTCCGCAGGCTCCGTATTTTCAGATCGCGCGAAGGGTGCTAACGGTCACCCAATGCCATCCCGTAGCGAGCGCCCGGACCTGCAGCCATGATCGCCCGTATCTATCGCCCTGCCAAAACCGCCATGCAGTCGGGCCAGGCTCGTACCAAGGCCTGGGTGTTGGAGTTCGAGGGGGCGGCGCCGCGTGAGGTCGATCCTCTCATGGGCTGGACCAGTTCGACGGATATGCGCGCGCAGGTGCGCCTTGAATTCGAGACCAAGGAAGAGGCGGTCGCCTACGCCGAGCGTAACGGCATTCCCTTCCGACTGAGCGAGCCGAAGGTCCGCCAGCCCATCCACAAGTCCTACGCCGACAACTTCAAGTTCGGCCGTCGGGAGCCGTGGACGCATTAGTTGGCGCACTGTCGCGCTGCTCAAAAACCGCTGAATGAGGCCGCTCCGGCGCCTCGCGAGACCAAGAATTTTGGGGATCGCCACATTTGCCTCGCTCGCGCAAAAACGAGCGCAGGCGTCGGCACTGCCTTAAGTCATTGAGCCCTAAATACGTTCACTGGCTAAGTTGCCAGAATACGACGCGTCCAGCCGGAAGCGATTGTGATCGTTGAGAAACTGCTTGTACGAAAAATGACAAATTCCTGTCGGATGATCACAACGCTGAGC
>JAEYPL010000279.1 GCA_023410905.1 Pseudomonadota bacterium
GTCCCATGCAGCGCGCAGTAGAGTGCGTCTCGGCGTGCATCCACGGCGACGAGAAGCGCGCGGTCCGCGGCGGCCGCGCCGAGCAGATGCCGCCCGCGCGCAGCGATTACTTCCAGGCTGGTGATGCCGACGACGGGTTGTTTGGCGGCGAGTGCGAACGCGCGGGCAGCGGCAACGCCCACGCGCACGCCAGTGAACGTGCCGGGGCCGACGGTCACGGCAAAGCGCTCGATGTCCGCGAACGAGCGTCCCGCCGCGGCCATGACCTCGGCGATCATCGGCATCAGACGCTCGGCGTGACCGGTCTGGCGCGCTTCGTAGGCCTCGCGAATGAACACATCGCCGTGTGCCGCGCGCGTGCGCACGGCTACGGAGACGGCTCCGAGGCAGGTGTCGAAGGCAAGAATAGCCATGCGGCCAGTCTAGATGATCTTGGCGACCTCGTCGAACGCCAGCCGCGGCAGGCGGCCCATGAGCGCGGAGGGATCGCCGTAGCCGAGGTTGATCAGGAAGTTGGATTTGATCTTGCCGTCGGGGAAGAATTCCTTGTCGACGCCATCCTGATCGTAGCCTGACATGGGGCCGGTATCGAGACCGAGCGCGCGCGCGGCGTAAATGAAATACGCACCCTGCAGCGAGCCATTGCGGAAAGCGGTCGCCTGCGCGAAGGCCTCATTGCTGGTGAACCAGCTCCTGGCGGCCTGATTGTGCGGGAAGGTGCGCGGCAGGTTCTCGTAGAATTCGAGGTCGTGGGCAAAGATCGCACACACCGGCGCCGACATGGTCTTGTCGCGATTGCCTTCGGAGAGGAAGGGCTTCAGGCGCGCCTTGGCCTCGGGCGTCTTTACGAACACGATGCGGGCCGGCTGGCAGTTGGCGCTGGTCGGTCCGAGCTGGGTCAACTCGACCACTTGCTTGAGCAGGCTGTCCGGCACCTCCTTGTCGAGGAACTTGTTGTGCGTGCGCGCCGTGCGGAAGAGCTGGTCGAGAGCGGCAGCGTCAATCGATGAGGCCATGAAAGGGGCTCCTTGGTCGTGAGCGGTCTACTGCCCGGCATCATGCGGTGCCGGCATCGAAAAGTGCATCGTTTATTTTTTCAGAACGAGTTGAACGAAAACGCCCCGCGGAGGCGGGGCGTTTCCTGGTATCTCAAATGTCTCGGCGATCAGACCGGCCGCACTTCCTGCACTTCCGGCAGGAAATGCTGCAGTAGGCGCTCGATGCCGCCGCGCAGGGTCGCCGTCGAACTCGGGCAGCCGGCGCAGGCGCCGCGCATGTGCAGATAGACGATGCCCTCGCGGAAGCCGTGGAAGACGATGTCGCCACCGTCGTTGGCGACGGCCGGACGCACGCGCGTGTCGAGCAGCTCCTTGATGGCCTTCACGGTCTCCTCGTCGGCCGGATCGTAGTCGCCGCCCGGGAGGGCTTCGCCGTCCTCGCCGCCTTCCATGACCGGCGCACCGGACATGTAGTGCTCCATGATCGCGCCGAGGATCGCGGGCTTGAGGTGTTGCCACTCACCATCGCCCTTGGTCACGGAGATGAAGTCCGAGCCCAGGAACACGCCGCGCACGCCATCGATCGCGAATAGTCGGCGGGCGAGCGGCGAGCCGTCGGCGTCGTCGATGTCGCGGTAATCGGCAGTGCCGTCAGCCAGGACAGACTTGCCAGGAATGAACTTGAGGGTGGCCGGGTTGGGGGTCGGCTCTGTCTGGATGAACATGGTCGTCCTCTCGCTTCTTCGCGGCCCCATAGGGTGGGACGGCGGCGGGCCGTGGCGGCCGGATAGCTTGGAATGTTTCTAGTCTAGCAGGGGCGGCGCGTCAAACCCGACTCTCTGGATATCCATTTGGGAGCGGAACGTCCGCCGGTCAATGCCGTGGGGGCCGCTAAAAGTGGGGCACTGAACGTCGCCCAGCTCAGGCGAAGGCCTTGAGGTCTTCGAGAGAGAGATTGCCGGGCACGATGGTGATCGGCACAAGGAAATTGCCCGCCATGGGACCCGAGCCGATGGCCGAGACGAGAGGGCCAGGTCCCTTGGGGTCGCTCGAGGCCCCGAGAACGAGAATGGCGATATCCTCGTCGTCCTCGATGGCCTTCACGATCTGCTCGGACTTGTTGCCCTCGAGGATGACTTCCTCGTGCTCCAGCGCCTCGAAACCGGCGTTGTTGAGCTTCCGACGCATGAGACGGAAGAGGGCCTTGGCCTTATTCGTCTCCTCCTCGAGCTGCACCTGCCGGATGCCGGCCCAGTGCTGATACTCCTGTGGCTCGATGACATAGAGGAGGAGCAGCTTGCCGCTCGTATGCGAGATGCGGAGCGCTGCGTAATAGAGCGCGGACTCGACTTCCGCCGTCTCGTCGACCACCACCAGGAACTTCCTGTGGTGGCCCTGCTCGAAGACGCGTCTCTGCTTGGCCATGGAGTGACCTGCCCTTGCTGGGGGCACGCGAAGTCTTCCGCGCGCCTTGTCTCACCTCGCCCGAAACGATCCTATCACGAACGGACGAACCCGACGATGTCCTTGACCTCATCCATGATCGGTTGGGCGATGGCACGCGCGCGACGGGCGCCGTCGGCCAGAATGCGGTCGATCTCGGCCGGATCGGCCGTAAGCCGCGTCATCTCGGATGTGATCGGTGCGAGCTTCGCCACAGCCAGATCGGCCAACGACTTCTTGAAGGTCGAGAACTGGCCGCCGCCGAATTCCTTCAGAACGGCTTCCTGCGTCGAGCTCGCCAGCGCCGCGTAGATGCCGGTTAGGTTGTCCGCCTCAGGGCGACCTTCGAGGCCCTTTGGCTCTGACGGCAGCGCATCCGGATCCGTCTTTGCCCGCTGAATCTTGCGCGCAATGGCCTCCGCATCATCCGTCAGGTTGATGCGGGAAAGGTCGGAGGGATCCGATTTCGACATCTTCTTCGTACCGTCGCGCAGGCTCATGACGCGTGTCGCCGGGCCGAGAATGATCGGCTCGGGCTGCGGAAAGAAAAGCCCATCCGCATAGCCCTTGGCGACAATCGCTTCGCGCCAGTCGTTGTTGAACTTCTGCGCGATGTCGCGGGCGAGTTCGAGGTGCTGCTTCTGATCCTCGCCGACGGGCACGTGCGTGCCGCGATAGACGAGAATGTCCGCTGCCATGAGGTTCGGATAGGCGTAGAGGCCGACCGACGCGTTCTCGCGGTCCTTGCCCGCCTTCTCCTTGAACTGCGTCATGCGGTTCAGCCAGCCGAGACGCGCCACGCAATTGAAGATCCAGGCCAGCTCCGCGTGCTGGTGCACCTGGCTCTGGTTGAAGAGGATGCTTTTCGTGGGATCGATGCCGCACGCGATGTAGGCCGCGGCCGCTCGGCGGATCGACTGGCGCAGTTCCTCGGGCTCCAGCCAGTCGGCGGTGATCGCGTGCAGGTCCACGACGCAATAGATGCACTCGTGCGTCTTCTGCATGGACACCCAGTTGATGAGGGCGCCGAGGTAGTTGCCGAGGTGCAGGCTGCCCGTGGGCTGCATGCCGGAGAAGACGCGGGATTGAAGCTCGATCATCGTTCAGTGTCCTGGTGAAAGCGCGCCGGTTATGGCCTGCCGGGGGAGGGGGTGGCAAGGGGGCGCGGCTCACCCCTCGCCGATGTCGGCTAACGGCAGCTCCGGCGGGGCCTGGCGGCCGGGAACCGGCAGATGTCCTCAGCCGTTCAGTAGGAGCGGCGAGCCCGCGCCAAATCCCCAAACAACCGACAGAGCCGAGATCTCCGATGGCCGAAACTGCCGATCGTCCGACACTTCCGACGCACGGAGCCACCACGCTGCCAAGCGTCACGGTCGACAGCTACAACCTGGAACTCGAGGATTCCGACGGATTTCTCGGCGACAAAGCGCGCCGGGATGCCTTCCGCGAGGCTCTCGACGGTTGGCGTAAGCATCATAAGGCGGTGTCGGGAGAGGACCCACTCGGCGATACCAAGACGGCCGAGATCAGCAAGAAGCAGCTCGACGAACTGCTGGCGAGCGGCTCGGTCGAGGCCTCGGGCATCGTGCTCAGTGCGATCGAGGATTATGCGCAGGCGCTCTTCACGGTCCTTCGTCGATTTCTCAAGCACAAGACATGGGCCGGTACGGAAGCCATCGTCTTCGGCGGCGGCTTTCGCGCGAGCCGGATCGGTGAACTCGCGATCGGACGCGCGGGCGCGCTCCTCAAAGCCGATGGTCTCGATGTCGATCTGGAGCTGATCCAGCATCATCCCGACGAAGCTGGGCTCATCGGCGCGGCGCATCTTCTGCCGGCCTGGATGCTGGATGGCTATGATGCGATC
>JAEYPL010000300.1 GCA_023410905.1 Pseudomonadota bacterium
CGACGCTGTGTGTGCGTGGCACAAACGCCATTCCTGCGGCGATTTTGGGATGATGGCGTCATGGCAGAGCTGCTCTGGACAGGGCCGAGTGACGCAGCCGCGACGCTGCTGCTGGCGCACGGCGCGGGCGCGCCCATGGACAGCCCCTTCATGGCACGCATCAGCGAGATGCTGGCGAAGCGCGGCATCCGCGTTGTGCGCTTCGAATTTCCCTACATGGCGGCGCGTCGCAATGGCGGAAAACGCAGACCTCCGCCTAAAGCGGAAACCCTCGACGGTGAAATGATCGCCGTCGCGCGTCAGGCCGCCGAGGGCGCGTCGGGCAAGTTCGCCATCGGCGGCAAATCCATGGGCGGGCGTGTGGCGAGCCATGTCGCGGACGAACTGAAACGATCGGGGGAAGTCGCGGGGCTCATCTGTCTTGGTTACCCATTTCATCCGCCGAACACGCCCGAGCGCTTGCGTGTTGCGCACCTCGAAACACTCACCTGTCCGACGCTGATCATCCAGGGCGAGCGCGACCCGTTCGGCACGCGTGCGGAAGTCGAGGCGCTTACGTTGCCGCCCGCTATTCGCATCCACTGGGCGCACGATGGCGATCACGATCTTGGGCCGCGCGGCGGTTCGGGTACAACCCGACGCGGAAATCTCGAAGCAGCTGCCGATGCGATCGCGGCGTTCTTGAAGGCGGTATAGCGTTTTGTTTGCCGCTGGCTGGAAGGGGCGCTGTCGCCTTCTACCGTGGTGCTGTGCCCGCGGCGTCCATGCGGACAGCTCTCATCTGGGGAAACAAAAATAAAGGCGGGTGGGTCCGGGAGGGTGTCCCTCCCGGTTGGGGTGTGGGGCGAAAGCCCCGCTCGCGAAGCGACCAATCAAGCTTTCGCCGGGACCTCATCCGGCACGGGCAGCTTCCGCGGGATCATCGAGACGAAGAGGAAGATGATCGCGGCGGCACCGGCAAGCACGCGGAACAGCGTGTCAAAGCCCCAGTTGCCGTGCACCCATGCGATGAGCGGCAGAGCCGCGGCAAGCGCGACGAACGACACGACATAGCGTGCGCCATACACCGATCCGCGCATCTCCGAGCGCGCCATGCGGCCGATCATGTAGTCGTTGATCGGGATCTGGCCGAAGGCGCCGAGCATAAAGCCGAGCGCAACTGCGAGCGCCGTCCAGTCCGTGAGCCCCGGCATCAGCAGGAAGAATACGACCTGCATGGCGGCAACGAACATGAAGACGATGCGCGGTCCGAGCGTATCGAGCAGGCGGCCGACGACGAGCTGTGCCAGCGACGCAATCGCGAACACGACGAAGGCGAGCCAGCCGACCACCGTCGCGGAGCCGGCAATGCCGCCCATGCGCTCGTCGAGCACTTTTGGCAGCGCGAAGGTCGTCGACTGGAAGACGATGCTCGAGATGGCGCTCACGACGAAGATCACGATGGTGAGACGCAGCAGGATCGCGCGGAGCTGAAGATCCGTCGCTCCCGTGCTGGCAGCAGCAGGCTTGGCGCCGTTGGCGCGGGCGGCTGCACGCTTGGAAGCCTTCTCGGCTTGTTCGGCGGCCATCTCCGGGCGCGAGAAGATGAAGTAGGCGATGCCGATCGCGATCGAGACAAGGCCTGGAAGAACGAAGGCCGCGCGCCAGCCGCCATTGTCGATCAGGAAGCCGGTGATGAGTGCGGCACTGCCGACGCCGAGATTGCCCCATACACCGTTGATGGCAATGGCCTGCCCGGTGCCCGATGCCTTGGCACTTTCGACGACCATGGCAAGGCCGACAGGGTGGTAGATGGCAGCCAGCACGCCGACGAAGAAGAGGAGCAGCATGATCTGGAAGGGCGTGCTCGCGAAAGCCGTGAAGATCGATGCGAGGCCGATGCCGACAAAGAACACCGACATCATGCCATAGCGGCTCCAGCGATCCGAAAGCCAGCCGGCGGGGAGCGAGAAGAGGCCGAATGCGACGAAGCCCGGCGTCGCGTAGGGGACGAGCTCGGCGTAGCTCATACCCCACTCACGGGTGAGCGCGAGCGCCGCGACCGTCGCGAAGATGAGGGTGAAAAGGTGATCCAGGAAGTGGCCGATATTCAGGAAGAGAAAGTGTATGCGCGCCCGCGTCATCGGCGCCTCCCCGGCGCTATGCTTGTTGTGGTTGGCGCGAGACTATCAAGGCGCGAGAGGCAGGTCACCCGCCCTCGCGCGCAGGGCTGGTGGGCGGTTCGCATTCCCGCTGGGGCAGTTCCGGAGTGCTGACAGGTGTGAGAGCGGCCGGTTAAGCTCGCGCCTTCGCAAGAGGTCGGATGCCATGAGCCGTCGGGATATCTACTACTGGAAATGCGATCGGCCCGCGGCTTTTCACGGCACGGCGCTTCGTGGCGGCGGGGATGTCGATCTTGCAGCGCTGCTCTCTGAAGCCTTGCGGACCCACTTCGGCACCGCGCAGGTTGTGGTTCGGCCGGGTGCTGGCCAGGGCAATCACGTCACGTTCGAGGCCGACATCGATGGCCGCGCGATGTTCGTGCGGGTAGAGAACGGGCCTGAGCAGGACGGACATCTGGCGATCGAATCGCATGTCGTCGGATTGGTGCGCGAAACCGGTGTGCCGGTCCCGATGGTCTACGGGTGCGATGCGTCGCGTCGGCACGTGCCCTTTGCCTGGCAGGCGCTGGAGCGTATCGACGCGCGCGACCTCAATCATTGGTTCAAGGCCGGAGAGTTGGATGAGACGCGCGTCGCATTCGACCTCGGCAATGCCGTCGCACGATGGCAGTCCCTGAGGTTCGAGGGGTTCGGTACGTTTCACAAGGCGGATGGGGCGACGCTTGTCGGGCACCATGCCAGCTATCGCGACTACTTCCACACACAGCTCGCGCGGCATCTGACGTTTCTCCTCGAGCGCGGCTTCCTTTCTGCTGATGAGAAAGCAGCGATCGAGCGGCAGGTCGTGCGCCACGATCACCTGCTGCAGCACGCGGAAGGTTGCTTTGTGCATAAGGACCTCGCACTGTGGAACGTGCTCGGGACGCCCGATCGCATCGTGACCATCATCGATTTCGACGATGCGATCAGCGGCGACGCGATGGATGATCTTTCGCTGCTGGCCTGTTTCCACGGCGCCGATTTTCTTGGCGCTGCGATCGAAGGCTATCAAAGCATGCGGCCGCTTCCGGTCGAGCACGAGAAGCGTTTCTGGCTGCACCTGCTGCGCAACATGATCGTGAAGTCCGTGATCCGCGTCGGCGCCGGATACTTCGACCGCGACGACGGCTTCTTCCTGATCTCTGCTGGCGGGACCGGAGGATCGTTGAAGGAGACGACGCGCGCACGACTGGCGCTCGCCGTCTCGGCGCTCGAGGAGAGCTCGCCCATCAGCCGGCTCGGATGATTGCTGCGAGCCCTAGAGGGCTTTCAGCCGCGCCCGCAGCCGATCCGCCGCGAAATCCAGAAAGACGCGCATCTTGGATGGCAGCGCGCCGCGAGCGGCATGAAGCAAATGCACGGGAAGTGGTTCGAGCTCGAATTTCGCGAGAATGATCCGCAGCAGGCCGTCACGCGCAGGCCCTGCACATTGGTAGTGCAGCAGGCGTGTCATGCCGACAGCCTGGATTGCTGCCGAGACAGCCGCGTCTGCTGCCGATACCGTGAGGCGCGCGCGGATTGGAACTTCGAATGGGCGCTTGTCGATCTTTGCTCGAAAGAACCATGCGGAAACTGGCGAGGAGGGCTCGAAGCTCACGCATGGCATGTCGGCGAGGCCCTCTGGTGATTTTGGCTCGCCATGGTCTGCGAGCAGCTTAGGGCTGGCGCACACGACGGTTCGCATGGATCCGACGCGGGACGCCACCATGGAGCTGTCTCGCAGCGCGCCGATGCGCACGGCCATGTCCACGTGCTCGTCGATGAGGTGGAGGTTTTTGTCGGAGAGCATCAGCCGGATGTTGATCTCCGGGTAGGCAGCAAGAAACTCCGCGACAATGGGGAGGATGTGCAGCCGCCCGAACATGACCGGTGCCGTAAGAACCAACTCCCCGCGCGGAATATGAAACTCGCCTGCTGCCAGACGCTCGGTCTCGTTGACATCATCGAGAATGCGGCGCGCTGAAGCCACGTACAGCACGCCGGCATCGGTCAGCGCCACCTTGCGGGTCGTGCGCACGAGGAGGCGCGTGCCCAAGTGACGCTCGAGATCGTTGACCTTGCGGCTGACAGTGGCGAGCGGCATGCCGAGATCCCGGCCCGCGGCTGAAAAGCTTCCGCGATCGACCACGCTCAGCAGTACTGTCATCGCATCGAGACGGTCCACGACTATTCCGAATTATGAGAATATTTCTCCCACCCATAGCGGATTATACAAAGGATCGAAATGCCTTAAATCCGGTGGCAAGAGAACCGAGCACCGCCGAACGAAGGAGTACAGCCATGCCCTATGGCTTTCTCGATATTGCCATCACACCCAGCGTGCGGAATGCGCAAGTCAAGATGGGCGCGGATCATCTCTGGCAGGACTTCAAGGGGAACCGCAAGTTCGATCGCTTCGGGGAGAACGAGGCCGCGTTCATCGCCGAGCGCGACAGCTTTTACATGGCGACTGTCTCAGAGACGGGATGGCCGTACGTCCAGCATCGGGGCGGCCCGCCCGGCTTTCTCAAGCTGGTCGATGATCGAACCCTTGCCTTCGCTGACTACCGCGGCAATCGCCAGTGCATCAGCACCGGCAACCTCGCGGCGAACGATCGCGTATCCCTGTTTCTCATGGACTACCCGCGCCGGGCCCGATTGAAGATCTATGCGCGGGCCGAGATCATCGAGATTGATGACGCGCCGGACCTCACAGCCCTCGTCACCGTGCCGGAGTACCGGGCCAAGATCGAACGCATCTACCGCTTGCGCCTCGAAGCGTTCGACTGGAACTGCTCGCAGCACATAACGCCACGTCTCAGCGAACGAGAAATCAGCGAGGCCATCATGCCGGTGCGTGACCGTCTGGTGGCACTCGAAGCGGAGAACGCGGAGCTGCGCGCGCGCCTTGTTGCGAATGGCGTGGGGTGATCGCTTCAGCGGCCCGTGCGCGATCTCAGATCCATATCATTATCCGACCGTCAGCGTCCCCGCCGTTGGATCGACCGTGACCATCTCGCCGCTCTTGATCGCGAGCGTGATGTCCTCGTCAAAACGGTCGATTAGCGGCAGGTCGGCGAAGGCGGCACCCTGTGCCATGATCGGATTGGCGAAGTTGAGGATCAGCGCCTTCGGTGTGCGCCCACTCTGCACCATGTCGCGCAGCATCCACGCCGAGGCGACGCCGCCCTTCGCGATATTGAGGATGAGGATCTTGCCGACATAGCTCTGTCCCGCGAGCTTGTGTGCGGGTCGCGAGACGATGCCCTTGACGAGATCGAGATCGTAGCGCGCGGAGAAATTGTCCGAGGCAACGAGTGCTTCGCCGGTGACCTTAATGCCGGGGCCGGGGTGGCCCTTGTAGATGCGCGTGCTCATGAGCAGGCTCCGACAATGCGACCGGCGATGGCGCTTTCGACGCACGCGGACATGCTGTCGAGAATGGGCTCGTAGCCGTAGCCGCCGAGGATGTTGACGAGTTTTGCCGAGTTCGACATCAGGTGCTTCCAGCCATTGGCCTCGCCGATATCGCGCGCGTACATCTGATAGACCCACACGCCCGAGAGGACCATGCCGCCGGCGCCTTCGATGGACGCCGTAATGC
>JAEYPL010000101.1 GCA_023410905.1 Pseudomonadota bacterium
ATGGCGTAGCCCTGCGCGATCGCGACGGCTTCCTTCCGGTTCTTCACGAGCGTGTCCTCGAGGGCGATAAAGCCGTTCGAGGGGAATTTGTCGATCGAGGGATGCTTCAGGCGGCGCAACTTCACGCCGGCGTTCTCGACGAGTGCGTACTGCGTGTCGAACTGCGAGAGCGCATCGACCGAGCCATTGCGCACGAGCGCTGCTGTCTGGCCGGCTTCGCCTGCGACGACGACAGAGATGTCCTTGTCGGGGTCCATGCCCTCTTCCTTGGCAAGGGCACGGACGATGATGGCGCTGGCCGAGGCCATGCCGATCACGCCGATCTTCTTGCCCTTGAGGTCGGCCATGGTCTGGATCTTGCTGTCCGCGGGAACTGCAAGACCGTAGATGTTGCCGAGATAGGCCGTGTAGAACGTCTTGAGCTTGGCGCCCTGGCCGCGCATGACGGTGACCGGTTCGACCGACGGCAGCGCGAGCATGGTCTCGCCTGTCGCGACGAACTTGGCGCAGTCACCGGAGCCCGGCAGCGGTACGAGCTCGACCTTCACGCCCATCTTCTCGTACCAGCCCATTTTGGTGGCGATTGCGAACGGCGCCGCCGCTGAGCTGATGGTGCGTGCGCACCAGCCGACGCGCACAGTTGTCTGCGCTTCTGCGGCGGTGACCGCGAGCATGCTGCCGACGACGGCAAGCCCCAAGCTCGCTCCGAGCAGTTTCCTCATAGTGAACCTCCTTTTTGTGATGAGTTTGCGGTTTCCTCGCCCGTGTTCCTGACTTCCCAGAAGACCAGCCGCCGCCGTGCATACGCGACCATGCCATTCAGAATAAGCCCGAGCATCGACAGGATGAGCAGTATCGAGAACTGACCTGCGACATCCATGTTGAAGTTCATGCTCTGTATGAGCATGCCGAGGCCTCGTTCGGCCCCGACGAACTCGGCGACGATGGCACCGATGAGCGCGAAGATCATTGCAATCTCGAGCCCGGCGAAGATGTAGGGAAGCGCGTTCGGCAACTGGAGCATGAAGAAGATCTGCGTGCGCGACGCCGCCAGCGAGCGCATGAGATTAATGCGGTCTTCTTCCGCCGAGCGCAGGCCCGCGATCGTGTTGACCATCAGCGGAAAGAACGCCACGAGCGCCGCATTGATCACCTTCGACGTAAGGCCAAGGCCGAACCAGACGACGATCAGCGGTGCCAGTGCCACCTTCGGCATGGACTGGAACATCACGATAAAGGGATAGAGGAAATACTCGGTACGTCGGCTCAGGGCGACGATCGTGCCGAGTATGAAGGCGAGCGCGGTGCCGACCATGAAGCCGAGCAGCGTTTCCGTCAGCGTCACCATGAAGTGCTGCGGATAAACGTTGCTCATGATGCCGATGTACATCGCCCTGAAGATGCTCGACGGCGGCGGCAGGATGTACTCGGGCACGCCGGTGATCTTGACGAGGAATTCCCAGACCGCGAGCACGGCAGCGATGAGCAGCAGCCTCAGTGTGAAATTTTTTGCGCCGCCCATTAGTCGAGCCCTCCATCGGCATTGAGAGCTACGCGGATGCGTTTCACGTAGGCACCGAAATCCTGGGTATTCATGATCTCCAGCGGGCGAGGCCGCGGTAGATCGACGTTGAAGACGTCACCGATCTTGCCCGGGCGCGCCGTCATCACGATCACGCGATCGGCGAGGTAAACGGCCTCGGATGTGGAATGCGTGATGAAGAGTACGGTCTTGCCGCTCTCCATCCAGATACGCTGCAGCTCGACGTTCATGGTCTCGCGCGTCATCGCGTCGAGTGCGCCGAACGGCTCGTCCATCAGCAGGATCGCGGGATCATGAATGAGCGCGCGGATGATGCCGACACGCTGCTGCATGCCGCCCGAAAGCTCGCGTGGATAGCGGTTCTCGAAGCCGTCGAGCCCGACCATCTTGATGAGATCCATCGCGCGCTTGCGCATCTTCTCCTTGTCTAGGCCCTGCACGTCGGCAGGCAGAAGGACATTCTGGAGCACGGTCCGCCACGGAAAGAGAACCGGCGTCTGGAACACGACGCCGATATCGCGACGCGCGCCCGTGATCGGCGTGCCGTTGAGCGTTGCCACGCCCTCGCTCGGCGGTAGGAGGCCGGCGAGGATCTTCAGAAGCGTCGACTTCCCGCAGCCGGAGGGCCCGACAATCGAAATGAACTCGCCGTTGGCGATCGAGAAGCTGATGTCGGAGAGAGCGAGGACGCCCGTGTCTTTCTTCCCGTAAGTGAGGGAAAGATGATCGACGGCGATAACGTCCGAGGAAGCTGCGCGCTGAGGCGACGCAGCCCTATCAAGTGCGTTCAAGTGCGTTCCTCCCGAGAACGTGAGCTGGGTCCGGCGATCTGCTTGTTTTTGTTCTTAGGGCGGGATGCCACAGTGGGGCGTCCACAACCGGACTTCGTTTTATCGCTGTGCTCGTTGTACGCAAAAGATCCAGGCTGGCAAGCGACAATACGTCCCAATTATGATTGACTCTCAAAAGGGTTGATGGCGCCCCTCCCTTGAGGTGATCATCCGCGAGCGCGGCCCGCGCCGGTCCTAAGGAAAGCCCACACGAGATGTCCGATGATGTCGCCTGGCTCGGCGCTGCCGAGATCGCCGCTATGATACGGGATCGCAAGATCTCTGCGCTCGAGGTCATGCAATCCACGCTCGCGCGCGCTGAAAAGGCGCAAGCCGCGCTCAACTGCTTCATCACGATCTGCGCTGAGGAAGCGCTGCGCGATGCGAAAGCAGCGGACGAGGCGGTCGCGCGCGGCGATCAAATCGGCTCGCTGCATGGCGTGCCGCTGCATGTGAAGGATCTCGTCAACACCAAAGGTGTGCGCACCACCTTCGCCTCGCACATCTACGCGGACAACTTTCCTGCGGCCGATGCGGTCTCGGTCGCGCGGCTGAAGGCGGCCGGCGCCATCCTCATGGGCAAGACCACGACGCCCGAGTTCGGGCATATGCCATTCACCGAGGCACCACTCTTCGGGCGCACCTGCAATCCTTATGATGCGGGCCGCACGTGCGGGGGCTCATCTGGCGGAGCGGCGGCTGCGATCGCATCAGGCGTCGGCCCACTCGCCATCGCGACCGATGCCGGCGGCTCGACGCGTATTCCTGCAGCTTGCTGCGGTGTGGTCGGCTTCAAGCAGTCGCTCGGTCTCGTGCCGCACGACATGTCGCCCGATACGTTCGGCAACATGTCCTACATCACGCCGACGACGCGCACGGTGATGGATACCGCCCTCATGCTCGAAGCCATGGGCGGCGCCGATCCGAGCGACATTCATTCATTCGGGGCTTCGACCGAGGGGCTCGTCGAAGCCGCGCGCGGCGAAGGCGATCTCAAGGGACTGCGCATTGCGTGGCGACCTTACGTTGGCAACACGGTGGTCGACAGCGAGGTGCTTGAGCGCTGTGAGCAGGTCGCTGACGCGCTCGGCGATCTCGGTGCCATCGTCGAGCCCATGGGCGACGACATGGAGCCGACCGAGCCTATGTGGCTCGTGGTCTCGACCGCGCTCTGGAACGCGCGCTTCGCGGATCGACTGCCGGAATGGCGCGAGAAGATGAGCCCGACGCTCGTGCGTCAGATGTACGGTGGCGGCCAGCATACGGCCGAGATGCTCGCGCGCGCCAATCTCCAGCGCACGGCCATCTATCGCAAAGTTCAGGGCTGGTTCGACCGCTACGACATCATCCTCATGCCGACGCTCTCGCGCACGGCGTTGCCGATCCAGGAGCGGCTGTTCGATCTCATCGAGATCGAGGGGAAGGTCGTCGATAGCATCCGCAAGGCCTGGTACCCCTACACCCATCCGTTCAATCTCACCGGCAATCCCGCGGTGACGTTGCCGGCGGGGCTGCACTCGGATGGCCTGCCGATGGCGGTCCAACTCGTTGGCCGGCGTGGTGCGGATGCGTTGTTGCTGCGCGCCGCCGCGATCTTCGAGCGCGCGCATCCATGGGATGAGTACAGGCCGAAGGTGGCGGGGCTGGATTGAGGCGGTCGCGCCTGCGGCGCGAGCGAGGCTAGCCTCGCGCTCCACCGGGGAGACCCCGGACCCCCTCCTTTTTATGAGTTTGGAACGCGCTGCGAGCGCTACAGATCCCTTCTCCCGTCTTACACTGGGAGAGGGGATGATGGTGCGCTCGCGACGCTCTCCAAGTTTCAAAAAGAAGGGCGTTCGGGGTCTCGTCGTGTCGAAGACACGCGCCTTCGGCACGATATGGGTTTGGGCGATAGCCCATTCGCGCCGAAGACGCGACCGCGACTTACCGATGCCCGCGGCTGGTCAGACCGGCCTGCATCCGCTCCAGCGCGGCGCGGAGACCTTCGTCGGCGATGCCCGCGACGAGTGGCGCGGTCTCTGTTCGGTCGAATGCACGCCGCGGTGCGGGCGCTGCTGCAACCGGAGGCAAGGCACCCTCGACCGGCGCCTGGATGATGCGCAACTCGGCGACGGCGCGATAGCCGAAGTGGGCGTTGATCCGCTCGATGATCTGGCGGGCGCGGTACTGGACGTCGATGCCGCGTCCAAGGTCCACGCGGAGCACGAGCGTCGCGCCCTGCCGCTCGGGGCCGCCCTCGTCGTTCGCTTCATGAGCGCCGCGCGGCCATTTCAGCTTGTCGGGCGAGGTGTAACGGGCCAAATCCTTGCCGACGATGCCGGACCAATCCGTGAGTAGGGCCGCGGTCGAAAAACCGAAGCGTTCGAAGGCCTTACGGGTAAGGCTCGGCACCATGGCACCGACTGCCTTGGCGGCATATGCGCCCTTGCCGGGCTTGGAGTAGCGTGAAAGCTGCGACATTTACGGAACTCTGCTCGCTGAGAGCGCCCCCGCTCAGTTCCCATTCGGTCGAGTCGTGCTTAACATCAGGTTAATGATTCGGGGCGCGCGCCAGGGGCGATCGCATGACCGCTGCGGCAAGACTGCAACACATCTGGCCGGCGCCTGGGCCTGCGACGGCGGCAGCGCTCCTCGACTGGTACGAGCGCGAGCGTCGCGACCTGCCGTGGCGGATGGCGCCGGGCAAGACGGCGGACCCTTACGGCGTCTGGCTGAGCGAGATCATGCTCCAGCAGACGACCGTCAAGACGGTCATCCCCTACTATCTCAAGTTCCTGGCGCGCTGGCCGAACGTGGTAGCGCTCGCGGCGGCCGAACTCGATGACGTGCTCGCGGCGTGGGCGGGGCTCGGCTACTACAGTCGCGCGCGCAATCTGCACGCTTGTGCACGCGCCGTCGTCGAGCAGTACGGCGGCACGTTCCCGAATACGGAAGCGGCGCTCGGCGAGCTGCCCGGCATAGGCCCCTATACGGCGGCGGCAATCGCGGCGATCGCCTTCGGCCGCCGCGCGACGCCGGTCGACGGCAATATCGAGCGCGTGATCGCGCGGCTCTTTGCGGTTGCCGAGCCGGTGCCAGGCGCGAAGGCCGAGCTTCGTCGCCTCGCAACCACGCTCACGCCGAAGAAGCGTGCGGGCGACTATGCGCAAGCCATGATGGATCTCGGCGCGACCATCTGTACGCCGCGCCGTCCGTCATGCCTCGTCTGTCCGATCGAACGTGACTGCGCCGCGCACGCCATGGCCATCGAGGCGAGCCTGCCCGCGCGCGCCGTGAAGAAGCCGCGGCCCGAACGGTTCGGCACGGCCTTCCTCGTGATCAGCGAGAGCGGGCGCATTCTGCTGCGCCAGCGTCCGCCGACAGGCCTGCTCGCCAGCATGCTTGAGGTGCCCTCGACGGAATGGACAGAGATGCGGCCCGTTGCGAAGGACGCGCTGCGCCGCGTGCCTGTGCGCGGTGACTGGTGGCCGGTCGTCGGCAGTGTCGTGCACGTCTTCACGCATTTTCGCCTGGAGATGACGGTCTACCGCGCGCTTGTGCGCGACGAAGCCGTTGTCGATCTGTGGGCCGAGCCCGAGCGCTGCCGCTGGGTTCATCGCCGCGACCTTGCCGATGTCGCGCTGCCGAGCGTCATGCGCAAGATCATCGCGCATGGAATGCCGGGGGCGTGAGGGCGTGTGCCCAACCCGATCACCCGGTCGGGTGACGCGAAACGCAGCGGGATCTGCTCAATTGCCAGCGATGTATGGCAGCGACAGCAGGTCTCGACATGCGAGCCAAAGCGCTTTCGCGCAGCTCAATGCTGGCTTGTGCACTTCTCTCGATTGTTCTTGTGGGAGGAAGTGCAGCCGCTGACGCACTCGACGCATGTGCAAACGCCCAAGACCCAGACGAAGCAGTGGCCGGGTGCTCGACTATCATCGAGTCCACGTGGGCGAACGACGAGCAGCTTGTGCAGGCCTTCAACAACAGGGCCAATGCGCGCAGTCTCAGAGGCGATACCGGCGGTGCGATCGATGACTACGGCCGAGCGCTCGCGCTCGCCCCGCACTACGTCAATGCACGATACAATCGCGCCTCCCTGCACCTGGAGGTGGGGAAGCTCGACCAGGCCATCGCCGATTTCGATGTCGTGCTGAGGCTCGAGCCACGTCGCGCCGATGCCATGAACAATCGCGCTCTCGCATTGCTCCGAGCCGAGCGGCTCGACGACGCGATTGCGGGGTTCTCCGATGCGCTCGCAGCCGATCCGGCCAATGCTTATGCCTACAACAACCGTGGCGTCGCCTGGCGACGCAAGGGTGAACCCGCGCGCGCACTCGCCGACTTCAGTGCAGCCATCGAACTGCTGCCGGACTACACCGGCGCTCTGAACAATCGCGGTGAAGTCCATTTGGTCGAGGGTAACACGACACTTGCCGAGGCTGATTTTTGCCGCGTGCTCGAGATCGATCCTGGGCATGCAGCCGCAAAACGAAACCGAGAGAATCTGGCATCGAGCCGCCCCGCTGCACGGCGCTGAGCGTTTGGGTGCTAACGCCGTTCAGTTCCAGGCGAGGACGCCAACTCTTAGCTCGTCTTGCCACGCACACGCCGCAGGGGCATCATTGCAGCTAGATATATTTTCTTTGCACTTGCCTGTGCCAACTCTGCGTTCGCCTGCCCCCGTCGTGAATATGAGGGCCGCAAATTGCCACGCATGATCGAGCATTCCGATAGCCTTCTCGATGCGATCTACGACACTGCGACGGACGTGGAGGCATGGCCGATCGTGCTGACGCAGATCGCCGATCTCACCGGCAGTCAGGGCGGCATTCTCTTCGGCCAGTCGCTGGGCGAGAGCAAGATCTACTTCGACTACAACGGACGTCTCAGCGAGGAGTGCAATCAAGTCTACAAGGAACGGCACGTCCAGAACCCGTGGAGCGCCGCCATGTGGCCTCGGGCAGTCGGGGAGGTTGTTCTCTCGGATGCGCTGATGCCGCTCGCTTCGTTGCGGAAGTCGCTGTTCTTCGAGGAGGTCCTGCGTCCGCAGGACGTCGCGCACAACGCGATGGTGTCACTGACCGCGAGAGGTGACTTTCGCGCGGCGTTCAATCTGTGCCGAAGCGCCCGGCAGGGCGTGCTCGATCCCGAGCAGCAGGCATGGCTTCGCGGCCTCGTCCCCCATATGCGGCGCGCGATCGACCTCGCATTCCGGATTGACGGCTATCGTGCCCTGCAGGGCGGTCAGTACCGCATTCTCGACCGCCTCCGCGCAGGGGTGGTCCTGCTCGACGGAGACGCGCGCCTTCTCTACGCGAATGCGGTTGCTCGCGCGTTGGGTGGTCTGGATGGGCCTTTGCGTTTGCGCAGGGCGGGCGTCTCGGCGCATTCGAATTTACATGCACAGCGTCTTGCCGCGCTCATTCGTGCCGCGCAGATCGGCGTGCACACGGGCACCATGAGTGTGCCGGTGCCAAGTGACGGCAGACTGCTCACCATCATGGCTTTCGCGGTGCGCGGCAAGGACACTGCGCGATTTGCCGATCTTCATTTGCCCGACGCAGCCATGATGCTCTTTATCGTCGATCCAGCCAACCGGCTCGATATCCCGCCAGCTGTTGTCATGGACGCCTTCGGCCTGACGCGAGCGGAGGCACGTGTCGCGCTTGCCGTCGCATCAGGTCTCGGCGTTCCCGAGGTGGCCATCCAGCTCGATCTGTCGCCGAACACCGTCAAGACGCACCTGCGCCGTGTCTTTGCGAAGACCGGCACCGGACGCCAGGCCGAGCTGGTCCGATTGATGACCTCGATGGATCTGATCTCGGGCGCGGTCAAAGCAGACGACGGGCGCGCGTAGTGCCGTGTTGCGTCACACAGCTTTCAACGCCAGCGCCTACCGCCGCGCCAGCAGCGTTGCCTCTGGTGGCGAGTTGGCCCATCCATCGCCGCTCTGGCCGATGCGGTAGCCGACCTGGAACAGGGCTTTCATGTAGACCGGGTCGAAGGATTTGGTGGCCTTGACCGCGAAGCTCTGCGGGATGGACGCGAGCCGGAAAGCGGCGCTATCGCGGCGCGTGATGGCGTAGATCTCGTTTAAATCGCCGAGGCCCTGGTTCTTCGTCAAGGTGAAGAGCGAGCGGGCACTGATCGCCAGAACGTTCGATTGCACAGGCTCGTATTCGGGCCCGATCTTGCCATTGCGGATGACGTAGACCGTCCGATGCGGCGGCTTCGGATAGAGGCGATCGAACGTCTTCAGCGAGAACTGCGCGGGCGCGAGGAACACCTGCCGCGTCGGACCGCCATCGACGTGCATTTCCTCGTAGATCTTGTCGCCGACGCGCACCTTGACGTGTACGGGCGGGAAGATGCCGGGGAGCGAGGCAGAGGCGAGAAGAACATCCCGGAAGAGTTCGGCGGCTTCTTTATCGCGTTGGGCCGCAACGGCGATCTCGCCCATGTTCCAGATCATCTGACGCTGAGCGTCGAGATTGGTCGTGCCGACGAGCAGCAGGCGACCGTTGCGGTATTCCTGCGCGATGGCGGCGAGCATCCGGCGGTCGACGTGACTTGCGATCAGATTGCGCAGCGGTGTCGAGTCGGCAAGTGCATCCGCGCCAAGAAGGCCCGCCAGCACCTGTGGCGTCGCAACCGAACTCGAGTCGAAATTCGTCCACAGCTCGGCGAGCTGCCGGTCGTAGGATGGACCGAGGTACGCATAGGGGGCAATCAGCGCGCCGGCGCTCACTCCAGTCACCACCTCGAAGCGTGGACGGTCACCGCGCTGCGACCAGCCCGTCAGCAGGCCCGCTCCGAACGCGCCATCCTCAGCGCCGCCGGAAAGCGCGAGATACTCGACGTGGGGCCGGCCATTGCGCACATCGGCCCCGGCGGCCAAGCGCTGCACGCTCGGCATATGGGTCTGGACGAAGGCTATTATGTCCTTCGGAACCTCGTCGCCCCAGAAGCGGGTCGCGCCGGTGATCGGAACCTCTGCCTTGGACACGAGCGCGGCGGGCACGGCATGGCGCTCGGGCCCCGCGCATGCTGCGGAGGCGACGGCAATAAGCCCGACAACGATGAAGCGAACTAGAACCGCACTACGCAAACCCTACGCCCCCTGCGTAATCCCCGTGCTCTTTTCGAGCGGCGTCAGCATAGTCCAAGACGGCTACAGCGGGGTGCCCATATTCCCAGTTCTCTCAGGCAATTGCGAAAAGCGTGTTACGGCGGCCACAGGGCGGGGGTAGGCAGGAGCGCGTTCCCAACTATATGAACTATATGAAGAAGTCCGAAGGTTTCGGCATTGCCGTGGGCATCGCCCTCGGCGTGCCCATCGGCATGATGCTCGACAATGTCGCAGCCGGCATCGCGATCGGCCTCGCACTGGCGATCGCGGCCGGATTGCTGTTCAGGCGCTGATCACCCCATGAGGGTTTTGCACACGGCAGCAAACGCGGGAAGCGTGACGGGATCGTTGTTCACGTTGCCGGCGGCATGGTGCGAGGCATAGCGCGCGATCACGACCTCGGCCTTCGGGTCGATGTAGATGGACTGGCCGTGAATGCCGCGCGCCATGTACACGCCGTGCGGATCGTGGCTGACCCACCACTGATTGCAGTACGACCAGCCGGGGAGTGTCGCATATCCGGCCGGCGCGAACTTCTTCGGGTCCGCGCCCTTCGCGATTTCATCGACGACGCTGGCCGGCACGATCTGGCGTCCATTGAACTGGCCGCGATTGCGCATGACCTCGCCGAAGCGCGCCAGATCGCGCGTCGTCGTATTCAGACCGCCGCCGCCGCTCTCGATGCCGAGGCGGTCGACGGTGTAGTGCGCGTCCTCTTCCGCACCCATGGGCTGCCAGATGCGCTCCGCTAGCAGTCCCGAGAGCGACGTGCCCGAGGCTCGACGAATGATCCAGGCGAGAACATCGGTATTCACGGTCTTGTAGGAGAAGACTTCGCCGTGCTGGCCCTGCTTCTGCTGCGTCGTGAGGTATTCGAGCAGCGAGATCGGCGGCTTGCCGGGCTCCTGCGGCGCCATGCCGTTCGCGCGGCGCATGGGCCAGATGTCGGAGTTCGGATCGGTATAGATCTCGGTGTACTTGAGGCCCGTGGTCATATCCATGACCTGACGGACCGTCGCATCGCCGAACGCGCTCTTTGCAAGCTCTGGCACGTATTCGGTGACGGGCGCTTTGGGATCGATCTTGCCCTCGGAGATCAGCATTCCGGCGAGCGTGCCGGTGAAGGACTTCGTGACCGACATGGCAATGTGCTGCTTGTGCGGCTCGAGCGCGCCGAAGTAGCGCTCGAAAACAATGCGGCCGCGATGCAGCACGACGATGCCATCCGCGTAGGTGAGGCCGAGCGCGTCGTCGAATGTGAT
>JAEYPL010000103.1 GCA_023410905.1 Pseudomonadota bacterium
GCTTTTGCCCCGCACCCCAACCGGGGAGACCCCGGACCCCCTTCTTTTTAAGACCTGGAGCTTGGCTGCGAGCGCTCCACTTCTCCGTCTCGCTGCTCTTTCTAAGCCCGGCGCCCAGCGATCAGCCAGTAGATGAACCCGCCCGTGAAGCCCGCGGTCGCGAACACGGTCCACACCACACCCAACTGCGAAGGATCCTGCGCGGCCGCGCTCATGCGGCTCAGCAATGGCCATGCAGCGAGCACCGCACCACCGCCGAGAATATAGTAGAGCGAGGATCGGATGCGCGCGACCTCGCCGACGATGACGAGCAGAATGGCGGGGATGACCGTAAAGGTCGAGAACAGCGCGAGGGTGTCGGCGAAGAGGCCGAACATCGCAGAGACCGCGTCGGCATCCACCTCGCGCCGATGCATGGCGTGCGTGAAGTGCTCCATGCCGAGCGTGAACAGCACAGCGACCGCGGCCAGCGACGCCAGGATGAAACCGAGAGGCACGAGGATGATGCGGCCGACCGCGCGCCAGAACACGCTCAGTTCTCCTCGACCGTGGCGGTACGCTCACTCGCGCGCAGCTTGACGCTCTCGGATTTGAGCTGCCCGCAGGCGGCGAGGATGTCGCGACCGCGCGGCGTGCGCACGGGGCTCGCATAGCCCGCCCGGTTCACGACCTCGGCGAATTTCTCGATCTGCTCCCAGTCCGAGCACTCGTAGTCCGTGCCGGGCCAGGGATTGAAGGGAATGAGATTGATCTTCGCGGGGATGCCGGCGAGCAGACGCACGAGCGCGCGCGCTTCGGCGAGACTGTCGTTGACGCCCTTGAGCATAACGTACTCGAAGGTGATGCGCCGCGCATTGGAAAGGCCGGGATAAGCGCGGCAGGCGTCGAGCAGCTCGGCAATGGGGTACTTCTTGTTGATCGGCACGAGCACATCGCGCAGATCGTCGCGCGTTGCGTGGAGCGAGATCGCGAGCATGGTGTCGGCTTCCTCGCCCCAACGCGCGATGTTCGGCACGACGCCGGACGTCGAGAGCGTGATGCGGCGCTTGGAGAAGGCGAGGCCGCCACTGTCGGACGCCGTGAGCATTGCGTCGCGCACGTTGTCGAAATTGTAGAGCGGCTCGCCCATGCCCATGAGCACGATGTTTGTGATCTTGCGCTCGGTGGAGGGCAGGAGATGCGTGTCCTTGATCTCGACGCCGTCCGGCGCGCCCGCCGGCCAGTCGCCGATGCGGTCGCGCGCGAGCAGGATCTGCCCGACGATCTCGGAAACTTCGAGATTGCGCACGAGGCGTTGCGTGCCCGTATGGCAGAACGAGCAATTGAGCGTGCAGCCAACCTGCGAAGAAATGCAGAGTGTGCCGCGGTCGCTCTCGGGGATGTAGACTGTCTCGATCTCGGGCGCGCGCGCCTCATGCCCGCGTCGCGGCAGGCGCAGGAGCCACTTGCGGGTGCCGTCGGCGGAAATCTGCTCAGTGACGATCTCGGGGCGCGCGAGTGTGTAGGCGCCAGCCAGTGTGGCGCGCAGGTCCTTGGAAATGTCTGTCATGGCGTCGAAGGACGTGACGCCGTGCGCGTAGATCCAGGTCCAGAGCTGGCCGACGCGCATACGCCGCTGCCGCTCGGGCACACCGATGGCAGCCAGCGCCGCGCTCAGGCCGTCGCGGCTGAGGCCGGCAAGCGTCGGCAGTGGCGCACCTTCGGTCGCCGACAGGGTCGGCTTTTGCGGTGCGGGGGTCGAATCGAGGACCATGACCATGAAGTTGGAACCATTCGCGTCTGATTTGAGCCCCTTATATAGGGTGTCGTGCTTCAGGGCCACGGCTGCGACGATGCGGCACTTGCTGGAATCCTGCAATGTTGCAGCGTTTGAAGCACGGATTGAATGTGTTAGGTAAACGCTGCAACATTTATGGCACCGGGCGCGCACGCGACCGTCCGGGCGTGGGGCAGGGAACTCCAAGTACTCGGGGGCAGGGGCAACAGCGAAATGGCAGAGCGGCGTTCAAGCTTCGACTATGACGATCTTCTGGCGTGCGGTCGCGCTGAACTGTTCGGCGCGGGCAACGCGCAGCTCCCGCTTCCGCCGATGCTGATGTTCGATCGCATTACGCATGTGTCCGAGGAAGGCGGCGCGCACGGCAAGGGCCAGATCAAGGCGACGCTCGCGGTCGCCGGCAATCCGAATTGCGACTGGTTCTTCTCGTGCCACTTCAAGGACGATCCGGTCATGCCGGGATGCCTCGGCCTCGATGCCCTCTGGCAGCTCACCGGCTTTTATCTCGGCTGGCTCGGTGCGCCGGGCCGCGGTCGCGCACTCGGCGTCGGCGAGGTCAAGTTCACCGGCATGGTTCTGCCGACGGTGCGGATGCTCGAGTACACCGTCGACATCAAGCGCGTCATCCTGCGCAAGCTGAAGCTCGGCATCGGTGATGGCACGCTGACAGCAGATGGCCAGGTCATCTACACGGCGAGCGAGCTGAAAGTCGGATTGTTCGAGACCGGGCAAGAGGCAGGTGGCGCTGCGGCCTGAAGCCATATAAGCGAGTTGCCCCGAGTGGCATGATTGTGATGAGGGTGGTTTCGGACTGCAAATGCGTGCAAGCCGGGCCGCTCCAGCGGAAGGAAGGCGGAGAATGAGGCGGGTCGTCGTTACCGGGATGGGCATCGTCTCATCTATCGGCAACAGCACGCAGGAAGTGCTGGCTTCACTCCGCGAGGCCAAATCCGGCATCACACGCGCGGAGAAGTACGCCGAACTCGGCTTCCGCAGCCAGGTCCACGGCGCGCCGAGCATCGACTGGGAAGCGGCCGTGCCGCGCAAGCCCAAGCGCTTCATGGAAGCAGGCGTCGCGTGGAATTACATCGCCATGGAGCAGGCGATCCGCGACGCGGGCCTCGAAGAGAAGGACGTGATCAACGAGCGCACGGGCATCATCGTGGGCTCGGGCGGTCCCTCGACGCTCGCCATAGTCCGCGCTGCCGAAACAACGCGCGACAAGGGGCCGAAAAAGATCGGCCCCTTCGAGGTGCCGAAGGCCATGTGCTCGGGGCCATCGGCCGTTCTCGCTACGAGCTTCCAGATCAAGGGCGTGAACTACTCGATCTCATCGGCCTGCGCGACCTCTGCGCACTGCATCGGAAATGCCGCCGAGATGATTCAGTGGGGCAAGCAGGACGTCATGTTTGCCGGAGGCTGCGAGGAACTCGAGTGGTCGTTGTCGGTGCTTTTCGACGCGATGGGAGCGATGTCGAGCAAGTTCAACGAGACGCCCTCGACAGCCTCGCGCGCTTATGACGCCAACCGCGACGGCTTCGTGATCGCAGGTGGCGCCGGGATGCTGGTGCTCGAGGAGCGCGAGCGCGCGATTGCCCGGGGCGCCAAAATCTATGGCGAGTTGGTCGGTTACGGCGCCACGTCCGACGGCTTCGACATGGTGGCTCCGTCCGGCGAGGGGGCGGTCCGTTGCATGCGCAAGGCGTTGGAAGGTTTCGACGGCAAGGGGGTCGGCAAAATCGACTACATCAACCCCCATGGCACGGGCACGCCGGTCGGTGACGAGCGTGAAATCGGGGCCATCCGCGAGGTTTTCGGGAAAGAAATGCCGCCCATTTCTTCGACTAAATCGCTGACCGGGCACTCGCTCGGGGCGATCGGCGTGCAGGAGGCGATCTTTTCGCTCCTCATGCTGAACAATGGTTTCATTTGCGAGAGCGCCAACATCCAGGAATTGGACCCGGCATTCGCCGACGTGCCGATCGTCCGGGAACGTCAGGATGTTTCTCTTAACTGTGTGCTGTCGAACAGCTTTGGTTTCGGCGGTACGAATGCCACCCTGGCATTCCGCCGCCATTCAGGCTAAGGGCAGGGCGCCGACGGCGCCGCACCCTTCTTCCTGGCGGCCCGGTCGGGCGCACTTGGCGCCCCCCAGAGGGTGCCAGGATCCATGGAGCATTTTCGCCGAGACAAGGCGACGGCCACTCAGCGCTGCTGGCTTTCAGCAGCGCGCAGGGCCGATCTCGTTACCGTAGGGGCTCGAATGAGCGAGAAAGATATTCTGGCGCCGGGTGCGCTGATGGCCGGCAAGCGCGGTCTCGTGATGGGCGTCGCCAACGATCGCTCGATCGCGTGGGGCATCGCGACGGCGCTGGCCAAGCATGGCGCCAAGCTCGCGTTCACCTACCAGGGTGATGCCTTCGGCCGCCGCGCGGTGCCGCTGGCCGAGTCGGTCGGCTCGGAGGTCATCGTGCCCTGCGACGTGAGCGACCTCGCCAGCGTCGACAGTGTGTTCAGCGAGATCGAGAACAAGTGGGGCGGCCTCGACTTCGTCGTGCACGCGCTTGCCTTCTCCGATCGGCGCGAGCTCATGGGCCGCTACTCCGATACGACGCGCGACAACTTCACCAATACCATGGTGATCTCCTGCTTCTCCTTCACGGAGATCGCCAAGCGCGCAGCACCGCTCATGAAGAACGGCGGATCGCTGCTGACGCTCACCTACGGCGGTTCCGAGCGCGTCGTGCCCTCCTACAATGTGATGGGCGTCGCCAAGGCGGCACTGGAAGCCTCGGTGCGCTATCTGGCGGCTGATTTCGGTCCGCAGGGCATTCGCGTGAACGCGCTCTCGGCCGGTCCCATGCGCACGCTCGCCGGCGCCGCAATTTCGGACGCCCGCGTCATCTTCAACTTCCAGGGTGACAGCGCGCCGCTGCGGCGCACGCCGACGCTCTCGGAAGTCGGCGGCTCGGCCTTGTACCTGCTGTCGGATCTCGGTGGCGGCGTGACCGGTGAGGTCCACTACGTTGATTGCGGCTACAATATCGTGTCCATGCCCTCGCTCGAGGCGCTGAAAGCCCAGGACGAACTGGTCGAGAGAGCCCGCGCCGCGCTCAAGGAAGCCGGCAAGGCCTGAGCCCTTACCGAGCCCCAGATCATTGCAGACTTGAGTAGCATGGCGCTTCCATCGGGAGCGCCATCGCTCTATGGTGCGCCGCGAAATTCAGGCCGATGGGCCATGGCACGCCCGAGAGAGAGGAAGCGCATATGTCCAAGATCAAAGTCACCGGAACGGTCGTCGAAATGGACGGCGACGAGATGACCCGCATCATCTGGCAGCTGATCAAGGACAAGCTGATCCACCCCTACCTGGACGTCAATCTCGAGTACTACGACCTCGGCGTCGAGGCGCGCGACAAGACCAACGACCAGATCACCATCGACGCCGCCAACGCGACGAAGAAGCACGGCGTCGCCGTGAAGTGCGCGACCATCACGCCGGATGAAGCGCGCGTCGAAGAGTTCAAGCTCAAGGATATGTGGCGGAGCCCGAACGGGACCATCCGCAACATCCTCGGCGGCACCATCTTCCGTGAGCCCATCATCTGCAAGAACGTGCCGCGCCTCGTTCCCGGCTGGACGCAGCCGTTCGTCATCGGCCGCCATGCCTTTGGCGACCAGTACCGCGCGACGGACTTCAAGTTCCCCGGCAAGGGCACCATCACGCTGAAGTTCGTCGGCGAGGATGGCCAGGTCATCGAGAAGGAAGTGATCAAGACGCCCGGTTCGGGCGTGACCATGGCCATGTTCAACTACGACGAGTCGATCCGCGACTTCGCGCGCGCCTCGTTCAACTACGGCCTCGCGCGCAACTACCCGGTCTACCTCTCGACCAAGAACACGATCCTCAAGGTCTATGACGGCCGCTTCAAGGACATCTTCCAGGAAGTGTTCGACAAGGAGTTCAAGGCCGAGTTTGACAAGCGCAAGCTCACCTACGAGCATCGCCTCATCGACGACATGGTGGCGGCGTGCCTGAAGTGGTCCGGCGGTTATGTGTGGGCGTGCAAGAACTACGACGGCGACGTGCAGTCCGATACGGCGGCCCAGGGCTTCGGCTCGCTCGGCCTCATGACGTCCGTGCTCATGACGCCGGATGGCAAGACCTGCGAAGCAGAGGCCGCGCACGGCACGGTCACGCGTCACTATCGCGAGCACCAGAAGGGCCGCGAGACCTCGACGAACTCCATGGCCTCGATCTTCGCCTGGACGCGTGGCCTCGCCCACCGCGCCAAGCTCGACAACAATCCCGAGCTCGCGAAGTTTTCGAGCACGCTCGAGAAGGTCTGCATCGACACTGTCGAGTCGGGCTTCATGACGAAGGATCTGGCGCTGCTCGTCGGCGATCAGCAGAAGTGGCTCTCGACCACGGGCTTCCTCGACAAGATCGACGAGAACCTCAAGAAGGCCATGACAGCGTAAGCTGTCCGGAAAAGATGTCTGCCTCAGCTCGGCCGACAATTTGATCGTACGATCCGGCATCCGGCAGACCAGCCGGGTGCCGGATGCGTTTTGAGCTATTCGCTAGCTGGGAGTTCTTCCAACATGACCGAGCTGCGCACGTTCTATCCCGAGATCGAGCCCTACGAGACGGGGCATCTCGACGTCGGCGACGGCCATGTCATCTACTGGGAGCGTGTGGGGACGCGGGGCGCGAAGCCGGCTGTCTTCCTGCACGGCGGCCCAGGCGGAGGATGCTCCCCGAACCAGCGTCGCGCATTCGATCCGGCATTGTACGACGTCACGTTGTTCGATCAGCGCGGCTGCGGGCGCTCGACGCCGCACGCAAACCTCGAAGCCAACACCACATGGCACCTCGTTGCCGACATCGAGCGGCTGCGCGAGCTGGCTGGCGTCGAGAAGTGGCAGGTGTTCGGTGGTTCATGGGGCTCGACGCTCGCGCTTGCCTATGCCGAGACGCATCCGCATCGCGTAACCGAGCTGATCGTGCGCGGGATCTATACGCTGCAGAAGAGCGAACTCGACTGGTACTATCAGTTCGGTGTCTCGGAGATGTTTCCCGACAAGTGGGAGCGCTTTCTCGCGCCCATTCCCGAGGGCGAGCGCGGCGACCTCATGGCCGCCTATAGCAAGCGTCTGACGCATTCGGATCGCGCCGTGCAGATCGAAGCGGCCAAGGCCTGGAGCCTGTGGGAAGGCGAGACCATCACGCTGCTGCCCGATCCGGCGCTGACGAGCCAGCACGGCAGCGACGATTTCGCACTCGCCTTCGCACGCATCGAGAACCACTACTTCACGCACGCCGGCTGGCTGGAGGAAGGCCAGCTCCTGCGTGATGCTCACAAGCTCAAGGGCATTCCCGGACTGATCGTGCACGGCCGCTACGACATGCCGTGCCCGCTTCGCACCGCTTGGGATCTCGCCCGTGCGTGGCCCGACGCGGATTTTCATATCGTCGAGGGCGCGGGGCATGCCTTTTCTGAACCCGGTATCCTCGATCGCCTGATCCGCGCGACGGACAAGTTTGCCGGCAAAGTTTGAGCCGTATCGTTCTGCTGTCTTTTGCTGATCTCATGCGTTATGCGCGCAGTAGCTGCAGAAGCACGAGGTCACGATGACGGATCGAACCCCCATCCACACAGGCGGCTGTCAATGCGGTGCTGTCCGCTATGCCCTGTATTCCGAGCCAACGGACTCCTCCATCTGCCACTGCCGCATGTGTCAGAAGGCCTTTGGCAACTACTTCGCACCTCTCGGCGGCGTGCCGCCGAACGATCTCGAATGGACGCGCGGCACGCTCAGCATCTTTCGATCGTCTGAAGCGGCCGAACGCGGTTTCTGCCGGGATTGCGGGACGCCGCTCACGTATCGCGCGTTGGACTTCGACCGCATCTCGGTTTCCCTCGGCTCGCTCGATGATCCGTCGAAGGTTGTGCCCAGCAGCCAGTTCGGTCTGGAAGGCCGCATACCCTGGGTCGGTGAGCTTTTGGACCTGCCGGGTGTCCGTTCCGAAGACGCCATCCCCGCAGATCAACTCCCGCGCTTCGCGAGCCGGCAACACCCGGATCGCGACACGTAAGCGGCCAGCTCTCCTCTGAGCGCGCGGCAGGCAGCCCACCTGCCGGGTGGCGCTTTTGCGTGGCGGTGCCATTATGGGCCCAACACGACAAAAGCTCTGGGAGAAAATGCTCGATGAGGAAGACTGCAGGCTTTCTGCTGGCTGCTGCCGCCAGCTTCGTTTGGGCGGGGGCCGCCAGCGCCGAGACGCCGGTCCGTGGTGGAACGCTCAACTTCGCCGTCGTCGCGGAGCCGCCAAACTACGATTGTCATTCGAACACGACGTTCGGCCATACGCATCCGATCGCGCCGCACTATTCCACGCTACTCAAATTTCACGGCAAGACGTATCCCGACGTCACCGGTGATCTCGCTGAAACCTGGAGCGCAGCACCTGATGGCCTGAGCTACACCTTCAAGCTCCACAAGGGCGTCAAGTTTCACGACGGCTCGCCGATGACCTCAGCCGATGTGAAGGCGAGCTACGAGCGCATCATCCGGCCGCAGGAGGGCATCGTCTCTGCGCGGCGCTCATACTATTCCGACTTCGGAGACATCGAGACGCCGGATGATCTGACGGTGATCTTCAAGATGAAGGCGCCGGTTGCGGGCGTGCTCCAGCTTCTGGCTTCGCCGTTCAACTGCATTTACAGCGCTGCCAAGCTCAAGGAGAACCCGCGCTATCCCGAGCGCGAAATCATGGGCACCGGTGCCTTCACGTTCGTGGAGCACGTGCGCGGCGCGAGCTGGACGGGCAAGCGCTTCGACCAGTATTTCAAGCCCGATCTGCCGTACCTCGACGGCTACAAGGCGTTCTTCGTGAAGTCGCCGACGGTGCTCACGGGGCTGCTCGGCGGGCAATTCGATGCCGAGTTCCGATTCCGCTCGCCCGGTGAGCGCGATCAGCTCGTGTCTCAGCTCGGTGACAAGGTTTGGGTGAAGGAGCAGCCGCTCACCTCGGCACTGATCATCATCTTCAACACCAAGCGTCCGCCTTTCGATAACCTGAAGGTCCGCCAGGCGCTTTCCATGGCGGTCGATCGTTGGGGCGGGGGTGCCGCACTCGGCAAGATCTCGGCGATACGTTATGTCGGCGGCGTCGCGCGTCCGGGCTATGAGATGGCACTGCCGGAGAGCGAGCTCGTCAAGCTGCCGGGCTTCGGCAAGGATGCCGCTGCCGCGCGCGCCGTAGCGACCAAGCTGCTGAAGGATGCGGGCGTCGACAAGCTTTCATTCAAGCTGCTCAATCGCTCGGCCACGGATCCCTACACCACGGCGGGCGTCTATCTGCTCGATCAGTGGCGCCGGATTGGCGTGACGGCACAGCACGAGCAGTACGAGACGGCGCCCTATCAGGCCGCGCTGTCGGGTGGAAACTTCGACGTCGCGATCGAGTTCATCTCGGACTACACCGACGACCCGACCTTGCAGTTCACGAAGTTGCTTTCGAAGCGTCTCTCGCCCGTCGGCTATTCGGGGCATGAGGACGACAAGGTGGACGAGCTCTACAAGGCGCAGCAGCGCGCCGTCGATCCGGTCGAGCGCAAGCGGATCGTGAACGACCTCGATCGCCACGTGCTCACCATGTCGTATGCTACGCCCTTCCTCTGGTTCCAGAGGATCACGGTGCAGCCGACGCGCCTGAAGGGCTGGTACGCCATGCCGAGCCACTACCTCGGTCAGGATCTCTCGGACGTCTGGCTGCTGCCCAAGTGATCATCAAAGCGCCGCGCCGCACCGCCTCGAGCGGTGCGGTGCACGCTTGACGGACTCACCTCAGGATGTCACGGGCGCCGACCACGGCATCGGCGATATAGTCGAAGGTCACGCGAAGGCGCTCGACGGCCCGTACGTCCGGATGCGCGACGAGCCACAACTCGCGGACGAGGGGCTCGGCGCCGACATCGACGGCCACCAGATCAGGATACTGGTGCGCGACGAACTTGGGGATGAGGCCAACGCCGAGGCCGGCGCGCGCGGCGGCAAGGCGCGCGAACAAGGTGTTCACTTTCAGCGCGATGCGGTGCGTGTTGCCGGCGGCGCGTGCCGAGTACTTGGCCGCTTCCAGATGCGCGACATCATCGGCAAAGCCTATGAAATCCAGCGGGCCATCGCCGTGCGACTGGATGTATCGGCGGTCGGCATAGAGGTAGCTCGCGTAGTCGGCGATCTTCCGCGCAATGAGGTTGCCGCTCTCTGGCCGCGAGTGGCGGATCGCGAGGTCGACGTCGCGCCGGGTGAGGCTCAAATTCCGGCTGCTGATCACCAGCTCGACCTCGAGCCCGGGATTCTGCTGCATCAGCTCCCGCATCCTGGACATGAGGAAGTACGAGCCGAAGATTTCGGTGGCCGTCAGCCGTACCTTGCCCACGACAGCGTCGGCCGGTCCCGCGGCGAGCCGCCGGATCGATTGAGCGCCATCTGACATGGCGGCGGCGGCGGCGGCGGCCCGCTCACCCTCGGCAGTTAATGCGAATCGGCCGTCGTGACGATCGAATAGCTGCACACGGAGCACCGTCTCGAGTGATGCAATTCGTCTGCCCACGGTGGCATGTGTCACGCCGAGGGCCCGCGCAGCGGCCGAAAGGCTCCCCAGGCGGGCCAATTCTAGGAAGAAATGCACATCTTCCCAGTCCGGATATGCTGTGCGTTTTTTAACAGCCATGGCCAAAATTTAGGGGATTGCCGTTCGTTGATCAACAGTCAAACTCACCCGCCGGATGATCACGATACTTGCGATGTAGGCATCCGATCTATTGCGAGTTGTGGGTTCGCTGAGCCCGGCTGCAAGTCTGATCAGCGATTGTCGAGCTATAAGGATGGGCGCGCCGTGGACCAGAATAATTCGACCGGATTTGATCTGAATGGCTGCGTACTGCATTTATTGCATCGAGCACAGCAGGCAGCCGACGAGGCCTTTGCTGCGGCGTTCGCCGATACGGGTTTGACGCCGCGCCAGCTCGCGGTGTTGGTCATTGTCGGTGAGCGCGAGGGCACGAACCAGGTCGGCCTAGTCGACGCGACCGGGATCGATCGTTCGACGACTGCCGATCTCGTTCGGCGTTTGATGCGCAAGGGTCTTCTCGCCCGCCGTCGTGCACGTCACGACGCGCGCTCCAATGTCCTTCGTCTTACGGACGAGGGGCGGACGCTGCTTGAGAGCTTCCGCACGCGTGCGGCCGAAGTCGATCAGATGCTGCTCGGTGTGCTGCCCGAAGGCGGCCGCGCGGGTTTTGTCGAGGCGCTCGGGCGGATTGCCACGATGGCGCCTATGGGCAACTCGGCGGGCGTGGATCGCGGGCTGATGGCGGCGGAATAGCCGGTTCAGCGTCTGGCCGCCGTCGGCCACTTCTCGATCAGCGCCTCGATGCCGAGCGCGCGGGCCTCACGAGCGAAGCCCGCGTTTTTCAGCGCGCGGATGACATCTCCAAGCGTCAGCAGATTGACGTCGGCCGCGCTGGCCGGTCCCATGGCCTGGGTGGCGCGCACGATGGTCAAGGCCCCGTTACGCTTGTCGCTTGCCGCTTTCAGCTCGCCGAGAACGCCGGTTGCGGGGAGATGCCCATCCGTCGGTTGCGGCGTGCGACTGGCCGCTTCCCAAAGCGGGATCGGCATCTGCACATCGAGAGCATCGAGCACGGTCACAATACGGTGGAGCTGCGGCCCTTGGAGCCGACCCGCTTGCGCGACCCTCTCGAGGCCGGCAAGCGCGCTGCCTGATGGCATGGCGGTGTCGCTGGCGAGCGCACCAAGCACACGCCAGTGCTCGAGGTCGCGCGTGAGGCTGGCCCACGCCTCCACCGCGTCGCCACGGCCTGACTGCACAAGGATTTCGGCTGCCATGTCGGCGAACCAAGAGAGGTCCGGAGCGGGACGCAGGCGTTCGACCGTCGGACCGAGCGCGCGAGCGACGGCGGTCCTGAGGCCGGCCTTGCCGGCATCCTCCAGCAGGGCAGCCAGCAGGCGGGCCTTGCGATCCGGCGTGGCCTCGGCGTCGGCGGCCTGCAGTAGCAGAGCGCGCCGCAGGGCGCCTGTCTGCTTGCTGGCAAGCGGATCGGCCAGATCACCCGGAGCCTGAGGCAGGTCACGGTACTGTGCGGCGAGAGCTTCTGCGGGCAGGAGTGCGAGCCGAGCGGCCCGTTCTGCCGCAAGAGCCTTGAGGCCCGGATCGATGTTCTGCGATGTCGCGATGAGCGCGAGCACGGCCGGCTCCGCGCGATCGACCAGTGTGCTCGGCCACACGACGCCCGCGATCTCGCCGATGCGATAGTCGAGCACGCCGACCGAGGCCGGCAGGGCCGGCGGCGCTTTGCCGCCCGCGCCTGCACCATCAAGCACCGCGCGCGCGAAGGGCGCATTGATGCTCTCGCTCTGCATGAGGTCGGCCGTGAGCTTGCCCGCGTCGGCATTACCACTCGCCATGGCGCAATACCCGGCGGCGAGCAGGGCATCGCGGCGGGCTTCTGCCGGAAGCGACGCCCGGTTGCGGATGGCGTCACCGGCGAGCGCACATCCGGCTTCACGATTGCCGGCGAGAATCTGGGCGCGCAGGACGATGATCGCGAGTGCGGGATCGCTCGGCGCGCTCGTCCGCGCGAGGACGGTCTTCAGGGCATCAATGGCGCCCGCGCGCCGCAGGGCCTCGATGCGGATGGTCTCGAACGCCGGCGGTACAGTAGCGCTGGCTGCACGCCAGGGCTCGGGCCAGAGTGCCGCCATGGCCGCCGATCTGGACGGCAGCTCGACGCCGTCTACGATCTCCTCGAGCGTCTTCGGCGCGATGTTGGCAAGACCGTCGAACGCGAGGCGGGGCGCTGCGCTTGCCGGTGGCGGAAGCGGCGCAGGAGCCCTTTGAGGTGCCGGCGGCTGAGCGGCCGGACGCGGTGGCGCTAGTCTGCCCTCACGATCGCGACGGGGGCTGGGAAGAAATCCGCGTTGGTCGAAACCCTGATCGTCGGGAATGGGCGTCGTACGCGTATCCCATGCTGATGATGGTGATGCCGGGAGCGGCGTCGAGGCAAGGGGCGCTTGGGGCTCTGGGTCGGCAAGGGGCGCGAGCTCCTGCCGTTCGACCGCGACGGGCGCGGCGCTTCGGGGCGCCCGAGGGTTGGCCTCATAGCCTTGAGGCTCGTCGCCGCGAGCGCGCGGGGTGTACCTCGATCCACCCGGGGGCTCCAGCGGGCGATCGCCTTCGCGGACACCTGAGCTATCGATGCCGCCGCCGCGCCCAGGGCGCTCCTTTTTCTGGAAGAGCATCCACGTGTCCTGCGCCGCGGACGGCCCAACACTGGAAAGCATGCCGCAGATAGCCAGGGTCGCGGTAAGCAGTAAGGCCGGTGCCCGTATCGTTAGCGTGGAGGGCAATCTGGCCATCACGGAGTACACCTAATCACGCCGTACTTTCACGCCGGACACGGGCTGTGAAATCTCCCGGGAATCGGGCTCGAAGAATTCCGATAGGACGTAGAGGCCCCCGGCCGTCGCAGCCGACAGCACGGCAACCACCATCAAGAACCTGAAAAGACTAGGCATCGTAAGTCCTGTACATTGTGCGGATAGGACCGCCAGTTGGCGCTATTATGGCGCCCCTGGCACCGCTGCCAAGGCTGAGGGCCTGCTGCCCCCGGACTTATTCCCGTGGTTGCAGGGGATCCCGTGTTGCAATTCAATGGATTGCGGACCATGAGATGGTTCAGGACGGCGGCCCGTTTGATGGCGCTGTTGGGGAGAAGAGAACGCGCGGCCGTGGCAGCCGCCAGGGAAACACGCGGAGCCCGGCGATAATGCGATTCGGCTGGAAAAAGC
>JAEYPL010000077.1 GCA_023410905.1 Pseudomonadota bacterium
AATGAGGCGATCAGCGACTATGGCAGGAGTGGCCTCCTCGAAGATGCCATGAAACGCTGATCGGTTGGCCAGGCAGCGAACCAACGCCCTCTTTGGTTGTCTGCTTGGTACAGTGCCGGCCTGTGACCTCTCGGTCTTCGTACCCCGCTGCCGAGAATAGTCACAGGCCGGACCCCTCTCGCGCCGAAAGCAATACATCTCCGATCAGCGCCGGCATGCGACCGACATCTGTCCTGTGATGACTCAATCGTGGTTAATGGGCGAGCCCGCAAAAAATCGCCGTGCGGGACGCACCAACGGCAGGCGTTTCCTACTTGATTTTGGTTTCCTTGAAGTCGACGTGCTTGCGCGCGATCGGGTCGTACTTCTTGAAGGAAATCTTCTCGGTCGAGGTGCGGGGGTTCTTCTTGGTTACATAGAAGAAGCCCGTCCCTGCAGTGCTGAGCAGCTTGATCTTGAGCGTTGCGGGCTTGGCCATTTCGGTCTCTTCGACGCGTTCTAATCCGGGGTCTTGTTCGGTCGCAATTTAGTCACAGGGGCATTGAAGTCAAGCGCTGTCTCGCCTGCAACTCGATACGCCGCACCCCCATTTCCGATGTCTGAATCATGCCATTCGGAATAATGCGAGGCCCGCCACGATGATAGCGATTCCGGCGATCTCGAGCGCGCGGATTCGTTCGCCAAAATAAAACACCGACAGTAGCAGCGTGAACACGATCTGCACCTGTGCGACCGCGGCGACGTACGAGGCGTTTGTCAGTGCGGTCGCGATGAACCATCCGATGGAACCGAGCGCACTCGTCGTGCCGATGAACCAGCAGAGCTTCGGAAACGCGAACATCCGCACGAGTTCGCGCGGCTCGCGCATCAGCAGATAGGCACCCACCATGAGGGCGGACAGCGTCGCCATCACGAGCACGGCATAGGCGGCGCGCACGAGCGTGCCGACGGCTGGATCGATCGCGAGAATACCCTCGCGCAGGCATAGATATGAGAGGGCGTAGACGAGCGCCGACGAGAGCCCGAGCAGTGCCGGTGCGGCCGCGGCGCTGGTGCCGCCCGTTGACGTGGCGGGCGCGGGCGCCGGCGAGCGGCCGGAGGAGATCACGATCACCCCAAGCATGGTGACGACGATCGCAACCCAGCCGATGGGAGTGATCACCTCCGAGAAGAAGGCCGTGCCGATGAGCGCCGTCATGATCACGTCGGCCTTGATGATCAGCGTCGCGACGGCGAAGTTGCCGAGCTGGAAGAGGCGCACGACGAGCACCGTGCCGACGAACTGGCAGATGGCAGCAATGGCACTGTAGAGCACAAGCCCCTGGCTGAGTGGCGGGAGCGCTTCGCCTGTCCACCACAGTATGCCGACGAGATAGGCGGCCAGCAGCGGTAGCGTGAACAGAATGCGGACGTAGGTCGTGACCTGCGTCGACAGACGCTGGTTCAGCACCTTGAGCCCCGCATAGCGCAAGGCCTGGAAGAAGGCCGCGCTCACGCTCGCCCAGATCCAGACGCTGTCCATGGGGCCCCCGCATTCCCGCGTTGCGTGTCGGCAACGGCGCCATGTGAGCAGGGGCGGGCTGATTTGACCACACCTCCCTGCGCGGGGCGCTCTTCGCGTGCAGCACGACTCGCCTTAGCGTGCCAACCACTGTTCTGCCGACGCCGGAGGCGACGATGAATACGCTCTTTCGCGTGCTCTATGCCGCCCATGCGCGAGGCACGCACCACAAACTCGCGCTCGATGGCCTGCGCCATCTGCACGGACCTCAGGCAGAGGCCTGGCGCTGCGTCTTTTTGAAGCACGCCGAGCTGTTCATGGTCGGGTCGAAGGCGCCCGACGACAGCTTCAAGGACTTCAAGAACCACGTCCTGCATCCGCGCGATAATTTCTGGGGCGGCGCGCCGCCGAAGGTGCGCAACTGGTACGTCCACGTCGTCACGGCGCTGCGCCAGCATGATTGGCCGACGGCCGCCTACGCCGCGGGCGTCATGAGCCACTATCTAACGGATCCGCTGCATCCCTTTCACACCGGCCAGTCACAGGCCGAGAACGATATTCATCGCGCCGTCGAGTGGAGCATCAATCGCTCCTACGATTCCCTATGGAAGCTCGGCGCGACGCTACCCGAGCCGCTGGTCGTGCTCGGCAGCGCGGACAACTGGCTCGAGATGCTGGTCTGCGATGGCGCGCTCATCGCCAATGCACACTATGAGCGTCTCATCGCGCACTACGATTTCAAGCGCGGCGTCGTCGACCCGCCGGCGGGCCTCGATGAAGTCGCCCAGAATCTGGTCGCGGGTCTCATCGTTCATGCGGCCGCGACTTTCGGATTGGTCCTGCAGCGCGCGATCGACGAGGCCGCAGTGGAGGCACCCGAGGTCAACCTGACGCTCGATACGATCCTCGCGACCATCAAGGTGCCGATCCGCGTTCTGCAGAAGCAACTCGCCGATGCTGACGATCGCCGCCTCGTCGAGCGCATGTACGACGAGCTGCAGGCGACGGGCAAAGTCGAGGAGAATCTGCCTGAGGACGACCGCTCCGTGCGTGTGGCGTATTCGCAGGAAGTGCTGGCAAAGATCGAACAACTCCCGCCTGCCAAGGCCTTTCCCTATCACGGCAAGGCGCCGCCGGAGACTTCCATCGAGCGCGCCGAGCGGCTGCGCGAGGAAAATCGCAAGCGCGCTTTGGAGGAAGCTGCCCGCCGCGTGGCCGAGCAGGCTGAGGCGCGGGCGGTGGCTAAGGCCGCAGCACCGGTTGCCTCCGTGCCCATCGTGTCGAAGCCCGCCGCGCCTGCTGCGACGCCGGTTGTTCCGGCTGCCGATGAGGTCGGCGTGAAGGAGGGCGCGAGCCTCGTCGCACGTCTCGATGAGCACGAGCGCACGCCTACAGGCTCCGTACCCAGCATCGGCGATGCCCCGTCGCGCGAGCCGAGGTTCTACCTCACCCGCGACCAGGACGTCGTCGACGCGCCGTCGATCGGCCCCAAGACGGCGGACCGCCTCATTGCGGAGGGTGTGAAGACTGTCGGCGATCTAATGGATGCCGATGCCGAGACGCTCGCCGAACTCATCGCTGTCCGCCACATCACGGCCGAGACCATCCGCGACTGGCAGGATCAGAGCGGCCTCGTCATGAGCGTGCCGAACCTGAGGGGGACGCACGCGCAGCTCATTGTCGGCGCCGGCTTCCGGGATGCCGAGAGCCTCGCCGCTGCCGAGCCCGCCGACCTCTCCGCGCGCGTTCTTGCCTTCGCCGCCAGCAGCGATGGCCAGCGCGTGCTGCGCAATGGCTCCCCGCCCGATATCGAGGCGATCGCCGCCTGGGGCGCGTCGGCCCGCGTGGCGCGCGCGGCTTAAAGGCGCGAGGCCTGCAACTTATGGACGCAAACCCAAGCTTGATGCGTCGGATGGCATCAGGTAGTGAGAACGGCGTAATTCGAGCAGCGGCAGGGGATCCTCAATGAGCATCGATACGACCGGCGGCCATCCCGAGATGGACTATCGCGAGCACGTACGGACGTACAACGGCTTCATTAAAGGCACTATCGTTCTGACCGTCCTCGTCGTCCTTATCCTCGCCGGCATGGCTGCGTTCCTGGTCTAAGCCGGGTGCCCACTTGCCGAACGCGCCGCGCATCGCGTGGTCGCGCCAGTCCCTGAACCACCATCCTACGAAGGACGCGACGCAATGGTGACCGTTGCGGTTACGCCGGAGGCGCCTGACGAAACGCGCGTCGCCATCTCACCGGAGACCGTGCGCAAGCTCGTCGCGCTCGGTTGCAAGGTGCGTGTGGCGGCTGGCAGCGGTGTGCGCTCGCGCTTCTCCGATGAGATCTACAAGGCGCAGGGCGCCGAGATCGCTGCCGACGCGGCTGCCGCCGTCGAAGGCGCCGACATCCTGCTCAAGGTGCGCCGTCCCTCGCCCGAGGAAGTGCGCGGTCTCGCGCCGGGCGGCATCGTCGCCGCCATGCTGAGCCCGACGGACGACCGTCCTGGACTGGATGCGCTCGCGGCAACCGGTGCCACGCTATTCTCCATGGAGTTCATGCCGCGCATCACGCGTGCGCAGTCCATGGACGTACTGTCGAGCCAGGCGAACCTCGCGGGCTACAAGGCGGTCGTGAATGCGGCGGCGATGTTCGAGCAGGCCGTGCCGATGATGATGACGGCCGCCGGCACCGTGCCCGCGGGCAAAGCCTTCATCATGGGCGTCGGCGTCGCCGGCCTGCAGGCCATCGCGACGGCGCGACGTCTCGGCGCTATCGTCTCGGCAACCGACGTCCGCCCGGCGACCAAGGAGCAGGTCGCCTCGCTCGGTGCGAAGTTCATTGCCGTCGAGGACGAGGAATTCAAGCAGGCGCAGACGGCCGCGGGCTACGCCAAGCCCATGTCTGATGCCTATCAGCAGAAGCAGGCGGAACTCGTCGCCGGCCACATCAAGGCGCAGGACATTGTCATCACGACCGCGCTCATTCCCGGCCGTCCGGCGCCGCGCCTCATCACGCGCGCCATGGTCGAGAGCATGAAGCCCGGTGCGGTGATCATCGATCTTGCGGCCGAGCGCGGCGGCAACTGCGAGCTGACCAAGCCCGGCGAGATCGTCGAGCACGGTGGCGTACGAATCGACGGCACGCTCAATCTGGCGGGACAGGTGCCTGTCAACGCTTCGAGCCTTTACGCGAAGAACCTCCTCACCTTCCTCGAGCTCATGATCGACAAAAAGGAAAAGTCCCTGAAAGTCGATTGGGAGGATGAGGTCATGAAAGGCACGCTTGTCGCCAAGGGTGGCCAGATCGTGCACCCAAGCCTGCAGCCGAAGGGAGCCTGAGATGATGCGCCCTGCCCTTGCGTGGACACCCGCGCTGCTCGCGCTGACGACGATGCCAGCCCTCGCCTCCGGTGGCGCCGAGGTGAGCCCGTTCGTCTACCAGCTCATGGTGTTCGCGATCGCGATCTTCGTCGGCTACTACGTCGTGTGGAGCGTGACGCCAGCCCTGCATACGCCGCTCATGAGCGTCACCAACGCGATCTCGTCGGTGATCGTGGTTGGAGCGCTGCTGGCGGTCGGCGTGAGCTTCTTGGAGTCCGGCTCGATCCTCGCCAAGTTCTTCGGCTTCCTCGCGCTGGTGATGGCTTCCATCAACATCTTCGGCGGCTTCCTCGTCACGCAGCGCATGCTCGCGATGTACAAGAAGAAGGAGAAGAAGTGAGCGATGCGCGCTGGCATATGCTCGTTCGCGATTTCGTTGGGCGCCGCATGGACGAGCGGGCGTTCCACGATCGCTTTTTCGAGCTCTGGAACAACGCCGACCGCGACCACGTACCCGCCCCGCGCGCCATCGAGACACTCTTCTTCGTCGTCGAAGCCTACTGCCCCGATCCGGCTTTGCGCGATCCCAACTCAGCCTACGAAGCCGACGATGTCGAACTGCGGCAAGCTGCAGAAAAGACGCTCGCCGAGCTTCCCGTTCCTAGCCGCTTGATGACGTTCCTCAGCAGGATGAAATCATGAGTGCCAACGCCGCCGCCCTGCTCTATCTCGCCTCGGGCGTCCTCTTCATCCTCGCGCTGCGCGGTCTGTCGAGCCCGGAGACATCGCGCTCGGGCAACATGTTCGGCATGATCGGCATGGGCATCGCGATCGTCACGACGCTCGCCCTGCTGCAGTCGACCGACAGCTTCTTCACGTGGTTCCTGATCATTGCCGGCATCGGTATCGGCGGTGGGATTGGCGCTTATGCGGCGCGCACCATTCCGATGACGATGATGCCGGAGCTGGTCGCGGCGTTTCACTCGCTCGTCGGCCTCGCCGCCGTATTCGTCGCCGCGGCCGCACTCTATGCGCCGACGGCTTTCGGCATCTCCGACGGCACGGGCTTCATCTTCGCCTCGAGCCTCGTCGAGATGTCGCTCGGCGTCGCGATCGGCGCGATCACGTTCACGGGCTCGGTCATTGCCTTCGCCAAACTCTCGGGCCGCATGTCAGGCAAGCCCATCCTGCTGCCCATGCGCCACGCCATCAATGGCGCGCTCGGCCTGCTGCTGATCTTCCTCATCTACCAGTTCACGCAGTCGGGCGGCTCGTCGTGGCTCTTCTGGCTGATCACGATCCTCTCGCTCGCGTTCGGCGTTCTCCTCATCATCCCGATCGGCGGCGCGGACATGCCCGTCGTCGTGTCGATGCTCAACTCGTACTCGGGCTGGGCCGCGGCCGGCATCGGTTTTACCGTCGGTAACGTCGCGCTCATCATCACGGGCGCGCTGGTCGGCTCATCGGGTGCAATCCTCTCCTACATCATGTGCAAAGGCATGAATCGTGCCTTCCTGTCCGTGATCGCGGGCGGTTTTGGCGGTGAGGTTGCAGGCCCTGCAGGTGGCGAGCAGGAGCAGCGTCCCGTCAAACTGGGCTCGGCCGAGGATGCAGCCTTCCTCATGAAGAACGCGGGCAAGGTCATCATCGTGCCGGGCTATGGCATGGCCGTCGCCCAGGCGCAGCACGCACTGCGCGAGATGGCGGATACGCTCAAGGCCAACGGCGTCGAAGTGAAGTACGCCATCCATCCCGTCGCGGGCCGCATGCCGGGCCACATGAACGTGCTGCTCGCCGAGGCGAACGTGCCCTACGACGAGGTCTTCGAGCTCGAGGACATCAACTCCGAGTTCGCGCAGGCCGATATCGCCTACGTCATCGGCGCGAATGACGTGACGAACCCTGCTGCCGAGGAGGACAAGACCTCGCCGATCTATGGCATGCCCGTGCTGCAGGTCTGGAAGGCCGGCACCGTTATGTTCAACAAGCGCTCACTCGCGAGCGGCTACGCCGGCATCGACAATCCGCTCTTCTATCGCGACAACACGATGATGTTGCTCGGTGACGCGAAGAAGATGACGGAAGGTATCGCCAAAGCGATGCATGAGTAGTCTGCTTTCGCGGGCTGCTGGCCTGCGGCGGCGATGCGGACAGCTTTCTGTTTGCCGCGGCCGACTCGCGCCTTCGGCGCGACCGGGCCGCTTGATAGTCGCGCGCCGCAG
>JAEYPL010000083.1 GCA_023410905.1 Pseudomonadota bacterium
ATATCCGCGATCGGCGAAACGATGCCCTTCCCCTCGGAGTAGGCGACGCGCGCGAGATCGGCGAGTTCGTTGTTCGGGCCGTTCGTCACCGGCGCATCTCCAGAAGGCGCGCGACATAGCGCGCGAGGGGATCGATCTCGATGTTGATGCGATCGCCGGGCTTTTTGCCCCCCCAGGTGGTCACCGTCAAGGTATGCGGAATGAGGTTCACGCCAAAGCGGGCGCCGTCTACCTCGTTGACGGTGAGCGACGTGCCGTCGAGCGCAACCGATCCTTTGGGCGCAATGAATGGGGCGAGCGCCTCCGGCACCTCGAAAGTGAGGCGGCGGCTGTCGCCGTCGGGGCGCAGATCCGCAAGGCGTGCGACACCATCGACATGACCTGAGACGATGTGTCCGCCGAGCTCGTCGCCGGCTTTGAGCGCGCGCTCGAGATTGATCTTCCTGCCCGCCCGCCAGTCGCCGAGCGTGGTGAGCGAGAGGGTTTCGTTCGAGACGTCGAGGGTATAGCGGCTGCCCGCGCCATCGGTCTCGACGCTGGTGACGGTCAGGCACACGCCGTCATGGCAGATCGATGCGCCAAGATCGATCGAGGCGGCAGGATAGTCGGAGCGGATCGTGAACCGTCCGCCTTCGGCGGCGAGGACGGTGCCGACGCCTGTGATGATTCCTGTGAACATGCGTGCTTTCCGCGCGGAGTGGCCAATCGGGCCGCCGAAAGTGTCGTAAGTTCATGACCTAGGCCCAATCCGCACGCTCGGCAAGGTACACCCCTGCAGAGGGCCTGAGCGCGACGTGCGGGAGTGGGCTATTGCGAGCCGGCAATGGGGACGCGGTGCCGCCCTCTGGTGGAGGGTAGAAGGGTTCCGATGCAACTCAAGATCCAGAACGCGGCGGCGGAATCTGTCGGCAGGGGCACATCGCTGACCGATTATGGCGCAGTGCAGCGCGCCATCGCCGCACTGGTGGCGGCCGATGGGAGCACGGGCGGTGCAGCCGATGCCGAACTCGAGGGCTTGCTCGGGCGCTGGTGCGGGCTCTCTCCTGCCGAATTCGTGCGCGCCATCCGGCCGGAATACGCGCGCGAGCGATTGCGGGCTTCGTCGTGCGCTGTCGGCGTGGATCCGAGGGGCGGCGGCCCGATTCATGCCTTCGAGGTCCGCATAGCGGCGACCATCACGGATGATGAGCGGCGGCGGGGAGCCGGCCTGGACGTCACGTATGGGTTTCATGCCAGTCCTTTCGGCGAGGCGTTGCTGCTCATGACCGAGGGCGGCATCTGCGGCCTTGCTTTCGTCGATGAAGAGGACGGGGAGGGAAAGCGCGACGCACTCTGCGACATGATAAGCCGCTGGCCCAGGGCGCGCTTCTGCGAAGCACCCGGCGACACCAGGAAGTTGGCCGCACGCATCTTTGGCCTGTCACAAACGAGCGGCAGCCTCGGCGTCCCGCTGACATTGATCGGAACGCCGTTCGATCTGCAGGTATGGCAAGCATTGCTGAGAATCCCGCTCGGCGCGCTCGTCAGCTACACCCAAATCGCGCAGTACCTCGGACACTCCACGGCATCTCGCGCCGTCGGAACGGCCAATGGGAGAAATCCCATTTCATTTGTCGTGCCTTGTCATCGCGCGCTGCGCGGTGACGGCTCGCTCGGCGGTTATTATTGGGGGCTCACGCGTAAGCGCGCGCTGATTGCGTGGGAGGCAGGACAGGCACAGGCGTTCGGCAATCGTTAGGGAAACCGACTTCGCTCAGCGACGCTCAATGCGAATCGGCGTACCGCGTGTGAAGTTTTCTGCAAGGCTATATTTCAGGAGGCGACCATGCGAGCCATAAGGGCGTGGGGTACGCTATTCGTGATGTGTGGCGTTCTGAGCATTGGAGGCGCTGCCGTTCAGGCGCAAGATCTGAAAGAAGCTCCCGGGGCTCTGTACAATTGGACGAGCGTCTACGTGGGCGTCCATGGAGGCTACGCGTCTGGGGATCTCGACTGGAGATCAAACTATCCACTCTATGGTAGCACCACCGAACGGCCAACGGGTTTTGATGTCGGCGCGGGAATCTGGGGTACCCAGATCGGCTACATGGTCCAGCGTGGAAACTGGGTATTCGGCGGCGAACTCTCTCTGTCGAGCGGCTTCGACAAGGATATCAAGCAGGGTGTCGATCTATATGGCGGCAACGATGTCGGCACGATGTCGGCGCGGATGAGTTATCTCGTGATGTCCTCGACGCGAGTTGGCTATTCGTGGGGGAACGTGCTTGGCTATGCCAAAGTCGGAATGGCCGGCGCGATGATCTCGCTCAAAACTGACGACAATGTGCCGACCGACTGGTTGTCCCGCAGCCGCCACTTCTATACCGGCTGGGTGTTTGGCGCTGGGTTCGACTACCAGATCATGCCGAACCTGCTGCTCGGCGTTGAATACAACTACGTGACTTTGGACGGATCGGCGTCGACCCAAATTAGCAATGGGGACAGCTTCCGCTCGCGTATCGATCTCGACAGCCACTCGGTTCTGGCACGGTTGAACTACAAGATGGATGCGCCTGTTCTGGCGACGTTGCTTCCGTTCTAAGCGCAATCGCTGTCGATTGGCTCATGTGCGCAGGCTGTCCGCCAATGCGCGCATGTAGCCCTCGGCGGCGACGATATGCTCGATGCGGCGTGGTTCTACGCGGATGAGTGCGCCTTCGACACCTTCCTCATTCGAGAGCGCCTGAAGACGCCTCTCGACGCCCGCGAGCCGGCGGCCGTCCACGTGTCCCCGGAGCGTCGCGACGATCGTCTCGACATAACCGGTGAGACGCCCGATCTCGCGCAGCGCCGTGCGGCGGGCCGTGCGATCGGTTGCGTTACGCTCCAGCCGTTCGAGCGCGCCGGCCATGCGCGCGAGCGAGCAAGCTACGGCCTCGGCATATTCGGCGACCTTGCCCCGCTGCGCCTTGTCGAGGCGCGCGAGCTTCGCCTGCCAGGCACAGATTACGTCGGCAAGGCCAAGCAGTTTCAAGGCAAGGTCGAGGGCGCGCATGGCGCCATGGTACGTGGCTATCGCCAGACGGGGATTACTCGCGGGTAGCGATGCCTTCAGCGCACTTTAGGATCGGCGTAGCAGCGGCGCATGGACTCGCAGCGATGTGAGCCGGAAAAGTGCATGCTCGAGCCCTTGGACGGGCGGATGAAGGCGCAAATCTCCTCGAGCCCTTCCGGTGTCAGCCAACCCTGTCGCCGCCCGCGCTGTACCGCGAAGCAGTCGGCGGTTTCCTCGTCGGGGCCGCGGAACTGGTGCCCGCACTCATGAGCGTAGATCCAGAGTTTTACCGAGGTTGGCACGCGCGCCATGAGCTTCGAGTTGAGGATCAGAAAGCCCGGATAGGCCGCGCCGTAATCGTCGAGCTGATCGTCGATTACGGTCGGGCGCTGTCCGCAGGTCATTTTCCGCCCGTCGAGGCGCAATCCCCCAGGCGGAATGATCTTCGAGCTGCCCACATGAGCCGCGTAGCCCTCGGGCGTGGGGCCGGACTGCGCGAGTGCACCGGAAACCACCACAGCCGCAAGCATGAGTACGGCGCCCAACAGCTTCGCCGAGCGAGCTTCCGCCAGGCAAAGAAATGCGCGCGCAAACATCACTGTACGACCCTCTCCAGAATCCGCCGCATTCCCGCGAGCCCGCGCGGCGATCATTGCCCGGACTGGCCGCTCTTTCAATGCGGCATCCGGGATTTGACCATGGACCTCAGGCGCCGCGGCTCGGCGGCCACACCTTGACAACATGGACTGCTGCACTATCCGGCGTTGGCCTCGATGGCTTCCATGTCGGCGTCCGACAAGCCGAAATGGTGGCCGATCTCATGTACGAGCACGTGTGTCACCAGCGCGCCGAGCGTCTCGTCGCTGTCGGCCCAATAATCGAGGATCGGTCGTCTATAAAGTATAACCGTGTCCGGCTCCTGCGAGACGTCCATCACACTTTTGCGTTCGAGGCTGACACCCTGATAAAGGCCCATGAGATCGAACTCGTTCTCGATGCCGAGGCTTGCGAGCACTTCCTCGGTTGCAAAATCCTCGATCCGGATCAGGACGTCCTTGGCCAGATCGCGGAACGTGTCCGGGATCTGTCGCCAAGCTTCAGCGGCCAGGTCCTCGAATTCCTTCAGCGTCGGCGCTCTCGCGTGCGCCCAATTCGGCAATTTGCTCATCCCGGCCGGCCTCCGCCCGAACACGAGAGTCAGATGGCGTAATGCGTGGGCGTAATCAAGCCTTCAGCGTCGCCAGCTCTTCTGGGTTTTGAAGACGATTTGGGCGCCCAGGATCACGATGGCAAGGCGTGCGAGATGATGGAGCGCGACATAAGCAACGTCGGCGCCCAAGACGAAGGCGAGCAGATTGAGCTCCGTCTGGCCGCCGGGCGCGAAGGCCATGAGCACAGAGACCTGATCGAAGCCTGTCAAATGAGCGACCATAATGACAACGACGGCCGTCACCGAGAGCAGGACGAGAGCATTGAGCATGCCCCACACCATGGTGTGGGTGAATTCCTTCAACGTCAGGCCGCGGAATTGGCAGCCGAGCAGCACGCCGACGCCGATTTGAGCGAAGATGAGCAATTCGACGGGGAGCCGCACGGTCGTGAAGCCGAGGGCGTGAGCGGCGCCGCTCACCACCATAGGCCCGACGATCGGTGCACCGGCAAGGCCGAGCCAGTGCGCGATGCCCCAGCCGGCGCCCGCCATGGCAACGAGCGTGGCGAGATCGACGAGGCTCGACTCCGTAAGCCGCACAGGGCTTGCGAACGGCGTCGAGACGACGAGGCCGTCGTGCAGCTGCAGCCATAGCGGTACGGCAAAGACGATCAGGACGATGCGGGTCGCTTGAACCAGGATGACCGTACGCTGGTTGGCGCCCGAGGCTTCGGCCATGGCCGTCATGTCGGCAAGGCCGCCCGGTACGGCCGAGAAGAAGGCGGTCGGACGATCGAAGCCGGCAAGACGCCGGTAGAACGTCATGCTCGTCGTCGTGATGATGATCATGAACGGCACGAGGATGAGGAGGCTCACCGTCATGGCCCCGACCTGCCCGAGGATGGCCGGTGTGAAGGCTGAGCCGACAGCGACGCCGAGTGTCGCTCTGAGCGGACCACCGAGCGGCCGCGGGCGTTCGATGGGCAGTCCGGCGACGGACGCGATCAGGCAGGCCGTGAGCGCGCCGAAATACCAGGGCAGCGGCAGGCGAAAGTAGACGAAGACGAGGGCGCCAATGGTGCCAATGAGGAACGCGAGCGCCCAGCGAGGCACGCGTGTGCGCAGCGCGCGACTACCCGTCTCCGGTGTCGGCTCGCTCTTCTGCTCATGCTGCTGGCGGCCTGCGCCATCGGCCATGCCTCTCTTCCCCCGTTTCCGTGTCCTTGCTACCAGCTCAAAGCGCCGACCACCGCGGCTGAAAGCAGCGTCGCGAGTGCGCCGACCAGCAGCGAGCGGCCGCCGAGAGCCACGATGTCGGCGCGCCGCTCTGGTGCCATGGCAATGAGCCCCCCGATCATGATGCCGAGGGAGCCGAGATTGGCAAACCCGCATAGTGCATAGGTGATGATCAGCCGGGAGCGTGGTGTGAGCGCCGCTGGATCGAGTGCAGCAAGATCGAGATAAGCGAGAAACTCGTTGAGCACGATTTTCTGGCCGATCAGCGCGCCGGCCGTGCCTGCTTCGTGCCAGGGAATGCCAAGGAGCATCGCGACCGGAGCGCACAACCAGCCGAGCACCTGCTGGATCGTGAGGCGTGCGCCTGCGAGTTCGGAGATGGCGCCGAGCACTTCGTTGGCAAGCGCGACGAGTGCCACCATCACGACCAGCATGGCGGCGACCGCTGCAAGAAGCCGGATACCGTCCGCCGTGCCCTGGACGACAGCATCCATGGCCGAGCGCGGTCCCTCGCCGAGCGCCATGTGTGCCGATGCCGGGCCGTCCTCGAAGCCTTCCGGCATTGCGAGGCGCGAGAGCATGAGGGCTGCCGGTACGTTCATCAGCGAAGCCGCGATGAGATGTCCGGCGGCACCCGGAACCTGCGGCGCGAGCAGGCTTGCGTAGATGACCATCACCGTGCCGGCGATCGTTGCCATGCCGACAGCCATGGTCGCGAGGAGCGCGCCGCGCCCCATGTCCCTGAGATAAGGGCGGATGAGCAGCGGCGCCTCGACCATGCCGACGAGCACGTTCGCGGCGGAGGCCATGCCGAGCGGGCCGCCGATGCCGAAGGAGCGCTGGAGTAGGTGCGCGAATGCCGACACGAGGCGCTGAAGAATGCCCCAGTAGTAGAGGAGCCGCGACAGCGCGCTCATAACGAGCATCAACGGCAGCGCCTGGAACGCGAGTATGAAGCCGTGCTGTGGGCGCGCAACATCGAAGGGCACGGGTGCGCCGCCGAGATAGCCGAACACTAGGCTCGTGCCGGCATTGGTCGCGCGCTGGAGGGCGCCGATGACGCCCGTTGCAGCATCGAACAGCACGCTGGCTTGCGGGATCTTCAGGAACAGGATCGCTACGACGGCTTGGAGCGCGAGACCCGCTGCAATCGTGGCGCCCACCTGTCGCGGCGCGAGCGATCGGCCCTCGCCCGTTGCCCAGACGAAGAGCGGGATCAGCACGATCCCGAGAAGGCTCTGAAGAACAGGCAAGAATGATTCGGCCATGAACGCCCCCTCGCCGAGTTTAGGGGCTCATGGCGCGGTCGTGGAAGAGCGCTTGCGCGACACAAAGCCGCCGGCACCCAGACCGGGGGGATCTGGATGCCAGCGACCCGCCTCGCTCCACCGGTGTCTAGCGGGCGAGAACCGCGATATCGCGAATGGCGCCTTTTGCGCCGGCGATCTGGCCGACTTGCGTTGCCTTGCCGGTTTCAAGCGCAACCGTGTAAAGCGTGCCGTCGGCGACGAGCCAGGCCGTGTTCTTGCCGTCGGCGGTGGTGTGAATGTCGAAGGCGTAGGCCTTGGCCTTGTCGATGCCGAGCTTGCCGATGGCCTTCAGTGCGCCGTCGTTCGGCTTGGTCTGGTGAATGAGCGCGCCGATCGTCGCGTCGATGTCGTACATCGCCGTCTTCTCGGGCTTGCCGTGCGAGTTGGTGTAAGCCGCGGCGACGACGTTGGGCTTCTCGCCCTTGTGCATGTCGCCTTCCTCGAACGCGAGCTTGCCGTCGGTGGTTACCTTCCCGGTGTCGACATCGGCGCGCAGGTTCGTGCCATCTGTGCCCATGAAGCGGAGGCGATCTGCCGCCGGATTGAAATCGACGATCGCGGCCACGCCGGCGGGAAGCATGGTGTCGAGCTTCGAGACCTTGGTTGCTTTGCCCGAGCCGACATCGATGGTGACGACCGTACCGTCGTCGGCGACGCCGTACAGCATCTTGTTGGCCGGGCGCACATCGATGCCGAGCAGCTTGCTGACGCCGTCGACTTTGATGCTCTTGGTGACGGCGGGCTTGCTGCCGTCGATCATCACAAGCGTGTTGTCTCCGACGAGGCCAATGGCCATTTCGGCAGATGCGGCGGAGGCGCTTACGGCAAGCGCTACCGCGCTGGCGAGGGCGATCTGCTTGATTTTCATAATTTGAGCTCCCGGAACTTGGTTGACGGAGGGCGCACCTCTCCCGTGCGGCGCAAAGGGGCGTCGCTTCAGGGTTTTCGACGTGGCTCTCAGTCTGGGAACACGGGGAGCGAAGTGCTTGGATGCAGCAGGTCAAAATTTTTTCCTCGCGGCCTTGAGGTTACCGCCTCCAATCGGCTCCGATGCGTGTTAGCGTGTCATGGACAGAAGACTCGCGATCGATATGGAGGGAGGGGCGCGCGTGGACTATGCCGGACTGGTGCAGGCCTGCGCGCGCGGTGACCGGCAAGCTCTTCGTAGTCTTTATGATGGGGAGGCGGCGCGGTTAATTGCAGTCGCGCAGCGTATTGTGCGACGCCGCGAGATCGCCGAAGAAGTCGTGCAGGACGCCTTCGTTCAGATCTGGCAGAAGGCCGCGACTTTCGATGCGAGCGTCGGTTCGGCACGGGCCTGGATATATACGATCGTGCGGCATCGCGCGCTGAATGTGATCCGTGATGGCGCGCGCGAGGATCTGCTCGAAGGCGCGGAGCTGGCGGCCATTCAGGATCGGACGTCGGTCGTCGATGATGCCTTCAGCCGATTGGCCACCGAGAGCCGGTTGCGCGCGTGTCTCGAGGCCATTGATCGCGAGAAGCGACAAAGTCTTCTGCTTTCGTATGTCGCTGGATATTCACACGGTGAGATCGCAGGCTTGATGCGCGTGCCGATCGGCACGGCAAAGTCCTGGGTCAGGCGGGCGCTCATCGCGCTCAAGGACTGCATGGCATGACGAACGGCACCGAAGAGCCGGATGACATGGCCGTGATGGCAGGCGAGTACGTGCTCGGCCTAATGGATGATGCCGCGCGCGCTGATTTCGAGACGCGGCTCGCAACGAATGCCGAGCTTCGCCGCCTTGTTGCCGCCGAGCGCGAGCGCTTTCTCGAGCTGGATCTCACGGCCGAAGGGCCGGCGCCGGCGCCAGAGCATTGGCAGCGCATCGAGGAGGGCGTTACGCGCACATCTTCAAATGTCGTCGATCTGACGGCGCGACGCGCGAAGCTCGTCGTTCCGATATCGCGCCGTGGTTTCTGGCAGGGATTTGCGGCGGCGAGCATTCTAGGTGTCGTGGCGAGCAGTGTCGCTTATCTGCGCGCGCCGCCCGGAGCGCCTCGCCTCGTCGTCGTATTGCTGAATGATCAGGCGCAGCCCGTCTCGATTGTCGAAACGCTCGACGACAAGCGCATTCGCGTCATTCCGCTCGTGAACATCGACGTTCCGTCTGATCGTACGCTACAGGTTTGGACGTTGCCGGACCCCGCGACGGGGCCGGTGTCCATGGGCCTTTTGGAAGCCGTGCGCTCAACGCTGTTGGAAGGACCGGTACTTCCGACGCCGCAGCTCGATCAGCTCTACGAAATCACGCTCGAACCTGCCGGCGGCTCGCCAACAGGGCGGCCGACCGGTCCTATCATCGGGAAGGGTTACGCGCGCGCTCCACGTATTTAGTTCCTACGCTGGCTTCTTGCGACGGAAGAGCCACTTGGTGAGCGCGCGCTTCGGCCCGTCGCGCAGAACGTCGTCGCGTACGAGGCGTGCGCCCTCGCGGCGGCGTGCGAGAGTAAGCTTGCGCGTGTGGAAGGCTTCGAGCTCGGGGCGATGTCCGACGCTGACGATCGTCGTATTCGGCGCGCGTTCGATGAGCAGCGCCATGAGCTCATCCTGACTGGTCGGATCCAGCGCGGCGGTGGCCTCGTCGAGCACGACAATGTCGGGATTGTGCAGAAGGATGCGCGCGATCGCGAGGCGCTGCTTCTCGCCGCCCGAAAGCGTTTGATCCCACGGACCTTCCTCCGCAATCTTTTCGGAAAGATGGGGAAGTCCCACGTCCTCCAAAGCTTTGGAGACCTCTTCGTCGGTCTTGCTATCGGGCGCATCCGGATACGTCGCGGCGCGCTTGAGGCTTCCGACAGGAATATAAGGCCTCTGCGGCAGCAGAAAAAGTGAAGCGCCCTTCTTCACCTCGACGGAGCCACCGCCCCATGGCCAGAGTCCGGCCAGGGCCCGAATGAGCGTGCTCTTGCCCGTGCCGGATTCTCCTGCGATCAAGACGCGCTCGCCGGGCATGATCTCGACCTCCGTGTCATCGAGAATAGCCGTGCCGTCATCCAGTGCGACGGAGAGATTCTTAAGTTTCAGTGCTGCCACCGCGCCTTCGTTGGTAATGGAGATGCGGCCGACCTGACCACCCTTCTCTGCGCGTTCGAGCGTGTCGAGTGAGGCCATGAGCGAGCCCACGCGCACGGCCGAGGCCGTCCAGTCCGCAAGGCGCGGATAGTTGTCGACGATCCAGTTGAACGCGGCTTGCACGATCGTGAAGGCGGAAGCTGCCTGCATGATCTGCCCGAGCGACATGGAGCCATCGAGATACTTCGGCGCGCACAGGATGATCGGCAGAACCGGCGCAATGAATGACGAAGTCTGCGAGACAGCGGTCGTCTTCATGGTCTGGATGGCGACGCGGCGCCACGCGCCGAGAACATCGCCAAGCGAACGCTGAAGGCCCGCGCGTTCTTCATCCTCGCCGCGAATGAGAGCGATACTCTCGCCATTCTCACGCACGCGGGTCAGCACATAGCGGAACTCCGCCTCGTTCTGGTTCTTGGCCTCCGATGCCTGGACGAATTTGCTGCCGATCATGACCATCGCGCCGCTTGCGATAGCCGCATAGAGCACGGCCGCGATGACGAGGAAGCCCGGCACCACGAGCGGAATGCCTATGATGGAGAGATCGAGCGCGCCGCCGATCGTCCACAGCACGACAATGAATGTCGCCGCCGACAGAAAGGCCTGCAGCACGCCGCTGACGAAATCGATCGGCGCTTCGGTGGCGATGCGCATGTCCTCGGACATGCGGGCTTCGGGGTTCTTGTGGTCGCCGGTGACGAGATTGAGCTGGTAGTAACGGCCATGGTCGAGCCAGCGGGCAACGAGCCGCGATGTGAGCCATCCCCGCCACGCGCGCTGGAGGGCCGTGCGTAAATGCACCTGCAGAATGCTGAACGCGACGCTCACCCCTAGAATGGCGAGATAGATCAGCGCCAGCTTGCCGACGACCGGCGCGTTGCGCTGTTCCAGGGCATCGAATATGGCCCGGTTCCAGACGTTCATCGCGTAGGCGGCTGCGACGACGGCCAATATGATCGCAAGTAACCCAGCACTTAGTATCCAGGCACGAGCGGAGCCGGGTTCGGTCCAGAAGCGACGAGCCGTATGCAGGAACCGCCAGAGCACGAGACGGCGGCGTTCGCTGTCGCTGAGCTCGTCGAGCTCTTCCTTTGTCTCCGGAATATCCTCGCCCTCGGGCAAGTCTTCAGGCGGCGGGGTATCATCGGGCGGCGGGGTATCGCTTTCGCGCGCCTTGTCCTGCCGCACGTCGGATGTGTCGCTCATGGCGCCTGCCCCGCAGAGTTCCAAGGCGCGGCCGCGACTGTTGGCGGACACGAGCCGGCCCGGGGAACGCCGATCGGGAAAGGAAAGTTCCGGTTGTGAGCGGTCGAGCCGGCGCTTACTCGGCAGGTGTCGGCTCGGTTGTCTCTTCCCGGCGCCGGCGCATTGCGAGCCAGATGGTCGCCGCGACGACGGTTGCCATGAGGGGGATCGCGGCAAGGTTCAGCACGGTCCAGCCTGCGCGCTGCTGCAGGAAGCCCGCGAGTGCGGCTGCGGTCGCCGTCGTCGCGTAGACGGTGAAGTCGTGGCTCGCCTGGACCTTGGCGCGCTCGACGGGCTGGTAGGTCTGAGTCAGTAGTGCCGAACCGCCGACGAAGGTGAAGTTCCAGCCGAGGCCGACGAACAGGTTCGCAATGAGGAAGTTCCAGAAGTCGACGCCTGCGAGGTTCACGAGCGCGCACGCGAGCTGGATCAGTGCGCCCGTCGCAATGATCGGCAGCGCGCCGAAGCGCTGGATGAGCGAGCCGGTGAAGAACGACGGCAGGAACATCGCGATGATGTGGACCTGGATGACGGTTGCGCTGTCGGCGAAGAAGTAGCCGCAGTCGAGCATGGCGAGCGGTGTTGCGGACATGACGAGCGTCATCACGCCATAGCCCAGCATCGACGAGATGAGCGCCACCCGAAACGTCGGTTGCGCGGCGATCTCGCGCATGGGGCGCCCGCCGGAGGCGCGCTCGCTGGCGCTGAGATGCGGAATGCGCAGGAACTGGACAACGAGAAGGCTGACGAAACTGACGAGCGAGATCGTAATGTAGACGCCCTTGAAGGTGACGGGCGCGAACCAATCCACGGACCACTTGGCGAGCTGCGGCCCTGCGAAGCCGGCAATCACGCCGCCGAGCATCACATAAGAGATGGCGCGCGCCTTGAAATCCTGCGGGGAGCTGTCCGCCGCGGCAAAGCGGTAGTACCAGGCGAACGAAGCCGAAAGCCCTTGCAGAAGTGCGGCGACGCACAGCCACTCGAAGCTGCGAACGGTGATCGCGTATGCCGCGACGAGACCGAAGGCGAGGCCAATGATCGTGCCGAGCGTGAAGCCGCCGCGCCGGCCGATGCGATCCATGAGCAACGAGGCCGGGATCGTGCCGAGCATGATGCCGGCGTGCGTGATGAAGATCGGCAGCGTGGCGAGCGATTTGTCGGCGCCGAGAAGCGAATGCGCAGCAAGTGGTGTCGTGGCAATGCCCATGGCCTGCACGGACATGAACAGGCCTTGCGACAGCGCAAGCAGACTGACATTGCGCCAGACCTGCGACATGGTCGAAGAAACAGTCATCGGCGGCGTCAGCTCCGGCTTGGACGCGCTTTTTTTCCCTGAGGTCAGGGGGGCGCACCGCGCCACCGGGCGGGACCATCTGCGAATCGTTTGCGCACGTCCAGTCCTGCGGACCGGTGCAGCCGTTTAGCAGCTGCGAACAGCACGCATGGCTGGCGGAGGGACCGAGCCTGGACAGCGCCGGACAGCCGATTTCGGCCTATGGTACTTGGGCTTAGAAACCAAGGTCACAGCCTTTGGTGCGATGCAGTGCCATCGGCAACTTTCCCTGTTGCATCGCATTATGGCCAGACCTAGTGTTGCGCCGCGCCAGCCGCCGACCCTTAAGGGGGCAGCGCGGAGGACGCTTACTGGGGGAGCAGGATCATGACAATCATGACGCGGAAGTCCTACTACTTCGAGGACCTGGAGCTTGGCATGGAAGCCAGCTTCGCCAAGACGGTCTCCGAAGCGGACATCGTTGGTTTTGCTGAAGTCACTGGCGACAAGAACCCCGTTCACCTCGATGCGGACTTCGCCGCGCGCACCATGTTCAAGGAGCGTATCGCGCACGGTATGCTCACGGCGAGCTACATCTCCGCCGTGTTCGGCATGGAGCTGCCGGGCCCCGGTGTCATCTACATTTCGCAGACGCTGAACTTCAAGGCGCCGGTCAGGATCGGTGACGAGGTCGTCGCCAAGGTCAAGGTGGCCGAACTCTTTCCGGCGAAGCGTCGTGCACGTTTCGACTGTGTCTGCATGGTCGGCGGCAAGGTAGTGCTCGACGGCGAGGCCATTCTTATGGTGCCTGCGCGACCTGCATGAGGTTGGCAGGCCCCGCCGTTTCCTTCTCTCGGCTCCTCATATCGAGAGAGAGGATACGTGTGGTCTGCGCGAATGACTGAAGGCCAACGAGTGAAGGCTGCATGGACGTCTTCCACGGCTATGACCATGTGCCGTCCGGTGCTCGCGGCGTAGCGCTGGCGATCGGAAATTTCGATGGCGTACACAGGGGCCATCAGGCGCTCATCGCGCGCGCACGGCAGGAGGCGACGCGCCTCGCGGTGCGGACGGGGGTTATTGTCTTCGAGCCGCATCCGCGTGAGTTCTTCCAGCCGTCGCGTCCGCTTTTCACACTGACGCCGCTCCCGCAAAAACTGCAGCTCCTCGAGAAGTACGGCGTGGATGTCACGTTCGTGCTGCCGTTCGCGCGCGAGCTTGCCGAGATGTCGGCGGAGGTCTTCGTCGAGCGCGTGCTCGTAGCGGGGCTCGGCGTGCGCCACGTGGTTATCGGATACGATTTCCTGTTCGGCAGAAGCCGCGCGGGCAATGCGCAGCAGATGGCCGAGCTTGGCAATGCGTTCGGATTTGGCGTGTCGATCGTGCCGCCGGTGGGAAGCAGCGGCGAAGTATACTCGTCGAGTGCGGTACGCGCGGAACTCGCGCAAGGTGATGTCGAAGGAGCTGCACAAATGCTGGGCCACCGCTGGAAGGTCGAGGGTGTTGTGCAGGGAGGCGCGCGACGCGGCACCGGGCTCGGATATCCGACCGCCAATATCGCACTCGGAAAGGGCGCGGCGCTGGCGCACGGGATCTACGCCGTTCACGTGGATTTCGAGGGCGCGCGCTACCAGGGTGCGGCCTATCTCGGCACGCGACCTACGTTCGACGATGGCTCCCCGGTGCTCGAGGTCTTCCTCTTCGACTTCGATGGCGACATGTACGGGCGCCGTATCGAGGTCGAGTTCGTGGACTACATTCGGGGCGACCGCAAGTTCGACAGCCTCGACGCTCTGAAGGCGCAAATGGATATCGACTGCGCGCGGGCGCGCGAGGTGTTGACGGCCGATGCCGGTGGGCCGGGGTGACGCAAAACCATCGGCACCGGCACGCGTTGGTAAAGACGCGACGGTGTGCCGGAACGCAAACCGCAGGCTGTTCCGTAATGCGACGCCATTTACCTTCCGCCCTCGTAGACGCGAAACTGTCGACGTCGGTTGCGCACGAGACGGGAGCGGCTGAAATCGTACTTGAAGGGGCTCGGCTCCGTCGGGGTCATGCGTTCGGCGACGGCATGAGGGCGGCCATCGGGCCAAATGATATCGATCGCTGCGACACGTCCCGGGCGGACGGATTCGCTGCCGAGCCAAGGTTCGTGCGTTCGGCTCGAGATCGCCCCGAGAAGGCGCGTGATACGATCTTCGGTGTGGATCAGCGGCAGTACGAGGACTTCGAAAAGTGCCTTGCGCCCACTCGCCGTGGGCATCTCCACGGAAATGACGCCGACGCCGCCTTGTTTGATGATTGAGGTGAGGAACGGCTTGAGGTCGGCATGTTCACTGGCCTCGAACAAGTCGCTGAAGGCGCGCGTACGCAGCTCGATGCCGAGTTTTTCGGTTACCCGCGTGCCGGCGAGACGGAAGCGCGGTTCGTCGCCATGCTCGCACTCGACGACGAACGTCTCGGGGAGGATGGCGGCGAAGCGCGCTGGCTCGATCTCGAAACGGCGCGGGGCCATGCGCCCGCCACGAATCTCGTTCCAGTACTTGTAGAGGATCTGGCTTGTCGTATTCTGCATTCCTGGTCCCTGACCGGGCGGGATCTCCCCGACTTAAGCTTTTCCAAGCAGCAGATGGGTCGCGCGTGCCGGCCCAAAGCAGGACACGTGCGCCAGCAAAAGCTTGGACAGGCTCCAAACAGCAGATTTCGTGCCAGTTAACGATTGTGCCAGAATGCCGTCGGACCTATCAGGTTGCCGATCGGCGCACCGCGCATTAACTGCAGAGCGTCAGCGACTGCTGAGCATCATCAGCGGCCATCATGAGCACTGGGGCAACCCTTGACCCGAGAACCGATCTTCAACGTGCCGGGTGCCGTCGTCTTCGTGTTGGCGCTGCTGGCCGTCGTGCACGTCGCGATGTCGTATCTCACGGATATCGACGACGAGTACGTTGTCTGGGTGCTGGCGTTCATTCCGGCGCGCTATGTCGGATTGGCTAACGAGCTGCCGGGCGGCCCACTCGCGTCCTGGACGTCGTTCGTCACACACCAGCTCGTGCACGGCGATCTCACGCACCTGTTGATCAATGCTGCGTGGCTTCTCGTGTTCGGCAGTCCGGTGGCGCGCCGTATCGGCGGGGGACGCTTCGTCGTATTCGCGCTCATCTGTGGCTTTGCGGGCGCCCTTGCCTTCATGTTCGTGCGCTGGGGTGAGGCCGTGCCCATGGTGGGCGCCTCGGGTGCCATCTCGGGACTGATGGCGGCCGGTTTCCGCCTGCACCTGCCGACGATCGACAATGGCGATTATCACGAGATGCGCGAGGCGCCGCGCTCGGTGCGCCTTGCGACGCTCGGCGAGTGCTTCCGCAGCCGTCGCGTGATGTTCGCAGTCCTCGCCTTCATCATCGTGAACTTCATAATCGCGTTCGGGATGCCCTTCGCCAACCCGGAGATGGCCGGAATCGCCTGGGAGGCCCATCTTGGCGGTTTTGCGGCAGGCCTGCTGCTGCTCGGTCTTTTCGATCAGCCCCAGCCCGTGGACGCAACATACTGACGCGCAAGCGTTCATGTCTGGTGTTCCTACCGCTCCGCTTCCCAACATTAAATTTCCGGTAGGACCCTCTGCTGGTCTTGTCGGGGGGCTTCCTGCACCCGACATCAGGGGCTCGTCATCGACGGAAGGGAGCAAAGAATCTCAGATGGCACTGAACCCCGAAGAGCGCAGCGCAATCAACGATCTGTTCGCGCGCGTGCAGGCCAATGGCCCCGCGGACAAGGATGCGGAAGCCGAGGCGCTGATCAACCAGCTCATGCGCCGCACGCCGGATAGCGCGTACATTCTCGTGCAGACGACCCTCGTTCAGGAAGCGCACATCGCCGATCAGGAAGATCGCATCCGGGAACTCGAGGCGCAGCTTGCGGGTAATAGCCGTCCGGCGGCGGGTGGCGGCTTCCTCGGTGGTGCCCGGCGTAGCGCCGCGCCGCGCGACGATTACGCCGACGACCGCAGGAGCGGCATCCCGCCAATTGGTTCGCGCAGTGGTCCGAGCAGCTATGACGCGCCGGCGCAGCCGTCGTGGCGTGGTGGGCGCGACGAGCCGGCGAGCGCGCGCCCAGGTATGCCTCCGCAACAGCAGGCCCCGCAACAGGGTGGCGGCGGTGGTGGCTTCTTCCGAACAGCGGCGGCCATGGCGGCCGGTGTAGCTGGCGGCACGCTTCTCGCGAACGGCCTTGGCGGCATGTTCGGCGGCAGCAAGCCCGGCGAAGCACAGGCGGGTCAGGGCGACAAGTCGTCTCAAGATAGCGGCCACCAGGATGCTGCCGACAATGATCCCGGCAACTACGATTCCAACTATCACGACACCGATGCCGATGACGGCGGTGATTGGGGTGGCGGGTTCGACGATATCGATATCTGAGATACCGCGCCGCCCATCGTCGACTTGAATTCAATCGCCTCAGGGGTAACCCTGGGGCGATTGTCTTTGGAGCGCTCTATCCGATGGCCGGCAGGCCTCTTGCAGTCCGCGCGATGGTGCAGGCATCGTCGCCCGGAAGGCACTCGCGACATACGATCGGGCGCACGGCGTAGATCGTGCAGGTAGTTGCGACGCCGATCTCCCCGCTGAGAGCCGTGCAGCGATCGCCGTCGCAGCGCATACCCGAACCGTCGGCTGCAATCAGGGCTTCGGGGATGCAGGCGATTTCCGCGTCGCTCTCCAGCGTGAAGCGCGGCCATTCGCTCGCGTGGGCGCAGCACACCCCACACGTCCGGCAGGGTTCACCGTCCGCTGTTTGCGCGCCTGGCCGCTGGTCGAGGGCCTCAGCCATGCTTTGCCGTGCCCGAAGTCTCTTTCGATCTCATTTCGTAACTGTTCCTCAGGGATTTCTTAACAGTTGTTTTGCACACTCCCGGAGCGTCCGTTGGGATGTGCCATTTCCGTGATTGCAGCCAAGCGCCTGAAAGTGGCGCTCCAATTGGGCCGTGTGCATGAAACAATGTCTCATCGTCGAGGACTCCGAGGTCATCCGCAAGGTTGCGAACCGCATCATGACAAACCTCAATTTCGAGGTGGTCGAGGCGGAGAACGGCCAGCAGGCGCTCGACATCTGTGATTCCGGGATGCCCGACATGATCCTGCTCGACTGGCACATGCCGGTCATGGGGGGCATGGAGTTCCTGCAGTCCTTCCGCCCTCTCTACAAGAAGAAGCGGCCCTTCATCCTCTACTGCGCCACCGAGCACGACAAGATCGAACTCTCTCGCGCGATTACCGCCGGCGCCAACGACTATGTGCTCAAGCCCTACGATCGCGAGTCGCTCTATGCGCGCATCTCGGAAGCTGGATTGGGTTAGCGCTGCTCTGACTTCCTGAGAGCGACAAGGCACAAGAGCTCGAACAGCATCTGCGCGCCGATCTGCGCGGTCGTCGTATTGGCGTCATACTGCGGCGCGACCTCGACCACATCCCCGCCGACAATATCGATGCCGGCCAGACCGCGCAGGATGGTCAGCGCCTCGCGCGGCATGAGCCCGCCCACTTCCGGCGTACCGGTGCCGGGCGCAAAGGCCGGATCCAGGCTGTCGACATCGAAGCTCACGTAGGTCGGCCCATCGCCGACGATCTCCCGCGCTTTGGCGACCACCGCCGCGAGGCCCATCTCGCCGACCTCCTCCGCGTGAATGACGGTCATGCCGCTCTCGAAGGAGAACTCCCAGAGATATTCCGCGCCGCCGCGGATGCCGATCTGGATGACGCGCGCAGGATCGAGCACGCCTTCGAGCACGGCGAGACGGAAGGGCCCGCCGTGGTGGAACTTGGCGCCCTCGTACTCGCCGGCCGTGTCGCAGTGCGCATCGATATGCACCATGCCGAGCGGCCGCTCGCGGCCGAGCGCTTTCAGGATCGGCAGCGTGATCGAGTGATCGCCGCCAACGGATAGCGGTATGATACCCGCGCGCGCGACCTCCAGATAAAAGGCTTCGATGTCGGCGTGGCATTCATCGAGGCTGAAGCGGCTCTTCATCGGCACGTCGCCGACGTCCGCAACCGCGAGGTTGCCCATGGGCGCAACGCGCAGCACATGCTCGTAGGGCCCAATGCGCTCGACGCTGCGCACGGCGCGCGGGCCGAGGCGTGCGCCTGCGCGGTTCGTCACGCCGAGATCCATGGGCACACCGATGAGCGCGACGTCGAGGCCCGCATAGCCGGTTGCTGCTGCGTCCTGCGCGAAGCGTGCACCGAGCAGGGTCGCGGGATCGGCGAACGGCCATTTGCGGCGGTCGGGCGCGGCGAACACGCTTGCCGCAACGGCGGCAAAGGCCGGGTCGTGGATATCGCCGCCCTTGGCACCGGCATATCGGGCGCGCAGCGCTGCCAGCTTGTTCTTGTCCATGCCTGATGTCTCCCGTCGGCCAACAGCCGGAGTGAGCATAGCCGAGCCAGGGCGCGCAACCAACGGCGCCCCGACCCCGCCTTAGAATGCAGGCCGAAATGCTTGGCACCACTTCATCATTGACGCCATGATGGCTGATCGGATTGAAGTGTGGCGAAAGATCATACCTAGGGAGATGCGCTCATGACGGACCAGACCAAGAGCCCGGGCTTTGCGACGCTTGCCGTTCACGCAGGCGCCACGCCGGATCCTTCGACGGGCGCCCGCGTCACGCCGATCTACCAGACGAGCTCGTTCGTCTTCAATGATGCCGAACACGCGGCAGCACTCTTCGGACTGCAGGCCTTCGGCAACATCTACACGCGCATCATGAACCCGACGCAGGCTGTGCTCGAGCAGCGCGTTGCCGCGCTCGAAGGCGGCACTGCGGCGCTCGCCGTCGCCTCGGGCCACGCGGCGCAGTTCCTCGTATTCCACACGCTGCTCGAGCCGGGTGACGAGTTCGTCGCCGGACGCCAGCTCTATGGCGGCTCGATCAACCAGTTCAATCACTCCTTCAAGAAGTTCAACTGGAACGTCATCTGGGCGGATGCGACCGATCCTGCGAGCTTCGAGAAGGCCATCACGCCGAAGACCAAGGCGCTGTTCGTCGAGAGCATCGCCAATCCCGGCGGTGTCATCATCGATCTCCCGGCGATGGGTGCCATCGCGAAGAAGCACAACATTCCATTGATCGTCGACAACACGCTCGCGACACCGTACCTCATCAAGCCGAAGGATCATGGCGCCGACATCATCGTGCATTCCGCGACGAAGTTCCTCGGCGGCCACGGCAACTCGATTGGCGGCATTCTCGTCGATTGCGGCACGTTCGACTGGCTCAAGGCTGGCGACCGCTATCCGACGCTGACGGCCCCGAATACGAGCTACAACGGCATGGTGCTCGGCGAGACCTTTGGCAATTTCGCTTTCGCTATCGCCGCGCGCGTCATGGGTTTGCGCGATATCGGCCCAGCCATCTCGCCGTTCAACGCCTTCCTGATCAACACCGGCATCGAGACGCTGCCACTGCGCATGCGCCAGCACAATGCCAACGCGCAGGCGGCCGCCGAGTATCTTGCTAAGCATCCGAAAGTTGCCTGGGTGAATTACGCGGGCCTGCCCGAGAACAAGTACAACGCGCTGCAGAAGAAGCTCTCGCCAGAGGGTGCGGGTGCCGTGTTCACATTCGGGCTCAAGGGCGGGTATGAAGCGGGCGTGAAGTTTGTCGGTGCGCTCGAACTTTTCTCGCATCTCGCCAACATCGGTGACGTGCGCAGCCTCGTCATTCATCCGGCATCGACGACGCACAGCCAGCTCACACCCGAGCAGCGCGCTGCAGCCGGTGCCGGCGATGATGTGGTGCGTCTCTCGATCGGCATCGAGGACAAGGAAGATATCCTCGCCGACATCGAGAGGGCGCTGGCCGCGGCGGGGTGAGGCGATGGATCCGAAACTTCCGATCCGCAGCCTCGACTATACGGTCATCTACGTGCGGCAGATGGCGCCGATGCGCGTCTTCTACGGGGAGACGATGGCTCTTCCCCTGCACCGCGAGCTCTCGTCGCACTGGGTCGAGTACAGGATCGGGTCGACCATCCTGGCGCTCGCCGAGCGGGGCGGGCGCTTCGACGATCCGGCACCACCGATCGGCACCCTTTCGCTGCAACTTGCCTTCCGCGTCGCCCCGCAGGAGGTGGATCTGTGCGCCGCGACGCTTGCCGAGCGCGGTGTCGCGATCGTATCGCCGCCGACGGACCAGGCCTTTGGCCATCGCACGTTGTTCTTTCGCGATCCGGATGGAAATGTTCTCGAGATTTACGCCGAGATTTTTCCTCGGCCAGATAGGCCCTAGTGTCGGCCAAGAGGCGAGCTTGAGCATAAGCTTGCGCAAGCGTCGCGAATCACTCAGCGTCCACGCTCGCTGGATGGCATGATGCCACCCAGCTTCGAGTTTATGGAGTTCCATGCGCTAGATGAGCATGGTTTGTAACACCGCCCGATCCATGAGCGGGTGGAGAGGCGACGGGCTCAGGACTGTTCTGATGCTCGGCCTTGCTCTTACTCTCGGCGCATGTGCGCGCGAGGAAACCCCGACTGCACACTGGCGCACGACGAGTGAACCGCCACCGGCATCTCTGAACCTCGCCCCGCAGGAGCCGGACGCGGTATCGCGTTCGCCCATGGCGCCGTCCATGCAAGTCCTGCCGCCAGCTCCAGCGCCGCAGGTGCCGGCAGAGCGCAATCCCTGCCTGACGAAGTGGGGATCGCCACGCCTCGACGCACCGGCCGAGTGCACAAGCAGAAGCCCGCGCGCCTCGCGTGCCGTACCCGGGCAGGGCGTCTACAAGATCGCCAGACCATATACGGTTCGGGGAAAGACTTATGTGCCGGCCGAGGATCCCGATTATGAAGCGACCGGGATCGCCTCGTGGTACGGTGACGGCTTCCACGGCGGCCCGACGGCCAACGGCGAAGTTTATGACATGCACCGGCTGACGGCGGCGCATAAGACGCTGCCCATGCCGTCGCTGGCCTACGTGCATAACCCGGCCAACGGGCGTACGATCATGGTACGCATCAACAATCGCGGACCTTTCAAGGGCGATAGGATCATTGACCTATCCCGGGAGGCCGCCCGCCAGCTCGACTTCAAGTCGCGGGGATTGACCGAGGTGCGCGTCACCTACGCCGGGCGGGCGCCGCTCGACGGAAGCGACCACGCCGAACGCGCCCATCTCGAGCGTCAGCCATGGTACCGGCAGACCGTCACACTCGGCGATTAAGGTTGCTGTCTTGTTCGGGCTGCCCGGAGCACATGACTAAGATGTAACCTTCCTGGCTCCCGGTTTTGCTTGCGTGCTTCGATACCTTTGACAATCATGTGCCGCGCGTCGGGGGTGATAGGAGGCGAAGCGAACGATGATCGGTTTGGTCATCATCACGCACGCAGGGCTGGCGACGGAATTCAAGGCAGCACTCGAGCATGTTGTCGGGCCGCAGGAGCAGCTCGAGACACTGTCGATCGGTCCCGATGACGACATCGAGCGACGACGACAGCAGCTCATCGAGGCTGTTCAACGTGCCGACCGCGGTGCGGGTGTCGTTGTGCTCACCGACATGTTCGGTGGTACGCCGTCGAACCTCGCGATCTCCGTCATGGAAGCGACGGGCGCGGAAGTGCTCGCCGGCGTCAACCTGCCGATGCTGATCAAGCTCGCGGGCGTGCGCAAGGATCGTCCACTCGTCGAGGCCGTCGATCTGGCCAAGGAGGCAGGGCGCAAGTACATTTCCGTCGCCAGTCAGGTGCTCTCAGGTACGACCTGAGGCATGGCCTGACGTGGCGACCTTCATGCATGTAGAGCCCGCCGACTTGAACAGTTCCGATTTGCAGCGCGCCGAAGTCCTGATCCCGAACAAGAAGGGGCTGCACGCGCGCGCCTCGGCCAAGTTCGTCATGTGTGCCGAACGTTTTTCGGCTGACGTGCGTGTATCCCGCGACGGTCATGCCGTCGGCGGGACGTCGATCATGGGGCTGCTGACGCTCGCAGCCAGCCAGGGCACGACGATCACCATCGAGGCCTTGGGACCTGACGCACGCGAGGCGCTCAAAGCGCTGGTGACGCTCGTTCGTGACGGGTTCGGCGAGGAAAGCTGAGCGCCGGGCTCTTTGGCCGCGTGGCGCGATGGAACAAAGCCCGCTGCCGCGCCGTTCAAATATTGCGGCGCCAGTTTGGCGGGCAAGTGCGGGAGAATGCGGCAGCGTGTCGTGAAATCGCTGCTTCTGTCACCCTCGAGACACAGAAGACTTGAAAGCAAGGGCGCTGTTGGAAACGGCATCCTGGGCGCTTAGAATCGGGCACCATCCACATTACGAATTTGCAACTGGCATTATGTCGATGCTGGATGCAATTTGAACCGATGAAAGACATCGGATGAGATCCAGACCTGCGATCACGGAAAAGAATCCGATCGCGTGGCGCGATATGCCGGCGGAAGTATCAGAGCGGGCAGACGATTGTCTTAGTTCCATTTTTCGAAGTCGGCCGGGGGAATCCGGAATGGCGCCAAAGCAGGGCGCGAGGGGCGCGACATAGACGGCGCTTGTATCGTTGCTGCGATGCGGTATCGTTATGTTGCGATGCGAGATGGAAATCGGTGATGAGTGCGGTTGAAGTGCCGCACCAGCCGACGAAATACAAAGGCAAAGACGAGCAGTCGCCCGCGGGACGGCAAAATGGCTCATACTTGGCTTTGGCGATGAATTGCCCGATCTGAGTGATGCGTTCCAAAACGACGGATCAATGATCGGGTACCCGTTGGGCTCTAAACACTGTAGGGCAGAACAATGGCGACGCGCAGCGAGATCTTCGACCTCTACGCTCAGAGCTACGACCGCCAGAAGCAGGTCGTGATTCCTCTGAAGGATTACCTCGAGGGGTGCCGAAAGGATCCGTCGATGTACGCCACGCCGGCCGAGCGCATGCTCAAGGCGATCGGCGACCCGACGATGGTCAACACGGCGGACGATGCCCGTCTCGGCCGCATTTTCATGAACCGGACGATCAAGGTCTATCCCGCGTTCAAGGATTTCTACGGTCTCGAGGACACGATCGAGCGCATCGTCGGCTACTTCCGCCACGCCGCGCAGGGCCTCGAAGAGCGCAAGCAGATCCTCTATCTCCTCGGGCCCGTCGGCGGTGGCAAGTCCTCGCTCGCCGAGCGCCTCAAGGATCTCATGGAGGCCTGCCCGATCTACGTGCTCAAGGCCGGCAACGAGATCAGCCCGATCTTCGAAAGTCCGCTCGGTCTCTTCAATCCCGAGACCATGGGCCCGCATCTCGAAGAGAAGTACGGCATTCCCGTGCGTGTGCTCGGCGGGTTCATCTCGCCGTGGGCGGTGAAGCGCCTCGACGAGTTCGGCGGCGACATCTCGAAGTTCACGGTCGTCAAGCTTTACCCCTCGAAGCTGCGCCAGATCTGTATTGCCAAGACCGAGCCGGGTGACGAAAACAACCAGGACATCTCTTCGCTGGTGGGCAAGGTGGATATCCGCAAGCTCGAGGAATTCCCGCAGAACGATGCCGACGCCTACAGCTACTCGGGCGCGCTGTGC
>JAEYPL010000088.1 GCA_023410905.1 Pseudomonadota bacterium
AGGATCTGGCGCAGCCGCATGGCATCGCCGATCACGAGCTTGGGCAATGAAGGCTCGATCCACCAGGCGAGGTCGAGCTTCTTCTCGCTGGCCTTGGGCTGGAGCAGTTCGACGGCGGATTCGATGCACTGATCGAGTTCGAAGGGCTCGGCTGCGATCTCGAGCTTGCCCGCCTCGATGCGCGAGAAGTCGAGGATCTCATCGATGAGCGAGAGCAGCGTGCGTGCTGATTCCTCGATGGCGCGTGCGTACGTGCGCTGGTCGGCACTGAGCGGCGTCTCCGCGAGCAAGGCGGACATACCCAAGATGCCGTTCATGGGCGTGCGGATTTCATGGCTCATGGTCGCGAGGAAGCGCGACTTCGCACGGTTCGCCGACAAGGCGGCATCGCGCGCCGTCTCCAGCTCCTGCTCGATGCGGCGCTGATCGGTGATGTCGCGTCCGACACGCTGGATCTCGATGCCGAGCCCGTCGAGCGTGGGCGCCGTCTGCTGTTCGAAAGCGAACCAGCGCGGCCCGATCGGTGTGAGGAGCCTGAGCTCGAAGGGCGGGGTTACGGTCGAGTGCGCGCTTGCAGCGGGCCAACTCGCACCGCCGACCACGGCCGGCGCGAAGGACGTGCCGAGAACATCCTCGGCATCGACGCCGAAGGTCCGACAAAACGACCGGTTCACGAACGTCAGCCGCCCGTCCATGTCGGTGCGGCTGATGACGTGGCTCTGGCGGTCTAGAAGATCGCGATAGCGCCCTTCATTGTCGCGCAGCTCCCACTCGAGATCCTTGAGGCGCTCGAGACCGGGATGCGACTCGCTGATATGGCCCGCTTCGGCGAGCCGCCGGCGTTTCCGGTCGCGGAGCGCGCGCGATGCGATGCGCTCGGCGACGCCGGGGCGCTGCAGCAGGCGCGCGAGCTTGCGCAGCACGATCGAGCCGTCGTGAATGTTCAGTGTCGGCTCGCCATAGGAATGACGGTGCCGTGTCCGTCCCTCGGACACAACTTCAGACCCGGGCGATGGCGTTGCCTCGCCGTGATTGTCTTTGCGGTTGGGCACCGGACGCGAACTCCCCACGGCTCACCCTTATTGAACGCCGATCCAACCAGAGGAGTCTTGCTGAAGGATTACGCGCTTGGGCTAAAGTGACCGAAGGGTTAAGACGGCCATCACAATCGCTTTGCGAAGCCGGTCGGCCGGCATTGCGAATGCGAACCAAGGACCAGGAAGGAGACGTTGCATGGGGCCGCTGAAAGGTGTCCGTATTATCGAGATGGCCGGCATCGGGCCTGCCCCGTTCTGCGGTATGATGCTGTCGGATATGGGGGCGGATGTCATCCGGGTGGACCGCTCCGACGGCGCCGATCTCGGCCTTCCGGGTCGTGAGCCGCGCTTCGAGGTGCTCCACCGCGGCCGCCAGACCGTTGCCGTCGATGTAAAGAGCGAGGCCGGGCGGGATATTGTTCGCCGCTTGGTTAAGGATGCGGATGCGCTCATCGAGGGCTTCCGGCCGGGCGTCATGGAGCGGCTCGGCCTCGGTCCGCAGACCCTTTGGGAGGTCAATCCGCGCCTCGTGTTCGGGCGCATGACCGGCTTCGGCCAGGATGGGCCCATGGCGCCGCGCGCCGGGCACGACATAAACTACATCGCGCTATCGGGCGCTCTCCATGCCATCGGCCAGAAGGATGGCCCGCCCATTCCGCCGCTCAATCTGGTCGGTGACTTCGGCGGTGGCGGCATGCTGCTGGCCTTCGGCGTGCTCTGCGGCATCCTCGAAGCGCGCTCCTCCGGGAAGGGTCAGGTCGTCGATGCGGCCATGGTCGACGGTGCCTCGCTGCTCATGGCGGGCATCTACGGCTTTCTCGGCAGCGGCATGTGGAAGGACGAGCGCGGCGAGAACATTCTCGACACGGGGGCCCCCTGGTACGGCGTCTATGAGACCAAGGACGGCAAGTGGGTGTCGATCGGCTCGATCGAGAAGCGCTTCTACGCCGACCTGCTGGAGCGTCTCGGCATCACAGGCAAGGATCTGCCCAAGCAGTATGATCGCGCGCGCTGGCCGGAGCTTGCCAAGCGCTATGCGGATGTCTTCAAAACGAAGACGCGCGACGATTGGTGCGCCGTCTTCGCGGACAGCGACGCCTGCTTCGCGCCTGTCCTCGCCATGAAAGAGGTCGGTGCCCACCCGCACAATGTCGCTCGCGCGACCTTCGTCGAGCGTGATGGCGTCGTGCAGCCGGCGCCCGGGCCGCGCTTCAGCCGGACGCCGCCCGAGATTGCCGGATCTCCAAAGGCTGCCGGCACGGACAGCGAGGCAGTATTGAAGGCAGCGGGCTACTCACCGACCGAAATAGCTGCTTTCATCGAGGCAGGCGTCGTCAGCACGCCACGCTGAGACAAGAACAACAAGCAGGAAACACTCGAATGGACTTCTCCCTCACCGAGGAGCAGCAGGGCATCCGCGACGCGATCCTCAAGATCTGCGCGCGGCTCGGCGACAGCTACTGGCTCGAGAAAGATCGCCACGGCGGCTTCCCTGTGGAGCTGCACCAGGCGCTCGCGAGCGACGGCTGGCTCGGCATTGCCATGCCAGAGCAGTACGGCGGTGCCGGCCTCGGCATCACCGAAGCCGCGATCATGATGCAGGCCATCGCGGAATCTGGCGCCGGCATGTCGGGTGCCTCTGCGATTCATATGAACATCTTCGGGCTCAATCCGGTCGTCGTCTTCGGTAACGAGGAGCAGAAGCAGCGTGCGCTGCCGCCGCTCATCGCCGGCAAGGAAAAGAGCTGCTTCGCCGTCACCGAGCCGAATGTCGGTCTCGATACGACGCGCCTCAAGACACGCGCCGTGCGTGACGGCAACTCAGGCTACAAGGTCCACGGCGCCAAGATCTGGATCTCGACGGCCCAGGTCGCCGACAAGATGTTGCTGCTCGCGCGTACGACGCCGCTGGAGGAAGTGAAGAAGCCGACCGAAGGTCTCTCGCTCTTCTACACGACCATCGATCGCAAGACTGTCGAAGTGCGCGAGATCGAAAAGATGGGTCGCAAAGCGGTCGACTCCAATCAGGTTTTCTTCGACGGCTTCCATATTCCGATCGAGGATCGCATCGGCGAGGAAGGCAAGGGCTTCCAGTACATCCTGCACGGCATGAACCCCGAGCGAATTCTGATCGCGTCGGAAGCTGTCGGCCTCGGCCGCGCTGCGATCGATCGCGCGACGCAGTACGCGAAGGACCGCGTCGTGTTCGGCCGGCCCATCGGTAAGAACCAGGCGATCCAGCATCCGCTCGCGCGCTGCTGGATGAACCTCGAAGCGGCGAACCTCATGGTCTTCAAGGCGGCCTCGCTCTACGATCGCGGGCTGCCTTGCGGCATCGAGTCGAACTCGGCGAAGTATCTCGCGGGTGAGGCCGGTTTCGAGGCCTGCGAGACCGCGATCATGACCCACGGCGGCATGGGGTACGCGAAGGAGTTCCACGTCGAGCGGTATCTGCGCGAGATCATGATCGCGCGCATTGCGCCCGTGTCGCGCGAGCTCGTCCTCTCGCACGTCGCCGAGCGGCAGTTGGGCTTACCGAAGAGTTATTGAGAGGACCGCGGGTTGCTCTTCTGCAGGACGGCCTAACGGCCGGCGCGCGGTCGCGCGCTCAGGAAGGGGTGCTGAGCAACGCGGCGGCACGCCCGCTGCAGCGAAACGCGCTCAATTCTCGCTATGATCCGTGATGGCGACGCGATCGGGATCTTCCTGGATGCGGCGCTCGAAGCTCAGGAAGTCATAGTACCCGCAGCGCCCCGGGCCTGGATAAGCGCGGCACGTCGAGGGGCGGGCGTGATAGATCGTGCAGCGGCGCGCTTCGGTATCGAAGAACCGGCAGATTTTACCGAAGTGCGGATCGGCCTTGCGCCGCATGAGGTACTTGTGACCATGCGCGCTTTTGGTGAAGCGCTTCCTTGCCGTGTCGAAGCTGAGTTCGTGATAGCGCGCCAGCCGCTCGACGTCGCGCTTCGTGATGGCGATCACCGGATAGGAGCAGCAGAAGCCGGGGCACTTCGTGCAGTTGTACACGTGGTGAGAATCCTCATGGTCGTGTCGCGGGCTGCATAACAGCTTGAACACAAGGCGTGCAAGCACAACCCTTGAGCCATTTTTGCGCGTGGAGCGCGGTGCTGCCTGCTCGCGCATCGGCGCCCCTCCTTATGGTCCATTGACGTCGGGGATCGAGGGGGCTAGGTGCATGGCCGCGCGCCTCTGCCGGCTGCCGGTCGGGGCGCGCTTTCTTATCTGCGGGATCTCGCGTCACGACGCATTGGGGTTCGTGGTCTGATGAACAGCGATGCGATTGCCGTCGTGACACGGCCTGCTCTGCCAGCGGACCTTCCGGCCATCGCGGCACTGCAGGCGCGCGCCTTCAGCCCGGGCCGCTTTGCGCGGACGGCCTATCGCGTGCGCGAGGGCGCGCCGGATCTCTCGCCTTATTGCCTCGTCGCGCTCATGGGGGACCGGCTCGTCGCGGCAGTGCGCATGACGCCGATCAGCATTGGCGGCCAGTCGCGCGCGCTCCTGCTCGGGCCGCTCGCCGTGGAACCCGAGCTTGCAGGCCGGGGATATGCACGTCGCTTGGTTGCCGAAACGCTCGATGCCGCGCGGGTCGGAGGTGAACGGATCGTCCTGCTCGTCGGTGACATGGCCTACTACGGCCGCTTCGGCTTCGCGCCGGTGCCGCCGGGGCAGATAAGGCTGCCCGGGCCGGTCGATCCTGCCCGCCTGCTGGCGGTCGAGCTTGAGGCCGGCGCACTCGCAAACTTTCGCGGCATGGTTGCCGCAGGCTCATAGCGGCCATTCCGGCTGCGCCCATGCCAACGCGACTTTCCGGTTGCGATGGGCGACGTAACAGTGGTGAAAAGACAGATCATGCTGAAGAAATTCACTGGGAGGGCTTCACAGTGAGCCGCTACGCAAAAGTTTATGCCGACTGGAAACGCTGCCCGGCAAAATTCTGGGGAGATGCGGCGGAAGAGATCGACTGGATAAAGCCCGCGGACAAGGTTTTCGATCCACATCTCGGCGAGTATGGCCGCTGGTTCGTCGGCGCCGAGTGCAACACGGCCTACAACTGCCTCGACCGCCATGTCGCCGCCGGCCGCGGCAAGCAGAAAGCCCTGATCTACGACAGCCCCGTCACCAAGACCGTCAAGGCATACACCTATGCGGAGCTGACCGATGAGGTCGCAACGCTTGGCGCTGTTCTCCAGGATCTCGGCGTTCAGAAGGGTGACCGCGTCATCATCTACATGCCGATGATCCCGGAAGCCGCGATCGCCATGCTCGCTTGCGCCCGCATCGGCGCCATTCATTCCGTCGTATTCGGTGGTTTTGCTGCGAACGAACTCGCGACCCGCTTCGACGATTGCCAGCCCGTCGCGGTGCTGACGGCCAGCTGCGGTATCGAGACCGCCCGCATCATTCCTTACAAGCCGCTCCTCGACAAGGCGATCGAACTCGCCAAGCACAAGCCGAAGTCGTGTCTGGTGCTGCAGCGGCCGATGGAGAAAGCCACTCTCGTTGAGGGCCGCGATCACGACTGGGCGACGCTCATCGCGGACGCGAAGAAGAACGGGCGCAAGGCCGACTGCGTGACCGTTGCCGCGACCGATCCCCTTTATATCCTTTACACCTCGGGCACGACGGGTGCGCCGAAGGGCGTCGTTCGCGACAACGGCGGTCATATGGTCGCCCTCAAGTGGAGCATGAAGAACCACTACGGCGTCGAGCCCGGCGAGGTGTGGTGGACCGCTTCGGATGTCGGCTGGGTGGTTGGCCACAGCTACATCGTGTACGCGCCGCTGCTGCACGGGGCGACGACCATCCTCTATGAGGGCAAGCCTGTCGGCACACCCGATGCGGGCGCCTTCTGGCGGGTGATCTCCGAGCACAAGGTCGCGGCGATGTTCACCGCGCCGACCGCGTTTCGCGTCATCAAGCAGAACGATCCGAAGGGCGAACTGATCGGCCAGTACGACCTGAGTAAGTTCCGGACCCTGTTCCTGGCCGGCGAACGCGCTGATCCGGCAACCATCGAGTGGGCGGAGCAGCACCTCAAGGTGCCGGTGCTCGACCACTGGTGGCAAACAGAGACCGGCTGGCCGATCGCCGGCAATCCTGTTGGTCTCGGTACGCTGCCCGTAAAGTACGGCTCACCCACGGTACCGATGCCGGGCTACGACCTGCAGGTGCTCGATCCGGAGGGGAACGAAGTGCGGCGCGGCGAAACCGGCACCCTTGCCGTGCGCCTGCCGCTGCCGCCGAGCTGCCTGCCGACGCTGTGGAACAACGACGAGCGCTTCCGCAAGAGCTACCTCTCGGAGTTCAAGGGCTACTACACGACGTCCGATGCCGGCTTCATCGACAAGGACGGCTACGTGTTCGTCATGGCGCGCACGGACGACGTGATCAACGTCGCCGGCCATCGCCTGTCGACGGGCCAGATGGAGGAGGTCGTCGCGCGCCACAAGGATGTCGGCGAGTGCGCGGTGATCGGCGTGGCCGATGAGGTCAAGGGGCAGATCCCCATGGGCTTCATCGTGCTCAATGCCGGCGTGAACCGCGACGCGAAGGCGATCGAGGCCGAGGTCGTCAAGCTCGTGCGCAACGAGATCGGGCCTGTGGCTGCGTTCAAGCAGGTCATGACGGTGTCGCGCCTGCCGAAGACCCGCTCGGGCAAGATCCTGCGCGGCACCATGCGGGCCATTGCCGATGGCGACGCATGGAAGATGCCTGCAACCATCGACGACCCTGTTGTTCTCGACGAGATCACCGGAGTCATGAACACGCGCGGCATGATCAGCAAGGATTGATCCACCTAGTACCATTCCGCGCTCATGCGACTAGGTCTTTCTCCCTTTAGGAGAAATCCCGATGTCTGTTTGTGCAACTCTGTTTCCGTTTCGGAAATATTCCACGCGCCGCAAGTCGATGTGACACTACGCATGGCGGGGTCGGCGCACCGTCCGAAAAGGGATTGCTCACGCATGGCGATTAACGAACCAGGGGCAGTCGTAGCGTGCTGGGAGCAGCTTCATGAAGCTGTGCTTGAGCTGGCTACACGGTGCGCAACGCCGCGCCAGCGCTTGCTCGCCGTGGCCGAGCGGCAGCTTCTGAGCGTCGCAGAGTTGGGTTGTCAGATCGAGGACGCCGAACTCAGACATTGGATCGCGCGTCTCGCGCGCCGGCTGCAGGGCACGCACAATCTGCCGACGCGCGCGGCCGTCTTTGCCACCGTCAACGCCATGTCCGACGAGGATGTGGACGCCACCCTGCTCGATATCATCTCGATCTACGACGAGGTCACGCGCGTCGAGGTCATCGAGCGCATGCGGGCGGCGGCGGCGGCCTGAGTATCGGCGTCAGGTGGTCGGCTGCGCCGCCTTGGTGAACATCGCGACGTAGTCCATGAGCGCGTCGGAGGCTGCGGCCGCGGCTTCTGGCTTGCCGGCTGCAATGGCCCGTGCCTGTGCCGCATGGAGGCGGGCGCAGAGCGGCAGGTCGGCGGCATCGCGGTGATGCTGGTACCAGTAGCGCCGCGAAAGGCCGGCAAGAAGCTGCATGGTGCGCACGGCGAAGGTGTTGTGCGCGGCATCCAGCATGAGAAGGTTGAGTTCGCGGTCGAGGCGCAGAAACTCCAGCGCATCGCTGGCGCGGCCGGCGCGATCGAGCCCATCAGCAATCGCTGCGAATGCCGCGCGCTGCTCGGTTGTTGCCCGTGCGGCGGCATTGCGGCTGATCAGCCGCTCGATCTCACGGCGCACCTCGATGACGAGAAGCTGCTCCTCGGGATCGATTGGCGTCACCTGAACGCCGCGGCGAGGCAGGATCGTGACGAGACCCTCGCGTGCAAGGCGCTGTAGCGCCTCGCGAATGGGCGTGCGGCCGAGGCCGACGGTCTCTGCCAGCACCTGCTCGGAGAGGAATTCGCCGGGCGCCAGGAGCAGCGTCGCGATCATCTCTTCGAGGCGTGAATAGGCGATATCCGTCAGGGTTGTGGTCCTGACAGTCGGGTCGACGATGTGGTTTCGGGCGGTCTGGGGCACGGAGCGGCTCGGACGGAGTTTGCGCTTCTCTATTCAAAGACCGGTTCGGAGTCACGTGAGAATAATGCCCGCATTTTCATCAGGCCTGACGCCGCAGGAGCCAGAGGCGCGGGGGGTTGCCAAATGCCCCTGCCCAGGCTACACAGCCGCCATCTCACACGCACACCTACTGCGCCGCGCCCGATCAAAAGCCCGGGTCGACGCTCCGGTGGGCCTTTTGCTTGTCCATTGCGGCACAAGCAGGGCCTTCTCAGGTGGGCGGAGGATCAACCGGAAAACAGGAACTTAAGTCGCATGGCCCTGCCTGCATTCAATATGCGTCAGCTTCTTGAGGCTGGCGTTCACTTCGGTCACCAGAGCCACCGCTGGAACCCGAAAATGGCGCCCTTCATCTTTGGCGCCCGCAACAACATCCATATTGTCGATCTCGCGCAGACCGTGCCGCTCCTTCATCAGGCGCTGGTGGCGGTGAGCGATGTCGTCGCCAAGGGCGGCCGCGTGCTCTTCGTCGGCACCAAGCGTCAGGCCGGCGAGGCCATTGCCGACAGCGCCAAGCGCTCGGCGCAGTACTACATCAATCACCGCTGGCTCGGCGGCACGCTGACCAACTGGAAGACGATTTCGCAGTCGATCCGGCGCCTGCGCCAGCTCGACGACATGCTTTCCGGCGAGACGCAGGGCCGCACCAAGAAGGAGCTGCTCAACCTCACGCGCGAGCGCGACAAGCTCAACCAGGGCCTCGGCGGCATCCGTGACATGGGCGGCCTTCCCGACCTTCTGTTCGTAATTGACACGAACAAGGAAGATATCGCGATCAAGGAAGCGCGGAAGCTTAAGATCCCGATCGTCGCTGTCGTCGATACGAACTGCGATCCGGATGGCATCGATTTCCCGATCCCGGGCAACGATGACGCCGGCCGTGCGATCACGCTCTACTGCGATCTCGTCGCGCGCGCCGCGATCGATGGTCTTGGTCGCGGCCAGGGCTCGACAGGCATCGACGTCGGTGCGTCCGAGGCGCCCCCCGAGGAGGATCTTCCGGACGCGCCGGCATTCGTCGGCATCGACGCACCGCGTGGCGAAGCGGACGACCTCAAGCGCATCAGTGGCATCAGCCCGAAGCTCGAGCAGAGCCTCAACGATCTCGGCGTCTACCATTTCTGGCAGGTCTCGGATCTCGACGCGAACGGCATCGCCGCGCTCGATGGTGCGCTCAAGCTGAATGGCCGGGTCGCCCGCGACAACTGGGTGGCGCAGGCCAAGAAGTTCGTCGACGAAGCGGCGGCCTGATGTTCCGCCCGTCGCAACCACGCGATGGGCAGACTATATAAGCGACGAGATGCACGCCGCCGTTTGCGCGGCGTGCGCATTTTATTTGGCGGTGCCGGGTTCCAGCCCGCGCTGCCCGAACCAAGACAGGACAGCCAATGGCAAACATCACCGCCAGCATGGTGAAGGAGCTGCGCGACAAGACCGGCGCAGGCATGATGGACTGCAAGATGGCGCTGACCGAGACCGGCGGCGACATCGAGCAGGCGATCGATTGGCTGCGCAAGAAGGGTCTCTCCAAGGCCGCCAAGAAGGCCGATCGCGTTGCCGCGGACGGTCTCGTCGGTGTGGCCCTCGAGGGCAGCAAGGGCGCGCTCGTCGAGGTCAACTCGGAGACGGACTTCGTTGCCCGCAACGAGAGCTTCCAGTCGATCGTGCGCCAGATTGCGGCGCTGGCCATGGACGCCGGCGGCGATCTCGCGAAGCTGCTCGCGACGCCGTATCCCGGCAAGGGCCATTCCGTCGACGAGCAGGTGAAGGAAGCGATCGCAACGATCGGCGAGAACATGAGCGTGCGCCGCACGGCTTCGCTCTCGGCGCCGAATGGTGTCGTCGCGAGCTACATCCACAACCGCGTCGCCGACAACGTTGGTCGCATCGGCGTGCTCGTGGCGCTGAGCGCGAGCGGCGACAAGGCCAAGCTTGCCGAGATCGGCCGCCAGATCGCGCTGCACGTAGCTGCCGCCAACCCGCAGGCCGCGACCGTCGAGTCGCTCGATAAGGCGCTCGTCGAGCGCGAGCGCGCGGTCTACGCCGAGCAGGCGCTGGCGACGGGCAAGCCCAAGGAGATCGTCGACAAGATGGTCGAGGGCCGCCTGCGCAAGGAGTTCTTCGGTCAGGTCGTGCTCACCGAGCAGGTCTTCATGGGCCCCGGCGGCGACGGCAAGATCACGGTTGCCCAGTATCTCAAGGGCGAGGAGAAGGCGGTCGGCGGCCCCATCAAGGTCGAGGGCTTCGTTCGTTACGCTCTTGGCGAGGGCATCGAGAAGAAGACGACCGACTTCGCGGCGGAAGTCGCGGCTCTCTCGAAGTCGAACTGAGCGCTACACCAATTTTCGGCTAACGGCCCGGATGAAAGTCCGGGCCGTTTTGTTTGAGCTATGCGCCGTCGAGCGCGCCATGGGGTCTGGTCGCGGGGCGTTTTTGCTCTACGATGGCGCCGACAAAAAAAGCGCGCGAGGAACGCTCGATGGATCCGGTTCGCATTGCCGAGGCTGCTTCCCTGCTGGCTGCCGCGCGCCAGTCGAGTGCGCGCATCGATGGCCTGCCCGAGGCCTGCCGGCCGAAGAGCGCGGCGGACGCTCACGCCATCCAGGATGCGGTGACGGAGCTTCTGCGGGATGAGGTGCGCGCCTATAAGGCCAACGCTCCCGTTGCCGGCGACCCGAACTCTCATGGTCTGCGCGCGCCGATCTATGCCGCCAACACACGCACGTCGCCAGCCAGGTTTCCCGTGTCAGAGGCGCCGCAGTGTGGCGTGGAAGGAGAAGTCGCCTTCCGTTTCCGTCATGATCTGCCGCAGCGCGGCACGCCATATACGCGCGATGAGGTCGCCGCTGCTGTCGATGCCTGTGCCGCGATCGAGGTCGTGACCAGCCGCTATGCCGATCCGGATGCCATGTCGCCGCTCGACAAGCTCGCCGACTGCATCAGCAATGGCGGGTTCGTCTTCGGAGAGATGCTCGCGGACTGGCGCGCGCTCGACCTTGCCAAATTGAAAGTCACGCTCACCGTCAATGGCGAGACGGTACTGCAGCAGGTTGGCGGACATTCGATCGGCGATCCGCTGGGCGTCGCTGTCGCGTTCGTCGAGATGATGCGCACGGCTGGCGGTGTCCGCGCGGGGCAGTTCATTACGTGCGGCTCGTGCACGGGCTTGCGTTATTTCAAACCGGGTGACACCTGCGGTGTGCGCTTCGACGGGCTCGGCACGGCGGAGCTTCAATTCGTGCCATGATGAGCGGGTCCACAAACGGGCGCGCTGAACACGAACAACGAAACTGAGGAATGGAGACGTTACGATGGGCACTGCCCCTTTCGGCCCCGGCAACTATCGCTACATCCCGGCGGTGTTCCAATACTCGGGCGGTGTCGCCGCCGAGCCCGGCTATCGCCTCGAGCGGGTCATGTTCAAGAACCCAGTGCCGCTGAAGGAAGGCTTCGCGCGCATTGCCGAGCAGATCAAAGGTGCCGGCCGCCCGCTCGCGTCTTTTGCTGCGTGCGAGCTGCGCTCGCCTGCGCCTTTCACGGAGGAGACGTTCCAGGCCTTCAACGAGACGTATGTCGGCACGCTCGCCGAGTGGGGCATATTCGATCCGGCCTCGCGCACGAATCCGGTCGCGCGTTCCAACGTCTGCCCCGAGATCGAGAAGCCGGCGGGCCCCTCGTTCCATGCTTTTGTCTTCACGGTTCCGGATGCGAGCGCCGCGCCGTCCTTCCATGTCGCTGGGAGCGGCGAGTCCGCCGAGGGCAAAGGCAACTATCGCGATCACACAGTCCGGCTCGGCGATACCTCACCCGGCGCGATGAAGGAAAAGGCGCAGTACGTGCTCGGCGAGATGGAGCGGCGCATGGCGCTGCTCGGCTTCAAGTGGGCGGACACGACGGCGTCACAGCTCTACACGGTCCATGATCCGCATCCGTTTCTCGCGAGCGAGATCGTGCGGCGGGGCGCGGCGACGCGTGGCCTGACGTGGCACTTCGCGCGTCCCCCCGTCGTCGATCTCGAATACGAGATGGACTGCCGCGGTATTGCCGTCGAGCGGGTGGTTTTAGTCATAGAAGGCGGGTGGGTCCGGGAGGGTGTCCCTCCCGGTTGGGGTGCGGGGCGAAAGT
>JAEYPL010000107.1 GCA_023410905.1 Pseudomonadota bacterium
TATGCCCGCGGCAACTCCGGGAGTGGGGCTTTCGCCCCACGCCCCAACCGGGAGGGACCCCTCCCGGACCCACCCGAATTTTATGACAACATCAACATGAGTGAGCGTACCGGCAGCGCTATTGCGCGCGGATCACGCGGATGGCGACGATCGCGCAGCCGTCTCCGGCTGTCGGCAGCAGCATATAGCTCAGCTCCTGTGGCACCTGGATGAGCGCGAGCCCCGCCAGATTGGCGGCGGCTTTCCCCGTCTTCATGAGATCGCCCTGAATGGCGCTGCACGAACGCTGCGTCGGCATGACCTGCAGCGTCGTTGCATCGCAAGCGCCGCCGACCGGGCTGTTGATGATGATCGACGCACCACGCGGCGCCGCCGCATGGGGATATCGAAGCGAAACGATCGAGCGGAACGTGCTTTCGTTCGGCTTCTTGGAATCCCAGAACGAGAAAGCGTGATGTTCCCCGTCCACGGCCTGGCTCGTCGCCCGGGCGAGCGTGTCGAAGCACGTGGTGATCCCGCCGTTGCTCGCATGCAACTGCGGCTGCAGATGCCCCGCGGGCGCACCGCGATCCTTGTCGGCCTCGGGTTTCGACACGTCGGCTGAAGCCTGCTTCTTCTTCGCATCGGGCTGTTTGACGGAGGATGCCCAGCTATCGAGGCGCTGCTTCTTGGCTTCCGGAGCCTGCGCCATACGAATGCCGGCATCCGTCCCTCGGCGCACATCATCGGCGCCCGCGAGCCCGATAGTGAGCGTGCCGCCAACAGCGACCAGCGCACCCACCGCGATTGTTGACCGGAGAATCTGCTGCCCAAGCTTGTGCACGAGAAAACCTCATACGCACTCAATGGAAACGACGGTGAGGAGAGCGCATCCGGAGACACGCCCTCCTCGCTCTTCCCCCCGGAAGTGTCTCAATCAGTTCAAGGTGAAGCTCATGCCGCCACCGAACGCAGCTTCGTTGTCCGTGAAGCTGCCCGAAACGTTCGCGCGCCAGAGACGATCCGGCGAGGTGTAGCCGACACCGACAGCGAATGCGCCTTTGCCATGAAAGGCGCCACCGCCCGCTGCGAGCGAGAGCTTGCCTGCGCGGTCGTCATAGCGAAGCTGCGAGTTCGCCATGGCAATCGCACCAGCGGAAATCGCGATGTCGCGAACGTCGTCGACACGCCGCTCGAGCACGCTGACGCGGCCGGTCACGGCGTCGAGGTCCGCCCTAAGCGGATCAAAGGCACCCTGGAGCTGAGCGACATTGACAGCGTCGGTGGCCTGAGAGCCAGCGGCGACGCCAGTGATCTGGCGCTGGCCATCCTCAGTCCCAAAAGAAACCTCTCCGACGGATGTCTGAGGCGCCGTCATGTACGCCGCGGTGTAGTCGGTCTGAGCGCCCCGCGTGGTCACCGACCCGCCTCCGATCGCAATACTGCTCTCGTGCGTGCTCTTAGCCCCACCGCCGATGGCAATGCTGCCTGCCTGCGTGGCCTCCGCCGCAAAACCGATCGCTACCGCGCTCGTGCCCTGCGCTTTCGACCACCATCCGACCGCCAAGGAATTGTTGCCTGAGGCCTCCGTCTCATAGCCAACCGCGACACTCCACGTACCCGTCGCCGTGTTGCCTGTGCCTATGGTCTCCTGCGCCCGCGCCCCGCCGGCGCTCGTAAAAAGGACGCCCAGGACGGCCAATGCCGCGCCGCACCCGCTTCCCTTAAAATATCTCCGCATTCCCGTTCCCTCTCGCAGTTCCTCAAAGTTGCAACTGACACGAGACGCAACTAACTCAGCGGCGCGGCAGCATTCATTAGCTGTCACACGTACAGATTGTGCAAGCACGAGTGAGCGGAGTGCGCGATCACAATCATTGGATGTATAATTGCCATATTTCTATTTTTGAGTGTAGAGAAATCGAGATCATACACGCGAAGATTGTACGAAACGGGTGATAGCCGGCAAATCTGCCACACTCGATTAGTTTGGGAGACCGCGCACGCGCAATGCGTGTCCGGCCGGGCAGCCGGGGAGCTGAGACAGCGCACGTGGCCACGAGCGGCGGCGACCGATCAGAATGACTGGCGCAGATAAACGCCGATGTGCGGGAAGCCCACGCTCGCTCTCTCGCCCGGGAATCCGACGTAGCGGCCCTTGGCGGACGTGGTCGTGTAGCCACCTTCCAAACCGATCACCATGCCCGGCCGCGGCATGATCTCGATGCCGGCCTGGAAGACCGTGCCGCGCACGTCGACCTCGAAATCGAGGTCGGGCACCAGCGGAGGACCCGGGTCATCATGCGGGATCACCGGCTCGCCCGCCGAGTACATCGAGATGTCGAAGTACGATCCGCTGAGGCTCAGCTTTATCCACGGCGCCAGCATGTGTTCATACGACGCGACGGCTGACCAGCCCTTGGAATTGTAGGTCATGCCATCACCGGCGGCGACATAGTCGGGCGCAAAGAAGGGAATGCCGAGATAGGCTGGCGCGCCTGAAGCATGTGCGGCCGTAAAGCTGAAGCGGCCGAACACGCCGTCGCCCCGCGGTCCGATGATGTCCTTCCACACCACCCGTGACTGCAATCCGGCGGACACGGCCCAACCCCAGACGCTCGTCTTACCTCCGCCGACGAAATCCTTGAGAACGTGGTCCTCTACGTGATGCAGCGCGCCGGATAAATGATAGAGCGTCGAGGGTGTTGCGATACGCGCCATTGCGACGATATCCGGAACGTCGGATCGCGCGGGCCGCGCGAGAATGCCATCGGCCATGATGCGTCGCTCTGGATCCTCCAAGGCAATGCTGAGCGAGGCGTTGCGCGTCAGTCCGATCGTGTAGGAAGCACCAAGCGTATTCACGATCGACGAATAGCCGGGCGTGACGACGCTCGGCAGCCGATTAAAGCCGAACATCGACGGCTGAACACCGACCTTCAGGCCGTTCCACTGCACCCACGCCTCGTCCACGGCGCCGTAGTAGTAAGAGTTCTCGATTTTGCGCAGATCGACGACGACATCTCCGCTATCGTCGTAGCGCGTGCGCGCATCTGCAGCGACGCGTACGAAGCCGCGCAGCATCCCCCAGTCATTCCTCGTCTGAACCATCATCTGCGCCCACGCGTAGGCGCCCGCCGTGGGGTTCTTCGTCTGTTTGCTGACGTCTTCCTCGTGATAGTAGACGATCGGCGCACCCGCACCGTTGTTGAACAGCGTCGGTATGCGCTGGCCCACCATCACAATGTCGCGGTCCGTGAATTCCTTCGACGCCGAAACGAGAATGCCGCCACCAAGCAGCGCACAAAGGCCTGTATTTCCGACGGAAGTGTAGCCCACTCCAAACGCATGACACGCGCGATCCGCACTCGCTTTCGCAGCTACGGCCGGCGATACTGAAGCATCATCATCGTTGGCGCTTGCGGATCCGGTTGTCCCTGCGAGTACCCATGCGCTCAGGCAGAACACAGCGAGAAGACCTGCAGCTCGGGTTCCAGTTGTTGATCTCATGACGTGCCGCCCCCGCGCGCGATATCAGGAAAATCCTGCCCTGCGCCTTTTCTTCTCGCTTCCAGAGACTCGAATTCGAAATCTGGGCGCCCCACTGTTGGCACAGGGCCGCCCTCTCAGCGTGAGCGGCCGAACCGGCTGATCCATGTGTGATTGGGGTCGGTCAGCGTGACGAGGCTGAAACCCCCTGTCTGGAAATACGAGAGGTAGCCTTCGTCCGTCTCTCGGAACGCTGTAGCTCATCGGCAGATCCCGATAGCCGCCGGGCCCGTGCGGCCCTTCCTGGACGACGATCGACGATGTAATCCAGCCTTGCTGATGGAGGACTGCCGCATTGCGCCGACCGCGCTGATGCGCCCAGATCTCTGCGTCCTTGTCACCTGTGATCTGCACCGAGGAGATACCATTCTTCTCACCACGGTGATTGATCGACAGGCTCGAGCCCTTGTTCATCGCATTGACGATAACGGTATAGTTCAACCAAGCGCTCTGATTGATCTCCAACGTCTCCGCGTGGGCGCTGGTAGCAAGCAACATCAGAGCGACGCCACCGGATGCAGCAGTTCGCATCGAATTCCTCGTGCGGTTCGATTTGTGAGAGCGATGCTGGCGCCTCATGGCGCATGGGTCGCAAGCGCTGGCGGCTCAAGTGATGAGGCGTGACCGAAGCAGTCGCGCCTCATCTCTTGCATCAGCATCAGGGAGGCGTGAGGTAGTCGTTGTTGACCGTGAAGGTCCGCTCGTCGATGAACGTGCCGACCGGATCGTAGACGCGAACCTCTCCGCCCCGCAGCGCGTTGAACGACTCATTGATGTACGGCATGATGAAAGCGCCGCCATCGACACGCAGATAGGGGTCATTCCGCGGCGCTTCGATCTCGGCGCGCTCACCCTGAGCCAGCAGATTGAAGGCCAAGGCGCCGGCCGTCTGGGTTACGCGCGCGGAATTCGCAACGCCGCCTCGCGAGGCCACCTGCGCAAACGCCGGCGTAGCGATCACGCAGGCAGCAACCACCAATAGCAACTTCTTCATTTGCTCTCTCATCCGATGGAGAAATAGGGCTCTCGCCCGCCCCAAGGCACACACGCTTAAGTAGAGTAACCGATTCGATGAGACACGTTATGCGTGTGCGCAAGTTGTGAGCATAAGAGAGGCTTTGCGGCCACACTGGCGGAGTCCGCAGACCGTCTGCCGGAAATCAGCTCGCCGGACTTCGCGCATTGCGTGTGCAGGACGCGGCCGGGATTGGGCGATCCCTCCCTACACCTTTTGGTTGCAGGTCGAGCTGCGACGCACATCGCGCCTTGGCTTGAATCACAATCACCGGATGAGACGATCGATCTGTGGAACAACTATGAGTTGAATATTGTCGCGGCGGCTCGAATCTGGCGCCGTGGCAAGCGGCTGCCCCGCTTCCTGCCGTGCACGCCTTTGGAGATGAAGACGCATGTCGCGGATCGCTAACCTGGCACCCAATCCGCCGCCGACGACGCCATCCTCGCCGTTCGCCGGCCTGATCCGTATGCCCGGCCAGTATCTCTGTCCGGACGGCGTGGTCTTCGATGAACTGGAGCGGGCCATCCGCCGGCACCTCTTCAAGCAGGTGCTGCCGTCGCTCAAGGGGCGTGTGGAGCGATACCTGATCATCCAGGGCCCGCGCGGCACGGGCAAAACCGTATCGGCAACGGACGCTTCGCTACGCTACGGCTTCGCGGTCGCCCTGCTGCCGGCCTCGATGCTGGCGAGCGAACACGAAGGCGGCGCCTGTTCCGTGCTCAACGACTTCATGGGCTTCGCCGCCGAGACGTCGCGGAGCCGCAAAATGCGTATCGCAATCGTTGCCGACGATTTCGATCTCTCGATCTCGGCCGCCGATGGCCAGATGGGCCGGACCATCAACAGCCTGCTCGTGACACATCAGCTACAACAGCTCGCCGACACACAGGAGCCGCGCAACTTCGACGACAGCGGCATGCCGATCATCTTCACCGGCAACAACTTCACGACGATGCGCGCCTCGCTCTTCCGCGATGGACGCGCCACATGGCACACACACCGCCCGACGCTCGACGACAAGCTCGCCATCGCGTTCGCGCTCTTCAACCCGCGCTCGTACGATGATCGCCGCCTCATCGAGCGGCTGGTGCGCACGTACCGTGATGAGAGCGTCGCCTTCTGGCGCGCGCTGCACAGCGATCTCATGACCGACCGGCTCGACGACATCATCTCCCGCAGCCTTCCGGACGTGTCGGCCGCGGAGGCGGAGTTCCGCCGTCCCGTGCCGATCGATGGCGTCAAGCTGTGGGCACTCGCGCGCATTCGCGCCAAGACGCGACCCATGTCGTTTCTCTGAGGCCGATCAGACAGCGCGCTCCCTGGCGATGGTCGCGCGTCCGGCCATATACTCGGCCGGCGCATTCACCGCTTCGACTGCGCAAAGGCGGCCACGCTCATCGAAATGCGCCACCGCAAACTTGCCTTGTACCGCGTCGCCGCGGAGATCTATGCGCGTTGCGCCGATCGGCAGGCCGGCGATCTGCAGCTTGAGATCGTACTGATCGGACCAGAACCACGGCACTTCCGGCACCGGCGCCTTGGTGCCGCAGATCGCGGCCGTTGCCTGCTTCGCCTGCTCCAATGCGCTCGCGACACTTTCTAGGCGGACGCGGCATCCGTAGTGCGGCAGCGGCCGCTCGGTACAGTCGCCGATCGCGAAAATGCTCGGATCGCTCGTGCGCGCATCGAGATCGACAGCAATGCCGTTCTTGCACGCGAGCCCCGCAGCCACAGCCAGCTCCGTGTTCGGCACTGCACCGACACCGACCAATACCATGTCCGCTGGCGCCGTCGTTCCGTCACTGAGCTGCACACCCGCAACGCGGCCATCGCGCACATCGAACCCGGTCACGCCCGTTTCGAGGCGGAAGCGAACACCTTGGCGCTCATGATACTGCTGCATGAAGGCCGAGATGGGCGGCGAGGCAACGCGCGCCAGCAAGCGCGCCTCCCGCTCGACCACAACGACATCCATGCCTTTGAGCCGCGCCGATGCAGCGACCTCCAGCCCGACATAGCCGCCGCCGATGACCACCAACCGTTGGCCCGCGATCAACCCCGCCTTCACGCTATCTGCATCCACGATCGTGCGCAGCGCGTGCACGCCGGGCAGTTCCTCGCCCGCGATGCCAAGGCGACGCGCGCGCGCACCCGTCGCCAATATGAGCGTGCTGTAGGAGAGCGTTTCGCCGCTGGCGAGCGTGACCGTCCCGTTCGCACGGTCAAGCGCAACGACAGGCGCATCGAGCCGCAGGGAAATGTTGCGCTGTGCGTAGTAGGTCTCAGGCCTCAAGCCGACGGCGGAGAACGCGACATCACCCTTGAGCCAGGCCTTGGAGAGCGGCGGCCGCTGATAGGGCGAATAGGGCTCGTCGCCGATGATCGTGATCGGCTCCTCCACCCCGCCCTGACGAAGATTGGCAGCGACAGCGCCCCCCGCGTGCCCCGCCCCGATGATCAGAATGCTCAACGCTCGTTCTCCCCGCCTGATGCGCGATCATAGGCTGATAGCGCCATCGGCCTCAGTGCATCATTGACGCGCATCACACGGGGCCGCGCTTCAAAAGCGTCTGTCATCCACAGGCGCGAGTTCACCATCCGTTCCAATCGTGCTAGATGTATCCGCGCCATGAGCGAAGCGCCGATCCGCAAGATCATCCATATCGACATGGACGCCTTCTACGCGTCCGTCGAGCAGCGCGACGATCCTGCACTGCGCGGGCGCCCGCTCGCTGTCGGCCATGGTGCTGCCCGCGGTGTCGTGGCGGCGGCAAGCTACGAGGCGCGCAAGTTCGGCGTGCGCTCGGCCATGCCGTCGAGCACGGCGCTGCGTAAATGTCCCGAGCTCATTTTCGTCAAGCCGCGCTTCGAGGTCTATCGCGCGGTATCGCAGCAGATCCGCGCGATCTTTGCCGAATACACGCCGCTCATCGAGCCGCTTTCGCTCGACGAAGCCTATCTCGACGTGAGCGCGAACCTGCGTGGCATCCCGACCGCCTCGGCGACCGCGACGGATATTCGCGCGCGCATTCTCACCGAGACCGAGCTCACGGCATCGGCCGGCATCTCGTACAACAAATTCCTCGCGAAGCTCGCATCGGACCATCGCAAGCCCAATGGCCAGTTCGTGATCCCGCCGGGCGCGGGCGAGGCGTTCGTCGCCGATCTCGCCGTCGGGAGATTTCACGGCGTCGGCCCCGTCACCGCCGAGAAGATGAACCGCCTCGGCATTATCACGGGCGCGGATCTCAAGCTGCAGTCGCTGGCCTTTCTGCAGCAGCATTTCGGGAAGTCGGGCCCTTGGTACTACGGCCTCGCGCGCGGCGAGGATCATCGTGCCGTCGTGCCGGACCGGCCGCGCAAATCATCAGGGTCGGAAACGACCTTCTCGCGCGACCTCCTTGAGCCGACGGAGATCGAAGCGGCGATCCGCGAGATGGCGGATGATGTCTGGGCGTGGTGCGAGAAAACGAAATCGCTCGGCCGCACGGTGACGGTGAAGATCAAGTATGCCGATTTCCAGATCGCGACGCGCAGCCGGACCTACGATGCGCCGGTCAGTTCACGCGAGGCGCTGCATGAGGCGAGCGTGCAGCTCATGCGATCGGTCTATCCATTGAGTAAGGGCATCCGCCTCGTCGGCGTCACGCTATCGAGTTTCGGCGCGCGCGAGGAAGCTGCGTTGGAGCAATTGAGTTTGGCTCTGAATGCCGCGCCCTGATGTCAGCGGCAAAGGTCCTTCCGCATCGCTTCCAGCAGACCTCGAAACGCCACATCCCTCTCTGGGCGCGGCGCATCGTTGGTGTCGAGAAAAGCCTGCGCATATCGGGATACATCGTCTGAGCCGAACAACTGGCAGCGCGCTTGCCAAAGCCCATAGTCCTTAGACCGATGCGGCGATGGGTCGATAGCCGCTTTGTGTATTGCATCAAGCAAGCCTAAGTAGGCTTCACGTTTTTCTTGATAAAGGCGATCTCCAACGACGGCCCGGCGCGAATACAAGTGATCAACGACAGACTTCAATAGAGATCCCAGCCCGAGGCCGCCGAGGAGCGGTAAGAGCCATTCCATGACCTACCCCGTATCCTCAAACTGAGCTTTCGCGCATTCCGCCGGGATGAGGAGCGGCATCAATCGCCGACATCGGCGCCTGTGGTCGCCCCTCACCCCGGTTACGCCCCATGTACGTGGGACTAATTCACTTCTCCTTCTCCCCGTGCTTGTCGCGCTGGAAGCGCGCCTCTGGCGCGACGAGAAGGTCGGGATGAGGGCGGCACAATCGCTGACGATTGAGTTCGGCGCCGCCCCTCACCCTGGCCCTCTCCCCGCAGGCGGGGAGGGGGGAAACTTTTCACCCAAACAGCCTGAGCTGTCGTTCACCCTGACCTTTGGTCTCGAAACCGAGTTGTTCGATGCGATCGAACGGCACCTGCTCCGCCGTGATGAGCGAGCGCTGCGCCTTGAGCGCGCGCACGAGACCTTCCTGCACGAGATGGAACTCGCCGACCGTCTGATGCGGCAGCACTGCCGCCGGATCGAGGCCCGACTCGCTCTGGAATGCGGCCTTGAGCTTCCTGAGTGCTGTATCCTCTCGCACGCGGCCGATGAACCAGCTCGTGATCTGATCGCGCGACTTGTAGTCGAGATCGCCGGGCGACTGCGTCGCGAGCATGAGCCCAACGCCAGCGGAACGCGCACGTTTCAGCAGACTCTGCAGCGGTTCGGCCGTCGCCGGTTTCGCGTTTGCCGGAATGTAGAGGTCGGCCTCATCGAGCATCACGACCGCCTGCAGCTCGTCGTTCGGATTGCGCTGGCAGAAGCGGAGCGCCTCGGAGAGGAACTGCGAGACCCAGAAGAGGATGTTCTCGTTGTCGCCGAGGAAGCCCGTGTAGATGATGGAGAGGCGCGTGCGGCCGTCGGGGCGCGCGTGCGGACCGATACCGAGCAGGTTTTCCATGCGCAGCGGCTCGCCGCCCGTCTCGAACAGGGCCGAATTGCGATGCCGGAGACTGTCAAGCTGCGCAACGAGATCGCGGCGAATCCTGCCCGAGGGATCCATGCGCTGCGTGAGCTCAGTGAGCTCAGGGTCCTCGTCCTCGAGGAGGTGAATGAGATCGTTCAGACCGACCTCGGTGCTGAAGCGCGAGCCGAGAATACGCAGTGCGACCGAGAGCGTGCCCGACTGCTTCTGATGCGTCGCCGAATTCTTCAGATGCAGCATGTCGCCGAGCGCTGCCGCCGAGAGATTGGCGAGAAGCTGCTGCTCATGCTCGGGAAGCTCGTTGATACCGGTCGGCAGAAGCGTGATCGAGATCGGCCGGCCTGACGCGCGTCCGGGCGTGTACACGGCCACATCGATCTGGTCGCCGAGCTTTTCGCGCAGGCTGCTCGCCTCGCTGAGCTCGTTCGGCTCGCCGCGCCAGACTTCAGGATTCGCGTAGGAGCAGAGGTCGCCCTTGCGGTCGAGTAGAATGACCGGCGTGCCGTTCATCAGAAGCTGCTCGATGAGGCAAAGCGCGAGTGTCGTCTTGCCCGAGCCCGAGCCACCGAGCACCGCCGTGTGGCGCTTCAGCACATCCTTGTTGAGCGTAATGCTCTTGCCGCGACCGCCGATCTCGCGCCCCGCAAGAATGCTCGACGAATTCGAGCCGTGCTCATCGAGAATGACGCTGAGCGGCAGATCCTGCTCTTCCTCCGACGGTGCGCCCGGCGCAGGCACTGGTGCCGCGGGGCTCGCCGACGTCCAGCCTGTCCAGTCGGCGAGACGGCTCTGCAGGCTCGGCATATTGTAGCCATCGCGCGGCTGTGCATCGGGCGGGCCCTTGGCCCAGGGCAGCGTGACGAGATTGCCCTGCTCCGGTGCCTCGACTGGCATCTCCGCGCGACGACGTCCCGGCGCTTCGCCCATGGGCATCGGCGCACCGAGGAGATCGAGGCGCAGAAGCTGCGCGAGCACCGAGAGGCCGGACAGGAGCTTTGCCTGTTCGAGCCAGCCGCCGAAGCCGGGATCCGTGCGATGACGTGCGTGGAACTCGCGCACGGTCATCATGCGCTCCCACTCGGCCATGGGCACGACGAGCGTGCGCCCGCCGCTCTCGCGGAATTTGCGGAAGGCCTGCGCCGTCTGGTTCTTGCGCGGCGGCGGATAGTCGCTCGCGCGCAGCATGATCGCGCTGGCCGACGACAGGCTGGACAGCACCTTGTCGAGCTGACGCTTGAGACCGCCACCCTGGGTCGGGCGATTGCAGATGAAGACGCGCGTCTTCTGCATGATGCCTGTGGCGTGCGTGACCGTGACGTCAGCCGCAGGCAGCTCTTCGCCGAGATCGGCGCGGCGCACGGACAGCGTGACCGCGGAGCCCCATTCGGCGCGCGACAGTTCGAGTGCCGATGTCAGAACGCCGAGCAGTTCCTGATCGTCGGACGGCATCTCAGCTTCGGAGAGACTGGCAAAACGCTCCCAGCTCGCGCGGAAGTCGATCTGGTTCGCCGACGCCGGCTGGCTGTCTCCACCGCCGAGCCCGAATCCGAGAGCAGCCGCGAGCGTCGAGATGAAGCCTGCGCCATCTGTCTCCTCGGGCTCGTCGGCCGGCATTTCCGACTCGCGGCTCTTGAGGCGCGCCTGCGCATCCTCGAGCAGTCTCCGCGTCGAGAGACCACCGAGTTCCGCCACGAAATCGGCGCCGAAGAGTTTGGTGAGATCCGCCGCCGCGGGATCGACACCGCGTGCGATCGCGTGCTGTTCGACACGGCGCGAGAGAATGAGACGCGCTTCATCGGCCGTACGGCTTTCGAGCAGCGCGACGGGACCGGCCTTCTCGATGCGGTCGATATAGGACTGCGCGAGCACGCCCCGCACATGATCGTAGAAATCGCCGAGGCAGGAGATGATGATCAGCGACGTCGGCACGCGGTTGGCGATCTGAATGAGATCGCGCACAGCCTTCTGGAAGCGCTCATCTGAGTCGGTGAAGAAGCGCAGATCCTCGACCTGATCAATGCAGAAGACGAGCGCGGCGCGATCGACCGTCCACATGAGCTTGCCGAGGCTCTCCATGATCTCGAACGCGCGCCCCTCGCCCGAGCTCGGATCGAGCGCGGCGACCGACGACTGCGAGAGCTCATTGAGCGGGCGACCGTGCAGATACTGGCGCACGCGCTGGTCGATGCGCGGATCGGCACGCTGAAGATAGAGCAGAGCGCGGACGATATTAATGTCGAGTTCCTGATCGGCGAACTGCGGGCTCGCGACGATTTCGTCGGCAAGCGTAATGATCAGCTTCGCGAGCTGATCCTCGTCGAGCTTCGCTTCCGTCAGCTCGTTGAGCTGCTCGTCGCTGAGCGCAGCGGCAGCGAGTTTGTTGGTCAGCCGCGCGAGACCACTCTCGCATTCGCCATCGGGATCGTACGGCTTTTCGAGCGAAGCCACGAGACGGCGCAGGTAGTAGTCGGCATAGCTCGCGACATCCGGCGTCATCTGCGCATAGCCGAAGTAGGCCGTGCCTGCGCGATGACTGCTCGTGCGCAACGCGCGAATGAGATGCGTTTTCCCGGCACCGGACTGACCATGAAACAGCAGCATTCGCGCCGGCGTCACGCCGCCGTCGACCTTCACCATCGCGTCGAGCGTGCTTTGAAATTTCGCGCGCGCCTGCTTGTGCACGGCGGCCACGTCGACCGGATCCGCGCTCCAGATGTCGTCTTCCCAAGTGATCGAGTGCTCGAACGCCGATGCAAAACTCTCGACCGGGGCCGCGATTTCTACCGCACGCTGCATGTTCTTCTTGTTCCTCGACGCAAATTTGAAGTGTTTAGCCCCGGGTAGGGACTGACGTGACTGATCGGATCAATCGTCGATACGCACGAAATGCCAGACAGTATTCTTGAACACGGTCGCCGATGCCTGGATCTCCTCGAGATCGCGCTTGTCGCGCAGATCCGATGTGCCCAGCACCAGAAGTCCCGTGCGATGTGCTTCCGTGAGCATCGCCTTGAACTCGATCTCGCTCAGTCCCCAGCCCGTGTGCTGTTCCTGCACGGCGGCCCAGACTTGTGAGATGTAGACCTTGCGGCTGCCCGACCACCCGCCGGTCGCGAGCGGCCGCGCCATCTTCCTTACGGCGTGCGCGAACGTCTCGGGATCTGGCCGCCCTGTTGGCGCCGGCACCGGTCTCAGACGCTGCACGACGGCCGGTGCACTCGCGACGGGGGGCGCTACCGGTTTGGCCGGCGCCTCCTGACCGCGCGACACGGCGATCGGCCATTCGAGATCGCCCGCAACGAACCGGCGCAGTAGCGCGAGCCGCAGTGCCGGCAATGTGCTGCTCGTGCCCCCCACGGCTTCGGCGGCAAGTCCGGCAACGAGCCGGCTGTCCGAGCCGAAATCGCGCGGCCGCGTCGAAAGCTGACCGGCCAGCAGCCGCGCAGCCTTCGCCGAAAGCCCCGACTTCGCACCGAGGTCCCGCTGCAGGCGGTTACCGAAGGCCCGATCGAGCGCGAGCAACGCGAGATCGTTCCTGAGGCGCGAGGCACTCGCCGCGGAGCGCGGCTTGAGCCCATGAGCCGCAATCACGATCGCGCTTCTGAGCCCGTCGACCTTGCCGAGGGCCTTGAGACGCCGCACCGGCAAGCCGGGCGTACCCAGCGCACGGGCGATCAGCGCCCCGTCACGTACTTTCGGCCAGTCGTCCCCACTCGCGGGCGCTGAGCCGAGAAAATGCTGCGCCTGGCGGCGACCGCCGGCCGTAGCATGGAGCCGGTTACTCCGCCGCACCGCGAGCTGGTCCTTGATATGCGCCGCAACGAGGCGCCCAAGCAGAAGTCGCCACTCGCCGGCTTCGACCGCAGGCGCCACCAAGGGTTGCAGATCCCGCGCCAGCTCGGCTTCGCCGACACCGCTCTCGCTGACCGACAGCCGCAGGAGCACGAGCGCACCAACCCGAAGCGCATCCACCCGCGCCGGCGCTGCGCGAGGCGCATCCAGTACCGCCACCGCCATGTCTTTGCCCCCTAGCAAACCGGTGTCTGCCTCCGAGCCCTTTCAACACAGGCGACAATGCGCTCATGGCCGTGGCCACACACGACCCGGCCTCACACGAACACGCTGCACCTCACATGGGGAATTCCGGCACTGGCGCCCCCCGGAGCGCGCGGCCGGACATCCGGGCAGGATTTCGTGTTCCCTCGCGAAATACCTGCCGCCGGGGCCCCTCGACCCGGACGAATCACCGTAGAATCAATGGCATTCTGGAAGACTGCAACAAATCCGCCAAGTAAAATCGCCCCACCCCGTGCCGTCCCGCCTACGATGCGCGCATCGGGCCACGTCCGGACCGAACTATATTTGCCGCGAACAGCCCCGCGGCCAAATTAAAGTCACGAAGATTCCTTCTCTTATGTCCCGACAGGACGGTTTCTCCCGCGCACGATGCAGAAGAGGCGACGCGCCCGGATACTCCGGGTTCGTCCAGGGGATTGCAGCGATGACAGCGCGGACCGGCAACCGCCCCTTGTCCCGAGGGAAAGCTAGTTCCGTGCGCGCATCATTAACGGCATGTTTACCACCCAGCTCCATAGTTAATGCTGGGGTCGTTATGCGTAGGCCGGCAGGAGTTGTAGTCATGTATCGCGTGCTGGTGGGGGTTTCGGTCGCTCTTCTGACGACCGGTTGCGGCATGGGTTCGAGCACGCTCAGCTCAGGATTCGCCGAAAGCCCGACAATGTCGGCCAGGTCCACCCGTCAGGCCTCGCTCGGAAGCGACCTCACAGCCCGCACGCCAACCCGTGTCGAGAGCAGCCAGCGCACGGCGAGCCTCGCGCCTCCGACATCCGCCCCCTCCGAGCGCGCACCCAAGGGCGCCCTTTCGGACCGCGACTACTCCCGCGCCGGCCTCAATCCCGAAGCCGCACGCGACGCCATCAACAATTACCGCCGCACCAAGGGCCTGAAGCCCCTCAAGCTCGATGCCGAGCTGACCGCCGCGGCCCGCGCCCACGCGCAGGATCTCGCCAAGTGGGACCGCATCTCGCACTACGGCTCGGACGGCTCGAACCCCTGGGATCGCGTCAAGCGCACGGGCTACAACGCCAAGCTCGCGGCTGAGAACGTCGGCACCGGTCAGGCCAGCTTCGACGAAGTGCTGAAGGGCTGGCAGAACAGCCCGGGGCACAACAAGAATCTCCTTCAGCCCGAAGCCCAGCACATTGGGCTCGCGCTGGTCCACGATCCCAAGACCGAGTTCAAGACCTTCTGGACCTTGGTCGTCGGCTCGCGGCTCTGAGCTGAAGCACTAGTTGCCGTTGCAGCGGCCGCTGCCCTTTAGCTCTTATTCTTCCGATCGGCTTTCCGTTCCGGCGCCCGCGGGCTATACCCCGCGCAAACGCCCATCCCTTGCCGACCGGAGCCCCCCATGACCGCTATCGTCGACATCATTGGCCGCGAGATCCTCGACAGCCGCGGGAACCCGACCGTCGAAGTCGACGTGACCCTGGAGGATGGCTCGGTCGGCCGCGCCGCCGTCCCCTCGGGCGCTTCAACGGGCGCGCATGAAGCCAATGAGCTCCGCGACGGCGACAAGTCGCGCTTCCTCGGCAAGGGCGTCCTGAAGGCCGTCGATGCTGTCAACGGCGAGGTGTTCGACGCCCTTTCCGGCATGGATGCCGAGGATCAGCGTCGCATCGACGGCGCCCTCATCACGCTCGACGGCACGCCGAACAAATCGCGCCTCGGCGCCAACGCAATTCTCGGCGTATCGCTCGCCACGGCCAAGGCGGCGGCACTCGCCAGCAACCTGCCGCTCTACCGCTACATCGGCGGCACCAACGCCCGCATTCTCCCCGTGCCGATGATGAACATCATCAACGGCGGCGCGCACGCCGACAACCCCATCGACATCCAGGAATTCATGATCATGCGGGGGGGGGCGGAAACCGGCGCCGACGCGATCCGCATGGGCGCCGAGGTCTTCCACACGCTTCGCAAGGGCCTCCACGACGCCGGCCACAGCACCAACGTCGGCGACGAGGGCGGCTTCGCGCCGAACCTCAAGAGTGCCGACGAGGCCCTCGGCTTCATCATGAAGTCCATCGAGCAGGCCGGCTACAAGCCCGGCGACGATATCGTGCTGGCCCTCGATTGCGCGGCGACCGAATTCTACAAGGGCGGCAAGTATGCGCTCGAAGGCGAGGGCAAGTCGCTCGACGGCGCCGGCATGGCCAAGTATCTCGCCGACCTCGTCGCGCGCTATCCGATCGTTTCCATCGAGGATGGCATGTCCGAGGACGACTGGGACGGCTGGAAGGCGCTCACCCAGGCGATCGGCAATCGCTGCCAGCTCGTCGGCGATGACCTTTTCGTAACCAACACGCGCCGCCTCGCCGAAGGCATCGCCAAGGGCGTCGGTAACTCAATTCTCGTTAAAGTGAATCAGATCGGCTCACTGACGGAAACACTCGATGCCGTCGATATGGCCCAGCGCGCCCGCTACACGGCCGTGATCTCCCACCGCTCGGGCGAAACCGAGGACTCGACCATCGCCGATCTCGCCGTCGCAACGAACGCCGGCCAGATCAAAACCGGCTCGCTCTCCCGCTCGGATCGCCTCGCCAAGTACAACCAGCTCATTCGTATCGAAGAGCAGCTCGGCGATGTGGCAGAATACGCTGGACGCTCGGTGATTCGCGGGGCCTCCGGGAGTGCCTGACGAGCGCCCCGCGACATCATGTATCTGCTCATCAGCAAGCCGCGGCAATATCGCGTGGAAGGCCTGCGTGTTGGGGGTGGAAGTTGACACGGTTTTGACATATAGGACCGCCTATTGACGGCGCCGCTCGACTTGAATTGCAGCGGTATACGTCACATATCCGGCGCTCAACCGGCAGCGATGGAGCCGCAGCGATGATGTCCGTGCCGCACCCTCACGACGCCGACACGCTGCAGACCGACGAAACAGATTGGTACGGCGACCGCCTCCGCGAGGAGTGTGGGGTTTTCGGCATCTTCGGCCACGATGATGCCGCCGCCATCACTGCTCTCGGGATGCATGCGCTTCAACATCGCGGCCAGGAAGGCTGCGGCATCGTCACCTACGACGGCAAGCGCTTCAATCAGGAGCGCCGCCTCGGCCTCGTCGGCGACAACTTCTCCAAGGCGAGCGTGATCGAACGCCTCGCGGGCCGCATGGCCGTCGGCCACAACCGCTATTCGACGACGGGCGATGTCGTCCTCCGTAACGTGCAGCCCCTGTTCGCCGATCTCGATACAGGCGGTTTTGCAGTTGGCCACAACGGCAATCTCACGAACGCCCTCACGCTCCGCCAGGAGCTGGTTTCGTCCGGCGCTATCTGCCAGTCGACCTCGGACACCGAGGTCATTCTCCACCTCATTTCCCGCTCGAAAAAGCGCCGCATCGTCGAGCGCTTCATTGACGCGCTCCTGCAGATTGAAGGCGCCTACGCACTCGTCGGCCTGACGAACGACATGCTGATCGGCGCGCGCGATCCCGTCGGCATTCGCCCGCTCGTACTCGGAAAGCTCGGCGAGGCGTACGTGCTCGCCTCCGAGACGTGCGCCCTCGACATCGTCGGCGCGCAATTCGTGCGCGAGATCGACAACGGTGAAGTGGTGGTGATTACGTCCGAGGGCGTCGAGAGCCATCGTCCGTTCCCCAAACGCCCGGCTCGCCCCTGCATCTTCGAGTATATCTATTTCGCCCGCCCAGACTCGGTCTCTGGCGGGCGAAGTGTTTATGACGTGCGCAAGAGCTTCGGTGTCGAGCTCGCGCGCGAGTCGCTCGTGCCCGCCGACGTGATCGTGCCGATCCCTGACTCAGGCGTGCCGGCGGCGATCGGATACTCGCAGTTCTCGAGCATACCCTACGAGCTCGGCATCGTGCGCAATCATTACGTCGGCCGCACCTTCATCGAGCCCGAGCAGCGCATCCGCGCCCTCGGCGTGAAGCTCAAGCATTCGGCGAACGTCGGCGTGATCCGTGGTGCGCGTGTCGTCCTGATCGACGACAGCGTCGTGCGCGGCACGACGTCGAAGAAGATCGTCGATATGATCCGGGATGCCGGCGCCCGGGAGGTCCACATGCGGATCTCGAGCCCGCCGATCAAGCATCCCGATTTTTACGGCATCGACACACCGCGCACCGAGGAGCTGCTCGCCGCCAACATGACGGTTGAGGAGATGCGCGAGTTCATGGGCGCCGACAGCCTCGCATTCCTC
>JAEYPL010000197.1 GCA_023410905.1 Pseudomonadota bacterium
CCAGCCTCAGTAATCGCCGCCGGTTCCTGTTAAGAGGTTCTCCGCCTCTGTTCGCCTGGCCTGCCGGTGACCGCCATGCGGACAGCGCCCCGCCTGCAACAGCCGCCTAAAGAATGAACTTCGAAAGGTCGGCATTGCGCGCGAGATCGCCGACGCGCGCGTGCACATAAGTCCCATCGACCGTAACCGCGTGGTCACCCCGATCCGACGCATCGAAGGAGATGTCGTCGAGCACGCGCTCGACGACAGTGTGCAACCGCCGCGCGCCGATGTTCTCGACGGTCGAGTTCACGGCGACGGCAATGTCGGCGATCGCGTCGATCGCGTCATCGGTGAAGGTCAGCGTCAGACCTTCCGTCGCCATGAGCGCGATGTACTGCTTGATAAGGCTCGCCTGTGGCTCCGTCAGAATGCGGCGGAAATCCTCGCGCGTCAGCGGCCGCAGCTCCACGCGAATAGGGAGCCGCCCCTGCAGCTCCGGCAGCAGATCCGAGGGCTTGGCGAGATGGAAGGCACCGGACGCAATGAACAGGATGTGGTCCGTCTTGACCGGCCCGTACTTGGTCGCAACCGTCGTCCCTTCGATCAGCGGCAGCAGGGCGCGCTGCACGCCCTCGCGGCTGACGTCGGCGCCCCCGCGACCGGCGGCATCACTGCGCGAGCAGATCTTGTCGATCTCATCCAGGAAGACGATGCCGTTGTTCTCGACGAGCTTCACGGCCTCGGCGGAGATCTGGTCGCTGTCGAGCAGCTTGTCGCTTTCCTGGCTGATGAGTTGCTCATAGCTCTGACCGACGGTCAGGCGCCGCGTCTTCATCCGCTGGCCGAAGGCCTTGCCGAGCATTTCGCTGATGTTGACCATGCCCATCTGGCCACCAGGGATGTCCATCGTCGGAAAGGCCGGCGCACTGTCGGCGACTTGAATCTCGATTTCCTTGTCGTTGAGTTCGTTGTTGCGCAGGCGCTTGCGGAAGGATTCTCGCGTCGACGGCTGCGCCCCCGGGCCGACCAGCGCATCGAGCACCTTCTCCTCGGCATTTTTCTCGGCGAGCGCCTTCACTTCCCGGCGCTTCGCGTCGCGGACGAGACCGATGCCGACCTCGACGAGATCGCGCACGATGCTGTCGACATCGCGGCCGACATAGCCGACCTCGGTGAACTTCGTCGCTTCCACTTTGATAAAGGGCGCGCCGGCAAGCCGGGCAAGACGCCGCGAGATCTCGGTCTTGCCGCACCCCGTCGGGCCGATCATGAGAATGTTCTTCGGCTGAACTTCCTCGCGCAGCTCACCTTCGAGCTGCTGACGCCGCCAGCGGTTCCGGAGCGCAATCGCGACCGCGCGCTTCGCGTCCTGCTGGCCGACAATATAGCGATCGAGCTCCGAGACGATCTCCCGGGGAGAGAAATTGGACATTCAGGTCGTACCTCGTATTGCGGCCACCCGGACGGCGCCGCCCGTGCTGTTATCTGGCGCTCCCAAGCGCCCGGGGCAAGCCCCATCGACGCGGCCCCCGCCCTTGCCGCTCGCGGGGCCTCGCCCGCAGGTACGATTCCCGTTGCGCCCAGCGAGACAAGCGTAGACTCTCGCCCGAAATGCATCCGGCGGCCTGCTCGCTCAGCGAGAACGCCTCAGAGGGCAGAAAATACCAGGGAGGACGATGTGAGCGACACGACGGAAAAATCCGCGGCGCCCGCGAGGATCGATTTCGATACGTCACCGGAGCACTACCGGCACTGGCGGATCGCCGTGAACGGTCCCGTCGCCGACCTGATCCTTGATGTGGACGAGAATGCGACGCTCCGGCCCGGCTATCAGCTCAAGCTCAACTCCTACGACCTCGGCGTAGACATCGAGCTTGCCGATGCCATTCAACGCCTCCGCTTCGAGCATCCGGGCGTGAAGGTCGTGGTGCTGCGCTCGGGCAAGGATCGTGTGTTCTGCGCTGGCGCCAACATCCGGATGCTCGCGGGCTCGAGCCACGCCCACAAAGTGAATTTTTGCAAATTCACGAACGAGACGCGCTTCGCCATGGAGGATGCGAGTGCCGCATCGGGCCAGAAGTATCTGTGCGTGGTCCAGGGCACAGCGGCGGGCGGTGGCTACGAGCTGGCACTGGCGACGGACCACATCATTCTCGCCGACGATGGCAACTCGAGCGTGTCGCTTCCTGAGCTGCCCCTCCTCGCCGTGCTGCCCGGAACCGGTGGCCTCACGCGCGTCACCGACAAGCGCAAGGTCCGCCGCGACCGCGCCGACGTACTGTGTACGCAGGAGGAAGGCCTCAAAGGTAAGCGCGCGGCGGACTGGCGCGTCGTCGATCAGGCGGTGCCGCGCTCGCGGATGGAAGCCGCTGTCGCCGACGCCGTGGAGACGCTTTCTGCACAATCCGACCGGCCTGCTGATGCACAGGGCATCGCGCTGACACCGCTACAGCGCACGCGTGACGGCGATACTGTCCAGTATTCGAGCTTGCGCGTGGAGATCGATAGCGCGGCGCGGCGCGCGACGATCACGATTCTCGGACCTGAAGCAGCGCCACCGTCCGACGCCGACGCGATGCAGCGCGAAGGTGCGGACTTCTGGCCGCTGCGTCTGTCGCGTGAGCTCGATAATGCGCTGCTGGATCTGCGAACGAATGAGCGCGATATCGGCACGTTGGTCTTCAAGTCGACAGGCGATCCCCAGCGTGTGCTCGCGTATGACGCATTTCTCGAAGCGAATAGCGGCAACTGGCTGGCGCGCGAGATCCTGCATCAATGGAAGCGCGTACTGAAGCGCATCGATCTCACATCGCGTTCGCTCGTCGCACTCGTCGAGCCGGGCTCGTGCTTCGCGGGGACGCTCGCGGAGATCGTGATTGCTTGTGACCGCTCCTTCATGCTGATCGGTACGGAGAAAGGTGACAACCGCGCTGCTGCGAGCATGAGCCTGTCGCCATTAAACTTCGGTACGTATCCCATGAGCAATGGCATCTCGCGCCTCGCGACACGCTTTCTCGGCGAGCCCGAAAGCGTGGACGCGGCACGCGAGACCGTCGGCACATCGCTCGATGCCGAGGCGTGTGAGGAAGCGGGGCTGGTCACCATCGCCTACGACACCATCGATTACGCCGACGAGGTGCGCATCTTCCTCGAGGAGCGCGCGAGCTTTTCGGCCGATGGCCTCACTGGCCTCGAAGCCAACCTGCGCTTTGCCGGGCCCGAGACCATGGAGACGAAAGTCTTCGGCCGTCTCACGGCATGGCAGAACTGGATATTCCAGCGGCCGAACGCGATTGGTCCGGATGGCGCGCTCAAGCGTTACGGCAGCGGTGTGAAGGCCGATTTTGATCCCGAGCGAGTGTAGAACTCACCGCATTGGAGGAAACACGAATGACAACGAACGCCCAAGGCGCGGTCGACTACTCGACGAAAATCCCGAACAACGTCGGCCTCAATGACGATCAGCGCGTGCTGAAGGCGCTGGAGCAATGGCATCCCGGCTATATCGACTGGTGGATGACCATGGGGCCAGAGGGCTTCCAGACATCGGACGTGTATCTCCATACCGCCATCTCGATCGATCCCAAAGGTTGGGCCAAGTTCGAGTATGTGAAGATGCCCGAATACCGCTGGGG
>JAEYPL010000126.1 GCA_023410905.1 Pseudomonadota bacterium
GCCTGCAGACGATCGCCATGGCGTCCCAGCGCGTGCGCTCGGATGGCGAGGGCATCTACGTGGCTGGCGGTCTCGAGTCGATCAGCCTCGTGCAGAATGAGAACGCCAATAAATTCCGCACCCGCGACGAGTGGATCGTCGAGCATAAGCCCGAACTCTACTGGTCCCTGATCCAGACGGCCGACAACGTCGCGAAGCGCTATGGCGTCAGCCGCGACGCGCAGGATGAGTACGCACTCGAGAGCCAGCGCCGCACGGCATCCGCGCAGCAGGCCGGCAAGTTCAACGACGAGATCGTGCCGCTGCCCGCCGAAAAGATCCTCTACGACAAGGAAGGCAAAGCCGTCGGCAAGGAGATGGTCACGCTCACGCGCGACGAAGGCAATCGCCCCGACACGAACATGGAGGGCCTCGCCAAGCTGAAGCCCGTCATGGGCGAGGGCAACTTCATCACCGCAGGCAACGCGAGCCAGCTTTCGGACGGCGCGTCGGCAACCGTCGTCATGAGCGACAAGGAGGCGCAGAAGCGTGGCTTGAAGCCGCTCGGCATCTATCGCGGCTTCGAGGTCGTCGGTTGCGAGCCCGACGAGATGGGCATCGGTCCCGTGTTCGCCGTGCCGAAGCTTCTCAAGAAGGCCGGTCTCAAGGTCGAGGACATCGGCATCTGGGAGCTGAACGAAGCCTTCGCCGTGCAGGTCATCTACTGCCGCGACAAGCTCGGCATTCCCTGGGAGCGCCTCAACGTCGATGGCGGCGCCGTCTCGATCGGGCATCCTTACGGCATGAGCGGCGCGCGCCTCACGGGCCATGCGCTCATCGAAGGCAAGCGCCGCGGCGAGAAGTATGCCGTCGTGACCATGTGCATCGGCGGCGGCCAGGGCGCGGCCGGTCTCTTCGAGATCGTCTGAGGCACCTGATGGCTCTCACCACGCCGGGATATCTGCACCGCGGGCTCGACGAGCTCTTCCGCATGGCGCGCGAGGATCCGCTAACGCCGCGGTGCACGCGCTTCTTCTTCGTGCGCCACGGTGAGACCGACGGCAATCACGCGCGCATATTCCAGACGGCTGAACAGCCGTTGAACGCGCGCGGGATGGCTCAGGCGGAAGCCGCCTCCGAGGCCCTCAGAAGTGAGCGCATCGAGCGCATTGTCGCGAGCACCATGCCGCGTGCCTGGGTGACGGCGGAGATCGTGGGGCGTCCGCACAAGGTCGCCCCCGATCCCGAGGACGGCCTGCGCGAGCGCTGGTTCGGCGATCTCGTCGGCAAGTCCTCGGCCGATCACGACTGGCGCGAGGCCCCTTCGAACGGCGAGGCGCTCGATTTCTTCGTGCGGCGCGCACGGCAGGGTATCGAGCGCGCCCTCAATCTCGCCGACACCAAGCATTCGACGCTAGTGGCGCACGGCGGTATTCTGTATGTGCTCGCGCCGACGCTCGGCATCGATCTCGAAACGCACCATCTCGCCAATGCGACGCCGCTCCTGTTCGAGCGCACAGGAGATAAATGGCGCGCACGGCGTCTCGCCGATATCGGCGCGGATAGCGACAACGTCTCCTAATAAGAAAGGCGCCAAGCCATGGACATCACCGGCGAGTATACGATCAACGCTCCGCGCGAAGTCGTCTGGCACGCACTGAACGACCCCGAGGTACTCAAGCGGACCATTCCCGGCTGCAAGGAACTGGAGCAGCGCTCGCCGACGGATCTCGCCGCGAAGGTGTCCCTCAAGATCGGGCCCATATCGGCGACCTTCAACGGCAACGTGACACTCGAAAATCTCGACCCGCCGTCATCCTATGACATCGTCGGCCAGGGGCAGGGCGGTGCCGCCGGCTTCGCGAAGGGCCGCGCGCGCGTCGAGCTGACCGAGATCGATGCCAACACGACAAAGCTCGCCTATACGGCTAAGGCGGAAGTCGGCGGTAAGCTCGCGACGCTCGGCGGCCGCCTCATACAGGCGACGTCGAACAAGCTTGCGGGGGAATTCTTCGGCGCCTTCGTCAAGGAGCTGAACGGCGAGGACGAGGAGGCTGCGGCTCCCGAAGAGAAGAAGAGCCGCTGGACCAAATGGCTGCGCCGCGGCTGAGCGCTGATTTGCTCCAGGCCGCCGCCGCTAGTGTGTGCGGAACGGCACTGGAGCCCTGCCATGGACGCTGAAGCGCCCATCACCGACGATGAAATCCGCGCGCGCTTCGAGCCCTTGCTCGGCGCGCCGATTGCCGTCGCCGTCTCCGGTGGTGTCGATAGCATGGCGCTCATGCATATGGCCCAGCGCGCGCTTCAGCTCATCCCACCTCAACTCTCTGCGTCCGTCCGCCCGCGCCTCATGGTGCTGACCGTCGATCATGGCCTACGTTCCGGTTCGGCAGATGACGCGGCTTGGGTTGCATCTCAAGCTGAAACTGCGGGCCTTCCCTGCCGCATTCTACGCTGGGAAGGAGAAAAGCCCGCGCAAGGCATTCAGGCTGCAGCGCGCGCCGTGCGCTATCACCTCATGCACGAGGCGCTGATCTCGGAAGCGCTGCCCTACGACAAGCTGCAACGCGTCCTGCTTACGGCACACCACCACGAGGACCAGGCAGAGACTTTCCTCATGCGGCTCGCGCGCGGCAGTGGCATTGATGGTCTGAGCGCCATGCAAAGCGTAGCGCTGATCAATACGCCGCCTGCTCCAGAGGGCGCATACGGCGCGCCGCTCGAACTCCGCCGACCCCTGCTCGATCTCCCGAAGTCACGGCTGATGGCTACGCTGCGCGAGGCCGGCCTGACTTGGCGCGCAGATCCCAGCAACGACCGCGATGACTTCGAGCGCGTGCGTGTGCGCAAAATCCTCGCAGCGCTCTCGGAGCTTGGCATTGATGGTGCAGCTATTGCGCGGAGTGCCGCGCGCCTCTCGCGTGCGCGCTCGGCGATCCAGAGGCAAACCGTCGAAGCCGTGCGCACACGCGTGGACTGGCACGATGGGCAGTTCGGCACGATCCCGATCGAGACCTTCAACGATCTTCCCGAAGAGATCGCGGTCCGGCTCTTGAAGCAATTGATCGGCGCCTACGGCGGTGAGGCGCGCGACCCGCGCCTCTCGGAGATCGAAGATCTGACCGAACGCATCCGCGCCACTTCCGAACGCGCGTGGCCCGCGCGCGCCGCGACGCTCGGCGGGTGCCGTCTCGACTGGCGGCCGGACGGTGATCTGCGCGTGTGGCGGGAGGCTGGCCGTGCCGCGTTACCGGCAATGCAAATCCTGCCCGGAACAAAGTCGGCGGTCTGGGACCGACGATTCGAAATCAGTGTGCCGGAAGATATGGGGCAGGTCTTGGAGGTGCGGGCGCTGGGCGCGGCAGGATGGAAAGCGCTCAGGTCGGAACTGCCGAACCTCGGCAAGCTCCGTCTGCCCCCAGGCGCGGCCGCCACGCTACCTGCGTGCTGGCGCGCCAGCTCACTCATGGCGGTGCCGGGACTGCCGGCACCGAATTCATCGCTCATCCAGGCGACGTTCCTCCGCGGCCTCGATCGAACCGAGATCTGACCGCGGAAGCCAGCCGTTAGGCCTCTTACTCGAAGTGCTTCTCGAACGCCTTGGAGGCGGCCTTGCCGTGCTCGACGCCGCTCATGCGCAGGCGCTCATACTCGCGCCAAGCTTCGAGGCCGGCGCTGACAGCCGACATATATTCCTTAGCGCGGGCGAAGAGGCTCGGCTTCTTGGCCTCGCCGGGCATGAAGCTCAGAGCGCTATCGTATGCTTTGGTGCTCATGATCTTTATCCTTTGCTCATCTCGGCATCGCACCTGTTTTCCGGCGCATATGCACTGGTATGCCATATACCGCCGATGGTGCGTCGCAACAAGATTGTGCGCTGCGCAACCGTTATGCATTTTTGCATAGCAAGTGAAATATGCCGTTCACGTGCGCAGGAGAGTCGCCCCAGAACGCGCCACGCACCCTTGATCCAGCCGCGACTTTCATGATCGGATGAGTGCCGCAAAAGCCCCCTCGCGGGCTTCCCAACAAACCAAGCAGGAGAGGAACGCCGGTATGGCAACGAACAAGGTCGCAATCATCACCGGCGGCGGCACCGGCATCGGGCGGGCCGCGGCGCTTCATCTCCAGGCCGACGGCTGGGATGTCGTCGTCACAGGCCGGCGCAAGTCCGAGCTCGAGGCCACGATCGCGCTCGCCAAGAAGGGCGGCGGCAAGATGCTGGCTGTCGCGGCCGACGTCACCAAGCAGGACGAGGTGAAAAAGCTCTTCGCGGAGACCGTGAAAGCGTTCGGACGCCTCGATTTCCTCTTCAACAATGCCGGCAAGGGCCTGCCGGCTGGCCCCATGGAGGACATCTCCCTCGCCGACTGGCAGAGCATCGTGGACGTGAATCTGACCGCCAGCTTCCTCTGCGCGCAGGAAGCCATCCGCCAGTTCAAGGCTCAGTCACCGCAGGGCGGCCGCATCGTCAACAACGGCTCGATCTCCGCCCACACACCGCGTCCCATGTCGGTCGGCTACACCTCAACGAAGCACGCCATCACCGGCCTGACGAAGTGCATCGCGCTCGATGGCCGTCCCTTCAACATCGCTTGTGGGCAGCTCGACGTCGGCAATGCGGATACGGCCATGGGCGGGCGCATGAAGGCCGGCGTCCCGCAGCCGCGCGGTGACATCATGCCAGAGCCGGTCATGGACGTGGAGCACTGCGGCTCGGCGATCCGCTACATGGCAAGCCTACCGCTCGACGCGAACGTCTTCACGATGACGATCAAGGCGACGGCCATGCCGTTCGAAGGGCGTGGTTGATTTTATTTTATTGCCGCGGGCTGCTGGGAAGGGGTGCTCCGCAACCACTTCGTGGCGGTATGCCCGCGGCGGCCATGCAGACAGGTCTCACGGGCAAGTCTATAAAGACGGGTGGGTCCGTGAGGGTGTCCCTCCCGGTGGGGTGCGGGGCAAGCCCCGCTCGCGCTGAAAGCGCGAACGCCTCACGCCGCCTTCGCATCCTCGCGGATCATGGCGGCGCCCTTCTCGGCAATCATGATAGTGGGCGCGTTCGTATTCCCGGTCGTAACGATCGGCATGATCGAGGCATCGATCACGCGCAAACCGCTGAGCCCACGCACACGCAACCGCGAGTCGACGACGGCTTGCGGATCTTCTCCCATGCGGCAGGTGCCGACCGGATGATAGAGCGTGCCGCCGACGCGCCGCGCGAACGCGGCGTAGTCCGAATCCGTGACGACATCCTTGCCGGGTACGATCTCGTGGACGAAGTAGGGCGCGAAGGACGGCGCGGCAAAGATGAGCCGTGCGTGCTTCAGTCCTGCAATGGAAACCGCAAGGTCGTTCTCGACCGTGAGATAGTTCGGCCGGATGGCGGGGCGCGCGAGCGGATCGGGCGAGGTCGCCATGATCGTGCCGCGACTTTCGGGCCGCGCGATCGACACGGCGATCGTCATGCCGGGCTGCTTCTCGAGCGTGCCGAATTTCTGTTCGTCATAGCTCGCGGGCGAGAAGAGAAGTTGTATGTCTGGGCTCGCGAGGCCGTCGCGGCTCCTGCAGAAAACCTGCGCGCTCGACACGCCGAACGTTAGCGCGCCACGTCCCGTCGTCATCCAACGCACGACTTCGCGCGCAAGCGGCAGACCGCGTGAGAGCTGATTGATCGATACGGCATCCCGCACGCGCGCCGACGTGCGCACGGCGTAGTGATCCGAGAGATTGGCGCCCACGCCCGGCAGATCATGACGCACGGCGACGCCGATCGATTGCAGGTGCGCCGCCGGACCGATGCCGGAAACCTGCAGCAGATGCGGCGAATTGATTGTGCCGCCGGAGACGATGACCTCGCGGCGCGCGCGCACCGTGCGATCGACGCTACCCTGGCGAAAGGTCACGCCCGTGCAGCGGCGACCGTCTAGAATGAGGCCCGTGGCCTGCGCGTTGGTCTCGATCTTCAGATTTGCTCGGCCGCGCGCCTCGGCGAGAAAGGTCTGCGCCGTCGAACCGCGGAAGCGCCCATTGCGTGACATCTGCGAATAGCCGACGCCCTCCATCTGGGCGCCGCTCAAGTCGGGCGTGAATGGAAAACCTGCTTCCTGCGCGGCCTTCACGAAGAGATGCGTGAGCGGCAGGATCGTGCGGTAGTCCTCGATTAGCAGCGGTCCGCTCTTGCCGCGATGGGCACTGTCGCCCGGCGCATAGCGCTCGATGCTCTTGAAGTACGGCAGCACATCCTCGTAGGACCAGCCGCGACATCCTGACTGCGCCCAACCGTCGAAGTCGGCCGTATTACCGCGCACAAACAACATGCCGTTGATGGAGCTGGATCCGCCGAGCACACGCCCACGCGGCCAGTGAATGGGACGATTGCCCGTCGCCGGCTCCGGCTCGCTCTGGTACATCCAGTTGACGCGCGGATTGTAGAGCAGCTTCAGCACGCCGGCGGGAATGTGGATCATCGGATGCCAGTCGCGCGGACCGGCTTCGAGCAGCACGACCTTCGAGCCATCGGCGCTCAGGCGATTGGCGAGCACACAGCCCGCAGAGCCGGCGCCGACGATGACATAGTCGGCCTCGTTGTCGCTCATGGCCGCTTCCTCTCCGCAAAGTTGGTTTTGTTGCGCGGAGAATAGAGCGGCCGCTTGACCGGGCAAAGGCGTGTATTGGCACGCGCGCCATGCGTCACCGCATGGGGGTGCGACGGCTCAACCGACGAGGAGCGTGGGGCGCTCAGCGTTGCGCAGCTTGTGCACGCGCCAGATATCGTCACCCGATGCGCCGATGTCGCGAAGCATGAAGTCGTCGAGCTCACGCAGAACATGGAGGCGGCCTTCGATGAAGCGACGCACCATCGCGAGTACTCCAACGCCGGGGCCCTCGGCAGCCCGCATCTCCGATACTTCGGTTGAATAGGTAGGATCAGCCATGATGGTTCTCTTTGAAAAGGTCTATGGGCGTATCGAACGCCAAAATCAGAAGCGGCCGGCGCCCCCCAGGGAACCGGCCGCGGAAAGCGTTCACTCAAGAGTGAATTCAGCTCCAGTACACGGCCTGGGCGTAGTGCTTCTCACGAAGCTTCTCGATCGCCTCGCCGCTGAACCCGAGATCGCGAAGGCGATCGTCGCTCATGCGCGCCAGGTAGGGCTGAATTTCGCGCTCGGCGCGGGCCATGCGGGCTGCAATGATCCGATCCATGAAGCGGCTGAAGAAGCCCTTCCCGGACGTTGCTTCAGTGCGGCTGGTGTCGGCAGTAAAACCAACGGGTGTGGTGGTCGTGGCCATGATCGCTCTCATCTCTTAGTGTCCCGGAGAACCGGGAGTGCTCATTTGTTTTGTCCGCCGTGCCGATCCTCTCTTTGGAGGGTCTTTGTGCACTGCGATAAAGCGAAGATAGTGAGTCTTTCGCAGGTGCAGTAGCGCTGGCATACCAAAGCAGCCATGCAAATATGCATGGCTTTAAAGAAAGTGTTACAATGGGTTACCATATCAGACCGCGCATGATGCGATGCACAACGGCATCGCATTGCACGTATCTCGGGCGGCAGCCAGTAAGGTGATCATGTTCCAGGATTTTTCGTCGTCTGCAGATCCGACACTCGGGGCCGATCGCGTGGCCCGGCTGCGCGCAAAGCTCGCCAGCCTCGGTGTCGACGCCGTACTCGTCCCGCGCTCCGACGAGCACATGGGAGAGTATGTGCCCCCTTCCGCCGAGCGCCTCGCGTGGCTGACGGGCTTCACGGGCTCGGCAGGTCTCGCCGTCATCGGGGCCAAGCAAGCCGCCCTGTTCGTGGACGGCCGCTACACCCTCCAGTCCGCCGATCAGGTGGATACGGGCATCTTCGAGATCGTGCAGATCCCAGAGACCGAGCCGAGGCAGTGGCTGGCGGCACAGTTTCCCAAAGGCACACGCATTGGTTTCGATCCGCGCCTGCACACACGCGCGGCCATTGCCCGCTTCGAGGAAGGCCTCACCAAGGCCGGCATCGAACTCAAGCCCCTCCCGCGCAATCCCGTGGATCTCATCTGGGGTGCGGAGCGCCCGGCGCCACCCAACGGTCCCCTGTCCGTTCAGCCGCTGGAATGGGCAGGCGTCGCCGCCGCCGACAAGATCAAAACTCTGCAGAAGCAGCTCCGCGAGGCCGGCGAGGATGCCGTCGTCCTGACGCTCCCTGATTCCATTGCCTGGCTTTTCAATGTTCGCGGCTCGGACGTGAGCCATAATCCAACGCCGAACGCCTTCGCGATTGTCCCGGTCAGCGGCAAGTCGGAACTGTTCATCGAGAAGAGCAAGGTCGGCCCCGAGGTGAGAAAACATCTCGGCGCCGTGGCGCACATTCGCGCGCCCGATACGCTGGCCGAACGGCTGGGCACGCTACGGGCCGAGAAGAAGCGCGTCCGCCTCGATACGACGACCGCCAATATGTGGATCTGGCAGCGCCTCGGCGGCGCGCGTGGCAACATCAGCGACGCCACCGATCCCTGCATCCTCCCAAAGGCGCGCAAGAACGAAGCGGAAATCCGCGGCACCCGCATTGCGCACGAGCGCGACGGCATTGCCGTCACGCGCTTCCTCGCGTGGCTCGATCGCGAGGCACCGAAGGGCGGCGTCGATGAGATCACGGCCGTACGCACGCTCGAAGCCAAGCGCGCGGAAACGCAGGCACTGAAGGAAATCAGCTTCGACACGATCTCCGGCTCCGGGCCGAATGGCGCGATCGTGCACTACCGCGTCACGGAGGCGACCAACCGCAAGCTGCGCACGGGCGAACTCTTCCTCGTCGACTCCGGTGGCCAGTACATCGACGGCACCACCGACATCACACGAACGGTCGCCATCGGCGCGCCGACGGCCGAGATGCGCGACCGCTTCACCCGCGTCCTCAAAGGAATGATCGCCATCTCGGAGTTGCGCTTTCCCGCGGGCACGACCGGCGCTCACATCGACGTGCTGGCGCGACACGCACTATGGCAGGCGGGCTTCGATTTCGACCACGGTACGGGGCATGGCGTCGGCAGCTATCTGTCCGTACACGAGGGGCCACAGTCGATCTCGAAGCGCGGGCATGTCGTGCTCGATCCCGGCATGATCGTCTCCAATGAACCCGGCTACTACAAGACCGGCGCCTATGGCATCCGCATCGAGAATCTTCTGCTCGTGGGCGGCGCCGCGCCCATTCCTGGTGGCGACCGTCCCATGCTCGGCTTCGAGACGCTGACCCTGGTGCCGATCGATCGTCGCCTTGTGGAACCCAAGCTGCTCAGCAACGGCGAGCGTCAATGGCTCAATGCGTACCACGAACGCGTCGCCACCATGGTCGGCCCGCATCTCAATGAGGACGATCAGGCCTGGCTGAAAAAAGCCACAGCCCCTGTCTGAGGGATCTGCGGAGAGAGGGGCGAGACCACCGGAAGAGGGGTACGGACGCCACGATCACGGGCGATCACATTGCGCTTGGCAAATTGTCACTCGCCCCAACGAGCCCTTCTGCGCGCAGCGAACTCCCACTAATATGCGCACCCCATGACCATCTGGCAGCGATTCCCGAGCGTGACCGCAGGGCTGGCCAAGGCCGGCTCGCTCATCGCCTTTCTGCGTGGCCTGGCCGGCGGCGGCCAGCCGGCGGATCCGCGCACCACGATAGCGTTCACCATCGGCCTCATCGCGCTGTCCGCCAAGATGGCCAAGTCCGACGGCGTCGTGACGCGCGACGAGGTCGACGCTTTCTCACGGCTCATGCATGTGCCGCAAGATGAGACCGATCGCGTACGTCAGGTGTTCGATCTCGCGAAGCAGGATGTGGCCGGCTACGACGCCTATGCGCGCCAGATCGCGGAGCTGCTGGACGGCGATCGGGCCATGCTGCTGCAGGTTCTCGAAGGGCTCTTCGTGGTCGCCGCTGCCGATGGCGTCCTGCACGATCGCGAGGAGAACTATCTGCGCTCCGTCTCGGACATCCTCGGCATTGGCGACAGCGACTTCCGCTACGTGCGCGCCCTCTTCGTGCGCGACGCCGGCAATCCGTACGAGATCCTGAGCCTCTCCCCTTCGGCCAGCGATGCCGAGATCAAAGCGCGTCACCGCAAGCTCGTCATCCAGTACCACCCGGATAAGCTGTCCGGCCTCGGCGAAGGCACAGACCTCGTGTGCGCCGCGACGCGCAAGGTTGCCGCCATCAACGCCGCCTTCGATACCCTGCGCAAAGAGCGCGGTTTCTGATGGACCGCGCCTGCTCACAGCTGGTGCACGCGCTCCATCCCTCGCCGAACTTCGAGCCGCGCCGTGGCAAGACGCGCGCCGACATGCTCATCCTCCACTACACCGGCATGATGAGCGCCGCCCGTGCCATTGCCTGGCTCGCCGAGCCGGTCTCGCGCGTCTCGTGTCACTACGTTGTCGACGAAGCCGGGCGCATCACGCAGATGGTTCCGGAGAGCGAACGCGCGTGGCACGCCGGCGTCGGCAGCTGGGCCGGTGAGACCGACATCAACTCCGCCTCGATCGGCATCGAGATCCAGAACCCCGGCCACGACCTCGGTTATCCCGAGTTCACCGAGCCGCAAATGGCTGCCGTCATCGCGCTCTCGCAGGACATTATCGTGCGTAATGCGATACCTGCAGCGCGCGTACTCGCGCATTCGGATGTCTCTCCCGGACGCAAGATCGATCCGGGCGAAAAATTCGACTGGCCGCGCCTGCATGCGGCAGGCGTCGGCCACTGGGTTGCACCGGCGCCGCTCGATCCCGACGAGTTCGGTTTGGGTGACGGCGACTGCAATCCCCTGATCGGTGCGACGACGGCGCTGCTCGCGCAATACGGCTACGGCATCACGCCGAGTGACGCGCTCGATGCGAGGGGCACCAAGGTCGTGCGCTCGTTCCAGCTTCACTTCCGACCAGAACGACCCGATGGCCGCATCGACCGCTCGACGCTCGCCACGCTGGAAGCGCTGCTGGCGGCGGCATAGTTCGCTTCGCGAGTGGGGCTTTCGCCCCACCCCCCAACCGGGGGACACCCCCGGAGCCCCCGTCTTTTATGACTTGGCGCCCGATGATATCTCGCAGCATGGCCGCCGCGGGCATAGCACCCCGCATTGGAAGCGATAGCACCCCTTCCCTGCAGCCCGCGGCAAGTAAACAAAAAGCGCGGCTCCGGGGTCTCTCCGGACGGGCTTGGGCGGTAGCCCAATCGCGCTGAAAGCGCGACGCGTTGCCCCCAAGCGCGGCATCCGCTACAAGGCGCCCTAACCCCGACATGCACGCGACGAGGATCGCCGCCGATGGCCAACCCGCAATTCGTCTATCACATGCACCGCCTGTCGAAGACCTACCCGGGCGGCAAGCAGGTGCTAAAGGACATCAATCTCTCTTTCTACCCGGGCGCCAAGATCGGCGTGGTCGGCCTCAACGGCGCGGGTAAATCCACGCTGCTCAAGATCATGGCGGGCCAGCTCGAAGATTTTACGGGCGAAGCCTGGGCGGCCGAAGGCGTGAGCGTCGGCTATCTGCCGCAGGAGCCGCAGCTTGATCCCGATAAGGACGTGCTCGGTAATGCCATGGAGGGCGTGGCTGAGAAGAAGGCGATCCTCGATCGCTACAACGAGATCGCGGCCAACTACTCCGAAGAGACCGCCGACGAGATGACGGCGCTCCAGGATCAGATCGACGCGCAGAACCTCTGGGATCTCGACGCGCAGGTCGAGCAGGCACTCGATGCGCTGCGCTGTCCGCCGGGCGATGCCGATGTTACGAAGCTCTCGGGCGGTGAGCGACGCCGCGTCGCGCTGACCAAGCTGCTGCTGTCGAAGCCCGATATCCTGCTGCTCGACGAGCCGACGAACCATCTCGATGCCGAAAGCGTCGCGTGGCTCGAGCGCTTCCTGAAGGAATATGCAGGCTGCGTGATCCTCGTCACGCACGATCGCTACTTCCTCGATAACATCACCGAGTGGACGCTCGAACTCGATCGCGGACAGGGCGTGCCCTACAAGGGCAATTACTCGAGCTGGCTCGAGCAGAAGGCAAAACGTCTCGAAGTCGAGAAGGGCCAGGAAGAAGGCCGCCAGCGTGCCCTCAAGCGCGAGCTCGAATGGATCCAGTCTTCACCGAAAGCGCGGCAGGCCAAGTCCAAGGCGCGTATCAGCGCCTATGACAAGCTCGCAGAAGAAGCCGGGCGGGAGGACGTCGGACGCGCCAGCATCCAGATTGCGCAGGGCCCGCGTCTCGGCGACATGGTGATCGAGGCGGAAGGCCTAACGAAAGCATTTGGCGATCGGCTGCTGATCGACGGGCTCTCGTTCAAGCTGCCTCCCGGCGGCATCGTCGGCATCATCGGTCCGAACGGCGCCGGTAAGACGACGCTCTTCAAGATGCTCGTCGATCAGGAGAAGCCCGACAAGGGCAGCATCAAGATCGGCGATACCGTGAAGATTTCCTACGTCGACCAGTCGCGCGCGCATCTCGACGACAAAAAGACCGTGTGGGAGGAGCTTTCCGGCGGCCTCGACCAGATCAGCCTCGGCGGCAAGAAGGAAGTGAACTCGCGCGCCTATTGCGGCTGGTTCAACTTCAAGGGCGCCGACCAGCAGAAGAAGGTCGGGATGCTCTCGGGCGGTGAGCGCAATCGCGTGCATCTCGCGAAACTGCTCAAGGAGGGCGGCAACCTGCTGCTGCTCGACGAGCCGACCAACGATCTCGACACCGAAACGCTGTCCGCACTCGAAGCGGCATTGGAAGACTTTGCAGGCTGCGCGGTGGTCATCTCGCACGATCGCTTCTTCCTCGATCGTATCGCCACGCACATCCTGGCCTTCGAGGGCGACAGCCACGTGGAATGGTTCGAGGGCAACTTCGCCGACTACGAGGAGGACAAGAAGCGCCGCCTCGGCGATGCCGCCATCGAGCCGCACCGCATCAAGTTCAAGCGGTTCGAAAGGTAGGCAACCCGTTCCTGCCGGTGCGCGTTACTGTGCCAGGGGCCTTGTGCGGTTTTCAATCCATTGCTCATGGCCCTACACAGCATAGGCAGGATTTATTATGCGCATCCCCGCACTCGCTATTGTCATGGC
>JAEYPL010000288.1 GCA_023410905.1 Pseudomonadota bacterium
TCCTCGTCCACGGAAAGCCCGTCACCGACGCGCGCCCGAAGGGCGACGACACAAGTTCGACGCTGATCACGGCCGAGGAGCCCTGACCGCGAGCAGAGATGCGTGGCGCCGCCGATGGTCGCGATGACGTGGCCGAAGGCAGAGCATCCACGCTGTAAGTTCGGAGAGTGACGTTGCGCATAGCGACATTGAGATCGGCGCGGGGACAGGTAGTCCGAAGTGATTCCGCGTCAGGGCACTCCAGGGAGAGCCGGGCCCGCATGAGCATCAGGATCCTGGTGGTCGAGGATGACCCCGCCATCGTCGAGCTGATCACGTACAACCTTGAAGCCGATGGCTTCGACGTGATCGTCGCGGAGACGGGCGAGGAAGCGCAGCTCCTCATCAATGAGGAGAATTTCGACCTCGTGCTTCTAGACTGGATGCTGCCGGGCGTCTCGGGCATCGAGCTTTGCCGGCGTCTTCGCCAGCGCCAGGAGACGATGGCCGTCCCCATCATCATGCTGACGGCGCGCGGCGAGGAAGGGGACCGCGTGCGCGGTCTCGCGACCGGCGCGGACGACTACATCGTCAAGCCGTTCTCGGTTGCCGAGCTGATTGCGCGCGTCAAGGCCATGCTGCGCCGCGCGGCGCCCGAGCGCATCTCGGACATGATCACGGTCGGTGACGTCGTTCTCGATCGTCTTGCCCATCGCGTGAAGCGCTCGCAGCGCGAGGTCCGTCTCGGGCCGACCGAGTATCGCCTGCTGGAATTCATGATGGAGCGGGCGGGGCGCGTGCTCAGCCGCGAGCAGATCCTCGACGGGGTCTGGGGCCGCCAGGCCGAGCTCGACGAGCGCACGGTCGACGTTCATATCGGGCGCCTGCGCAAGGCCCTCATTCGCGGCAAGGAAGCGGAAGTCATTCGCACGGTCCGCGGCGCCGGCTACGTTATCGAGCCGGCCTGAGATGGCCTGAGACATCCGGGCGGCGCTGCTTCTCTCGGCGGCCTGCCGGTGCTAAGGGGTCGTGACCGCGCATCCGCGTGGCCCGACAGCTCTCGCGACCGGCCTCATCATGACCATCGACTTCAAGGATCCCCTGGCGCTTGCCCAGGCGCTCATTCGCTGCCCTTCCGTGACGCCTGAAGAGGGTGGCGCGCTGACGCTCCTCGAAGCCGCGCTGAAGCCCGCGGGCTTCGACTGCAAGCGGCTGGTGATGACGACGCCCGGCACGCCCGACGTCGACAATCTTTATGCGCGTCTCGGGCGCAAGCAGCCGAACCTCTGCTTTGCCGGTCATACGGACGTCGTGCCGGTCGGTGATGCGGCGAAGTGGACGCATCCGCCGTTCGGTGCCGAGATTCATGACGGGGTGCTCTATGGCCGCGGCGCCGTCGATATGAAGGGCGCGATCGCCGCGTTCGTTGCCGCAAGTCTGCGGCTCGTCGATCGCCACGGCGGCGAGCTGCCGGGCGCCATCAGCTTCCTCATTACGGGCGACGAGGAAGGTCCCTCCATCAACGGTACCATGAAGGTGCTGGACTGGATGCGCGAGAACGGCGAGGTCATGGACGCCTGCATCGTGGGCGAGCCCTCGAATCCCAAGACGCTCGGCGAGGAAATCAAGATTGGCCGGCGCGGCTCGCTCAATGCCGAGTTGGTTGTTGCCGGCAAGCAGGGCCATGCGGCCTATCCCGCGCTCGCGGAAAATCCCGTGCCCAAGATCGCGCGCCTGATCGACCGGCTGTCCTCGACGCCGCTCGATCAGGGCAACGACGACTTCGAGCCGTCGAGCCTGCAGGTGACCGTGCTCAATGTGCCGAACACAGCGACGAACGTCATCCCGAACGAGGCACGCGCCAAGTTCAACATCCGCTATAACAATCTCTGGACGCGGCCCAAGGCCGAGGCCTGGGTGCGCGAGCAGTGCGCCGCTGCCGCGGCCGAGGTTGCCGCGCGCTGGGAGGTGAGCTTCTCGGGGACGGGCGATGTGTTCCTGACCAAGCCCGGCCCGCTCGTCGAAACGCTGCGTGGAGCCGTCGCCGAGGCCACGGGACGAACCCCCGCCCTCACGACCAATGGCGGCACGTCGGACGCCCGCTTCATCCAGGCCTATTGTCCGGTGGTCGAGTTCGGACTGACGAATGCGCTCGCCCATCACGTTGACGAGCGGGTGGCTGTTGCCGACCTGCAGGCGCTGACCGGCGTATACGAGCGCTTCATCGAGCGCTATTTTGCCGTGAGGGTGTGACGGAAGGTGCACGCCGCTGCCTTGATCCTGCCGCGAGGCGGTCGTCTCAATCTAGATTGGCGGGGCAGATTCCTCCGACAAAGCTCTGTGCTCACGACGTTTTGCTTATGCGAGCGCACGAGCCGTGCAACAGTTGGGCGGTGCACACCGTTTATTCCTGGAACGCGTGGTGACGGTAGTGTGGAACCTGGAGGCCGGAGAATGCCTGAGGCCCTGACAAGGCGCCTGTTACAATGGCTGCCGATCGCAGCCGGCGCTGTCATGCTCGCCGGCGGGTTGGCGCACCGGGCCGAGGCCTCCGAGACGGACGTGATGCTCGCCCCGCATCGTGCCGTCTACGACATCACGCTGCACCGCGCGCAGGGCGGCTCGGGTATCGCCGACATGTCCGGCCGGATGGTCTACGAGATCACGGGCAATTCGTGCATCGGCTATTCGCAGAACATGCGCTTCGTCACCAATGTCGTGAACCAGGAAGGCGTGACCAGTCTCACCGACCTACGCACGACGAGCTGGGAGGATGCGGCCTCGAGTGCTTTCCGCTTCAATTCGAGCCAGTACAAGGATCGAAAGCTCACCGAGACGACGGTCGGCGATGCGTCGCGCGCTACCGGCACGGGGCGGCTGAAGGTTGCGCTCTCGCGGCCGGCGAAGAAGCAGCTCGATCTGGCACCGCAGGCGATGTTCCCGATCCAGCATTCGCGCGAACTCATCGTGCGGGCGCGGCGCGGCGAGCAACTCTTCACGGCCGACCTCTACGACGGCTCGGAGAAAGGCGACAAGGTCTACACGACGGTGTCGTTCCTCGGGAAAGGTCGGGCCCCCGGCGATGTCGAGGGCCTCGAGGAAGTCGAGTCGGCAAAGCCGCTGCTGACGGTGCCGGCGTGGCCGATCTCGATCAGCTACTACGAGCCCGAGACGAACCGCCAGGATGCGGTACCGACGTACGAGCTTTCATTTCTCTATTACGCGAACGGCGTCTCCCGGCGCCTTCTGATCGACTACGGCTCCTTTGCCGTGAAGGGCGTGCTCAAGGAGATTTCCTTCCTCGATCCCGGCAAATGCGAGGAAGGCGCCAAGGCGCGCTGAGCGCGTTGGCCGCCGATGGTCGATGGTCCGCCGAGCATTCAGCGCAGGTGCGGCGCCACCATGAGACCGCCCTTCGTCCACAGCTCGTTGACGCGCCGTTCGAGCTTGAACGGGGAGCGCTGGCCGAGGTTACGCTCGTAAATCTCCCCGTAATTCCCGACCGCTTTCACGACCTGGTACACCCAGTCGCGGCGCAGGCCGAGGGGCTTGCCGATATCGCCCTCCACACCGAGCAGGCGCCGCACGTCGAGTTGAGCTGATGCCTTCAGGCTTTCGACACGCGCGGATGTAATGCCGAGCTGCTCGGCAGTGATGGCTGCGTTGATCGTCCAGCGCACGACGTCGTACCACGCGGGATCGCCGCGGGGCACGGCCGGTCCGAGCATGGTGATGGCCAGTGCCTCGGGCAAAATGTGATGCTCGCCCGCGCCGGCGAGTTTACCTCTGAGATCGGCGAGCATGGCGGCGTCGGCGCTGAGCGCCTGGCATCGGCCGCTCGTGTACGCCTGCACCATCTCGTCCCACTTCTCGACGACGACGGCCTCGTGCTTGATACCGTGCGACTTGAAGAAGCTCGCGATGGCCTCGATCGTCTCCGGATTGTTGCCGACGCAGATGCTGGCGCCGGAGAGCTCACGCGCGCTCGTGACGCCTTGTGCGCGCTTCACGAGCAGGCGCGTTGCATCGTGATAGACGACGCCGGGAAAGCGGATGCCGAGGCCGGTCTCGCGCGTGAGGCTGATGGCCGTCCCCGTGGCGAGAATATCGACCTCGCCTGAGAGCAATGCCGTCGCAGCCACCGAAGGCGCGATCATGAGCGGCTTCACGGCATCGGCCTTGCCGAGCACGCCGGCAGCCAGCGCGCGGCAGAAGTCCACGTCGAAGCCCGACCATTGCCCGCGCGCATCCACCGTGGAGAAACCGGGGGACGTGCGCGTGAAACCACAGATGACATGGCCGCGCGCGAGAATGCGCTCGATGGTCGTCCGCTTTACCGAGGGGGGCGTCTGTGCGCGCGCAGCCGATACCGCAAGCGAACAGAGCGCGAGAAACGTCAGGATGAAGGCTGGCACGCGAGCGCGCGCGAGATCGGCAAGTCTAGGCATCATTCTGTGACGGCGGCTCCTTTTTCACCCGGCGTGCGAGACGCCCGCGATCGCGGTGCGCACGTGATGAACGGTGCCTTCTCCAGTTGGGGTGTGCAGGATGTCCCTGCTTGCCCGGTGATCATGTGCACGGTCGCGCCGCCTTCGCCTTTTCTATCTGCAAACAAGGTATCCGAAGCGAGGTCTGCCAAGGTTCTAAGGAACGCGCATTGTGCCGGTTCGTTCTCGCGCGAGCTGTTTTCGCGGTCAAGGCTTGAGCTCGGTCGGCGGATAAGACGGAGCGGTGATGATCCGCGCACGGCCGGTCGAATTTCAGGCTTGCTCGAGCTCGACGAGCGTGCCGCAGAAATCCTTCGGATGCAGAAACAGCACGGGTTTGCCATGGGCGCCGATTTTTGGCTCGCCATTGCCGAGGACGCGCGCGCCCTGTGCCTTCAGGCGATCGCGCGCGGCGATGATGTCGTCGACCTCGTAGCAGATGTGATGAATGCCGCCGTCGGCATTGCGCTCGAGGAATTTTGCGATCGGCGAGTTCGCGTCGAGCGGCTCCAGTAATTCGATCTTGGTGTTCGGCAGGACGACGAATACCGTCGATACACCGTGCTCGGGTTGCGCAACTTTCTCCGAGACCTCGCCGCCGAGCGTGTCGCGATAGACCGCGACGGCAGCCGCCATATCTTTGACTGCAATGGCTACATGATTGAGCCGTCCGATCATCTCGCTCTCCTCTGTTGGCCGCCCTCTTCGGGGATCGGGCGATCGCCGTCAAGCTGCGACGGCCGCAGCTTGGCGACATGGCGGCACTCTGCCATGCTGTCGGCCCAGAAACGGAGATTAAATTTTCTTCATGCGCTTGACGGATGTCTACGGCCAGCACGCACCTCGCCTCGCGGCACAGTACGAAAGTATAACCTTCGAGGAGACGCACCGGGACGTCCTGCATCTCATTCCCGTGGAGCCGTGCCGCGTGCTGGACATCGGTGCGGGTTCCGGCCGGGATGCGGCAGCGCTGGCGGCGCGCGGGCACACCGTGTTTGCGGCCGAGCCGACGGCTGAGATGGGGCCAGCGCATTCACGCGGGCAGCGACATAACGTGGCTCGACGACGGTCTGCCTGAGCTGGCGGTCATCAGGCGCCGGGCCGAGACATTCGACCTGATCATGCTGACTGCTGTGTGGATGCATCTCGATGGGGATGAGCGCGCCCGCGCCATGGGGCATCTCCCCGATCTGCTGGCGCGCGGCGGCCGGATCATCATGTCCCTGCGACATGGCCCGGTGCCGGAAGGCCGCCTGTTGTTCGCGGTGACCGCGGCCGAGACCGCGGAGCTTGCCGCGTCGGTCGGCCTGGGCCTCGTTCATTCGAGTGAACGCGAGGATATGCTCGGTCGCGACGAGATCAACTGGAGCTTCCTGGCGTTTCAGCGCAACTCTGGCTGAGCGTCTGTGCGTTGTGCCCGCCGCTCGACGGACACATGCGGCCATATGCGCTAACATCCTGCGATTCGGTGCGTCTTCGTGTGCTGCGTAGGTTCCGTTCCCGGTGGCGTGCAAGTCCTAGGACTGCCACGGGGCAGGTGATGCAGGTGGCACGATACGCGGATGAGCGAACGCCCAACGGATACGTCGCGCGCTGCGGCGGCACATGGCCGCGGGCGTGGTGCGCGCGGGCAGGCCGACGCCGCCGGAGGGCAATCGCTCGCCGATCGCGCAGCTAGCTTTCGCCGGGGCGCGCCATTTCTGGTTGAACGGGCAACACTCTACGATCCCGAGCCATTGGATCAGCCGGCGCCGATGCCGGCCAGGGGCGAAGCGCCACCACCCCGCGTGCTGCCTGTGGCGCTCACGCTTCTCGGTGTCGTCATCGTGGTCGGCCTCACGGCGAGCATCCTGGTATTGCGCAATGCCGATGTCGCTCGCGATGACGAGAGTAAGGCGCGTCTCGAGCAATTCGCGGATCGCGGCCCGCCGCAGAAAGATGCCGTCGCAAATCCCGGTGCGCAGCCCAATTCCACGACGATCGCCTATGATCTGACCCGGCGTCCCAGTGACGCAATCATCGGCGCATGGCGCCCGGGTGCGGAAAAGGACGTGCGCTCGGAATCTCCAGATGCTGCACCCGAGGCGTCAAAACGTCGCCGCCCTCTGCCGACGCGGCTCAGCGCTGCACCCCCTGAAGTGCCGCCGGAGCCTGTAACACGGCCTGTGGCACCGCAGGCCGAGATGCAGCCGCCGCCAGTTCAGGTGCCCGTCGCATCGGTTCCGCAGCGCTATGATGCCCCCGAGCCCAAGCGACGGATTGCTGACGGTGATGCGCCTGCCGGAGCCGCGGGGCATCGCGCGGAGAAGCCCTCTGCCCAGTCCGCTGGCCAGCCCCCTGCCGAGGACGAGCGGGTGGCACCGAGCGTCGTCGCGCGCGTCGGTCGCGCAAGCGAACCGTTGGATACCCAAGAACTCGCCGTCGAGATCCCGCTCGACAAGCTCGCCTTGCCGCTGCGCCGCCCGGACATCAAAAGATACGACGATGCCGATGATGAGCGGCAGATCTCCGCGCGATCGCGCCGGACGCGCCTTCTGCGGCTTCAGCGCCAGCTCCGTCGAGAGCAGCGGCACGCTCGCAAACGTGAATATGATCAGCGTCAATGGGTTCCCGAGGCCCTCTACGGCAACCGCCATTCCGGCATGGAACGGCTGCTTCCTTAAGCTCCGGGTGCGCCAGTCCGTCACAGTGCGGACGACGAATTGGGCGCGCTTTCGTTGACAACCCCCCGCGCCGTCCTTATCTCTCCCACGTGCCGGCTGGATGCGTGCCCGGTTGGGTTGGTAGGGCCTTTTGGCGGCTCGATCGCCGGCCTCTTCCTCTTCGAAGCACAA
>JAEYPL010000295.1 GCA_023410905.1 Pseudomonadota bacterium
GGGATGTACCGTCTCGGCGGCAGCCACGCGCAGCAGGACGTGCTCGAGCAGCTTTTCCTCGACTGCGCGGTCACCGCGGGCTCGAACGATGACGTGGCGCTGATCCTCGCACGTGTCGCCGGGCGCCATCCCGTGCCGCCAGAGCGGCGCATGGGCTACAAGCACGCAGCGCGCACGCTTTCGTGAGCCGGCCGCGCTGTCGCTCGTGTCGTGGCGGCTCGCGTGTAGAATGCTGCAAACGAACTCGGCTCGAAGGAGGTCCACGATGCTCAAACGCATGGCACTCGCGGCGGTCCTGATCGGCGCCTGCCCGGCGCTGCTGCTCGCCCACCACGGCTGGGGCAGCTACGATGCCAAGAACCCGATTACCGTCACAGGCAAGATTCTCACCTCCCAGTACGAGAATCCGCACGCGACAATCACGGTGCAGACCGCCGACAAAGTGTGGACCGTGACCCTCGCCCCGACCTCACGCATGCGCAATCGCGGCGCGCTGCCCGGCCTTATTACCGTCGGCACTGAAATCTCGGTCTACGGCTATCCATCGACTACACAGCCGAATGAAATGCGCGCCGAACGGATCACGTCCGGCGGCAAGACTATCGAGATGCGCTGATGAACTCGGCAGCGCCCGGCATCCTCGCCGCTCTCGAGCACTCGGAAATCGGTGCGCTTATCCGTCAGTCCGTCTGGATCTATCCGACGGCCAACGTTGCTCATGTCGTCGCTATCGTGCTGTTCGCAGGTGCCATCGCGGTGATGGATGTGCGCCTCATGGGGGCGCTCACCGGATCCGATCCCTCCCGCGTCGTCCGCGGCGCACGCCGCGCCGCGATCCTAGCGCTCATTGCGGTGCTCATCTCGGGAGGTGTTCTATTCACGGCTGAAGCAAGCCACGTCGCCCACAACGGCATCTTCCAAATCAAGATGGCGCTGATCGCCTTCGGCATCGTGCACGCGCTATTTTTCGGCAATCACATCGTGAAGACGCTCGACACGCTTGGGCCGCAGGCCCCGATGCCGGGCTTCGCGCGCGTTGCAGGCGCGTTGTCGATGATGACGTGGCTCGGCGTCGTCGGCCTCGGCCGCTACATCGCCTACCATTGAGCACTCGGGCGCTTACAATAGGTCCTTCACGAGCGCGCTCGCCTTGGCGAAATCCATCTGCCCGCGATAGCGCTCGCGCAGCACCGCCATGACACGGCCCATATCCTTGACGCTCGTCGCGCCGGTTTCAGCGATCACGCTCTGGATGGCCTTCTTCGCCTCCGCATCGTCGAGCTGACGAGGCAGAAACTCGGAGATGACCTCGATCTCCTCGGCTTCCTTCTGCGCAAGCTCGAGGCGTCCGGCCTCCTCGTAAATGCGGATGCTCTCGCGACGTTGCTTGATCATGGTGGCGAGCAACTGCGCAATATCGGCGTCGCTGATACGGGAGGCCTCGGCCCCCGCGTCGCCCGTCTTGCTCTGGATGCCGAGATCGCGATCCTTGATCGCTGCCAGGATGAGACGGATGGTGCCAAGGCGCGTCTTGTCCTGCGCGCGCATGGCGGTTTTCATGGCAGCGTTCAACTCGTCACGCATCAGTGTGCTCCCTGGCTTCGGCCAACACGCCGCGCAGGCGCGCACCGGACGGCCCGGTTTACTGCGCGCCGCCGCAACGGACGGTGTGACTATCGGCCTTTTGGCACGCCGCGGCCAGATACTCTTACGCGACCACATGAACGTACTCGTGAAGAACTTCCGCTAAGCTCGCTCAGCGCGCGTCGCGGCCTCTATGCTGGCCACCATCGCGCCGGCGATCATCGGCACGCTTGCGGGTGGGACGACCATGCCCACCGTCCCGACGTGCCTCACCGTTAGAAACACCGCTACCCCGCGTCCAGTTGCGCCAAGGCTGTGGTGCGCTCTTGCCGGGCTCAGCACCATTTGGTGCACCGCCTGCCCGACTCCCATCCCCATTCCGGGGGGCATTGCCGCCGCGGCGAGGTTCGCCCTGACGAGCGGCATGACCGTTTCCGTTTCCGCCACGATGATCGGCGCGTGAATCCCCGTCGCGGCCGCGATGATGGGGGGCGCCGGTACGCGCTGCCCGCTCGTCGCGCTCACCACGAACGGCGCGCGGCGCACCATCGCGCTGTCCGCGTGCGTCGCCATTGCGATGGTCTGCCCGCTCGCTGCCGTCACGGCCGCGGTGAGATGGTGCGCCATTGCGAGGCACATGACCATCACGCTGCCGGCGCTCTTCCCGGCGCTCTCCGCCAGGCGCATCACCACGCTCGCCACGGCGTGCCTCGCCATGGCGCGGGCGCGCGCCGTGGGCTGGACGTCCACGCTCGCGCGGTTCGCGACGCGGTTGCGCGGCGCGTTCGGCGCGCGCGCCAGCATCCGACGCCGACGCGAGCTCGGCTGTTTCACTGTGCGCTTCGCCCGTCACCGCTCGATCGCCGCCGCCCGAGGGAACCACGGTCAGCCGGCGACCTGTCAGCCGCTCGATGTCGCGCAGATACTCGCGCTCGTCCGGCGCACAGAACGCGATCGCAACGCCTTCCGCGCCCGCACGCGCCGTACGGCCGATCCGATGCACATAGCTCTCAGGGATATTCGGGAGCTCGTAGTTCACGACGTGAGTGATATCGTCGATATCAATGCCGCGTGCAGCGATATCGGTCGCTACCAGAACCCGCGTAAAGCCCTTGCGGAAGCTATCGAGTGCGGACTGGCGCTGTCCCTGGCTCTTGTTGCCATGGATGGCGTGCACGCCAACGCCCATATGCTCGATGGCCTGGCAAACACGATCGGCGCCACGCTTGGTACGCGTAAACACGATCACGCGGCGCATCTCGGGGTTCTGGAGCAGACGCGCGAGGACTTCGCGCTTGGCAGCCGCGGGAATGAACATCACCTGCTGGTCGATGCGATCGACCGTCTTGCCGGCGCGCGCGATCTCGACCCGCACGGGGTTCTTGAGAATATCGGCGGCGAGCTGCGCGATGTCCGTCGGCATCGTGGCCGAAAACAACAGCGAGTGACGCTCGTTGGGCACGAGCTTCAGGATCCTGCGCACATCGCGCACGAAGCCCATGTCGAGCATCCGGTCGGCTTCGTCCAGAATGAATGTCTGCACCTGATTGAGGCGCAGATGACGCTGGTCGATCAAATCGAGCAGACGGCCCGGCGTGGCAACGAGGATGTCGACACCGCGCGCGATCGCATTCACCTGCGGGCGCTGACCGACGCCGCCGAAGATGACGGTGTGAGAGATGCGCAGATGGCGGCCGTAAGCATGAATGCTCTCGCCAATCTGAATGGCGAGCTCACGCGTCGGTGCCAGAATGAGCGCACGCGGCGCGCCAGGCTGCGGGCGGCCGCCCTCGTCGGCGAGACGCTGTAGCAGCGGCAGCACGAACGCCGCCGTCTTGCCGGTGCCGGTTTCAGCCAAACCAAGCACGGCGCGGCCCGCGATCAGCGCGGGAATGGACTGGGCCTGGATGGGGGTGGGGTGGGTATACTGCGCGTCGCTCAATGCACGCAGGAGTGTCTCGGCGAGGCCGAGTTCAGCAAAAGTCGGGGTCGTCACGAAGTCGTAGCTTTCTGCGCAGGCCACCGTGGCACTCAGCCAATCCGGTCAGCCATCCTAGGCGCTGTTGGCCTGGGGCTGCGCACCGCAGCAAGGCCGTTTAGGTCGAAAAAACGTCCCGGAGAGACACTGTACGCTTCGACGGCAATCTCACTACGGAGCCGGTCTCGAAGCAGCAGAGCGCTTGGCGCGCTCGCGGAACGACATCCGTCATATGGGTGATCCGCCGCCTTCCGTCAATCGATTTCGCAGGTGCAGCAAGTTTGCCGCACAGATTCGAGAGGCACCGGCGTTTACCACGCCAACCCTTCCAGAGCAGCAATTGGTGGTGCCGGGTGGCCCGCAAAAAGGCGGCTGAGCGTCGCTTCGTCGAGGGCTTCGCCCGCTGCGAAGTGAAGCGCGCTGGCGATGAATACGGCGCGCAGTCCGGCCGCGGCCGCGCCCGCGATATCGGTCTTGATGCCATCGCCGATAGCCAGAATGCGCGACGTCTCGACCGCCGCCCCGCGCGATGCAGCAATCAGCTCGCGCGCCCGCGCATAGACGGGCGGATAGGGCTTTCCGGCATAAGCCACCTCGCCACCGAGGGCCTCGTAGGCCGCAGCCAGCGCCCCCGCGCAATAGATGAGGCGGTCACCCCGCTCGACGACGAGATCCGGATTAACGCAGATCATGGGCTGCCTACGCGCGCGCATCGCGGCCAGCAGCTCGCGGTAGTCGTCCGGCGTCTCGTGCTCGTCCTCGACGAGGCCTGTGCACACAACGACGGCCGCTTCGTCGATCGGAGCCAAAGCGACATCGAGCCCCGCAAACGTGCCGAGATAGCGATCGGGCCCGAGATGATGTACGGGGCGCCCGGCCCAGCCCGAGATGAGCACGCGCGTGACATCACCGGAGGTGACAATGGCGTCGTAAGCTGCACGCGGAACGCCGAGCGCATCGAGATGCGCGCTCACTTCCTCGCCTGTCGACGGTGCATTGCTCACCAGAACGATCGTGCCACCACCGGCACGGAACTTCACGCAAGCTTCGCTCGCTGCGGGATAGGCGCGCACGCCGTCGTGGAACACGCCCCAGACATCACTGATCCAGGCGTCGCACGTCTGTGCGAGCGGCGCGATCGAGCGCAGCACGGGAATATGCGGGCCGGCCTTGGTCTGCATCCCGCCTCCGCGATGGATGATCTGGCTGATCGGTCCCGCGGGTGTCGCCGATGGCGAATGAGCGCTGCGGGCCGCCATTGCCTTTAGCCGGCCCGTCGATGCGGTTCAAGCGGTGGAAGCGCGGCATGGTCTATGCCGCGCTCGGGTGGCGTGTCGGACGCTCCTGGCGGATCGGACGTGGCCCGCCGAAAAGACGGCCCTGCCCGAGCAATGCGCCGAAGCCCAGCACCTCGGCGAGTTCCCGCTCTTCGCCAATGCGGCTCACGATGAGCGTGAAGCCGTAGCCGGAAAGATGCCGGCAAAGGTCGGCGGCCGGCACAATGCCGTGCGGTGCCGGCAAGCCCTGCAGGAAAATGCCGGCATCGAGCCGCACGAACTCGAAACCCTCCGCGGCCAGCATCTCGAAGTCCATGTCGAGATCGACCACATCGATGAGTGCGTAGCGCAGGCCTGCCTCGGAGAGCGCCGCCAGCGCCTGCCAGTGGGCAGGACCGAACGCGCGCACTTCCTCCTGCGGGATCGACATCACGAGCCGCGCGCCCAGCCGGACATCCGGGGCGAGCGCGCCACCGAGCGCCGCATGGAAATCGCCATCGCGCAGCGATTCGCCCGAGGCTATGGAGAACAGATCGGCCGCTGCACCACGCGCCGCGAACTCACCCGCAAGCCGGATGGTCTCGCTGAACGTCAACGCCTCGATGCGCGGCGTCAGGCCGGTTCCCGCCAAGCCTCCCATGAAGTTGCGCGGATCCAGGATCTCGCCGCTCTCACTGTGCAGGCGTACCGACACCTCGAAATGCCGGGCCCTGCGATCATCAAGGCCGAGGATGGGATCGACGCACACATCAATACGGGCGGCATCGAGGGCGCGCTCCAACTCAGTGTGCAAGCTGCGTGCACCGGCCGCCCCAACACTCTCCGCCGACGGTGGCGAGAGGCTGTCGCGCATGTCATCAGCCATGTCGCGCAGCGCACCGATCTGCTCCTCGACATTGTCGAGCGCCGGGTTGTCGAGCACAGGGCTATCAAGCACAGGACTGGCGGGCGCCTGCACGAACGCCTCGGCAAGTTCAGGCACGAGTTCAGCCATGGGCTCGGGGGCTACCGGCGCGCGCGGGGCCTCGACCTTTGCCGCTGGTCCATTGATCTGATCTGCGAGCCCCTTGATAAGGGACTGCATGATGGCAATGTCCTGCGCCCGCGGGTCTTCGATCTCTGCACTTGCGCGCGGGATCTCGGCTATCGCCTTTGCGATCGGCTTCTCGGCGGCAAGCGCGGCAAGTCCCTGCGCACGCGGACGCGCTGGCGGAGGCGGCGGACCACGTGTCGCCGCAGGTGCTGGTGGCGGCTTCTTGGCTGGCGGCGCGATCGCTTCACGCGCGGCAGGCGCTGCATTGCCTTGCCGCGGCGGGGGGGCGGCGGCCGACTTCGGCGGCGCAGTTGCCGGCGTCGGCTTAGCCTTTAGGGGCTCACCTGCACGCAGAGGCGGCTCACCCGCAACCGGCTTGCTTGGTCCCGGCCCTGCCTTCGGCAGCTCCGGACCTTTCGGACGCGCCTCAGGCGCACGGCTGCGATCCAGAACGCGTGGCGGCGGCCGCTCGACGGTCAACCCTCCGAGACGCGGCAACTCGCGTTCCATTTCGGAGCCGCGGCGCGCACCCGTTAGGCGGCGCAGAGCAGCATTCTCGTCCGCGAGATGTGCAACTTCCTCGCTGAGGTCCGCCGCGTCCTGTCCACGGCGCACGAGCGCGTGCACGACCAGCAGGCACCAGTAGACGCTCAGCGAGATGGCAACGGCGGACGCCATGCCAAACCCGAAGCTCGTGCGCAGCGCCATGCCAAGCGCGGCAATCACGATCATCATCGACAAGTGCACGACAATCTCAGGCAACCAGCCACCCACGCCGGCTTCAGCCGGTTCATCGAGGGCATCGTCGCCGTAAGCTGCGGTATGTGTCATCCCCGCACGCTCCGCCTCCAGTGATTCGACCCACTGTGAGTGTTCTCGCCGGGGTTCCGATTCGCAATGCTTGCGGCCGAACTGCCACCAGAAAAGGGCCAGAGTATCGGCGGTTCAGCGCTTTGATGACGCGCGGTGTTGCGCGATCTCATCACGCAGCAGCTCGAGTTCGAGCCAGGCGTTCTCCGCCTCGGCCAGCGCGGCCTCCGCTTGTGACAGGCGTGTGGTCGCCTTGTGAAACGTCTGTGGATCGCGGGTGAACAGATCCGGATCCGCGAGACGGCGCCCAAGGTCGGCGATTTCTGCTTCCAGCGCCGCCATTTGCTTCGGCAACGCTTCGAGCGCCTGTGTCTGCTTGTAGCTGAGCTTGCGCTGCGGACTTGCCGAGGCGCTCTCTTGCGCTGTTGTTTCAGTTGTATCCGCCGAGCGCGTTGCCGCGCGCGGCTTTGCTACCGGCTCCGCGCTGCTGCCCGCGCGCTGATTGAGCATGTCGGAATAGCCGCCCGCATACTCGATCCAGCGGCCCTCGCCTTCCGACACGATGACGCCGGTCGCCACGCGGTCGAGGAAGTCGCGGTCGTGACTCACGAGGAGCACCGTGCCTCCGTAGTCGGCGAGCAGCTCTTGCAGCAGGTCAAGCGTTTCGAGGTCGAGATCGTTGGTCGGCTCGTCGAGCACGAGCAGGTTCGATGGCCGCGCCAGAGCCCGCGCGAGCATGAGACGCCCGCGTTCCCCGCCCGAGAGCACGCTCAGGGGCGTGCGAGCCTGCTCAGGCGCGAACAGGAAGTCCTTCATGTAGCCGATGACATGACGCGCGCTGCCATTGACGATCACCTGATCGCCCCGCCCGCCCGTCAGGGCGTCGGCAAGTGTCCAGTCCGGCTTGAGTTGCTCGCGCCGCTGGTCGAGCGTCACCATTTCGAGGTTCGTGCCGAGCTTCACCGTGCCGCTATCGGGCGCGAGCGCACCGGTCAGCATGGCCAGCAATGTCGTCTTGCCGGCCCCGTTCGGCCCGATGATGCCGAGCCGGTCCCCGCGCGCGATTCGCAGCGAGAGGTCGCTCACGATGGGACGCTCGTCGAACGCCTTGGAGATGTGCTCGGCCTCAATGACGAGCTTGCCGGACGTGCCGCCTTCACTGACCGCGAAACGGACATTCCCGACCGGCCCGCGCGCATCCCGGCGCTCGGCGCGCAAACTGTGCAGCTCCGCGACGCGTCGCACATTGCGTTTCCGACGCGCCGTGACGCCGCCATGCATCCAGCTTTCCTCACGCGCGATCTTGCGGTCGAGCTTGTGGCGTTCGAGCTCCTCCTGTTCGAGCACCTCGTCGCGCCACCCCTCGAAGGACGCAAATCCCTTGTCGAGCCGACGCGCGATACCGCGATCGATCCAGACGGTCGTGTGTGTCAGCGTTTCGAGGAAGCGGCGGTCGTGGCTGATCAGAACGATCGCGGCCCGCAGGCTGGCCAGCTCCTTTTCGAGCCACTCGATAGCCGGGAGATCGAGATGGTTGGTCGGCTCGTCCAGCAGCAGAATATCCGGGCTCGATGCGAGCGCCCGCGCGATCGCCGCGCGGCGTGCCTCTCCGCCCGAGAGCTGCGCTGGATCCTCGCTCCCCGTGAGCCCCATGATCTCGAGCGCCGATTGTGCGAGGTAAGCGCCCTCGCCCTCGGCCAGCCCCGCCTCGACATAGGCCGCCACGCTCGCAAAACCGGAGAGGTCCGCTTCCTGCGGAAGATAGGCGACGCGAGCACCGGGATGGACGAAGCGCTCCCCCTGATCCGGCGCGACAAGCCCCGCCGCGATCTTGAGCAGAGTCGACTTGCCGGAGCCGTTGCGCCCGACGAGACCAATGCGGTCGCCCGCGCGCACGCTGACGTCGGCGCCGGAGAGCAGCGCCGTCCTGCCGAAGGTCAGATGAATGCCGGAAAGCCGGATGAGCTCGATTGCCATGCGGCGTATCTAGCGCGCCGAACGCGTGCGCACCAACAGATCTTACCGCCGGCGCGCGATATCTCCGGCGGTGATCTCCGGGAGCCCCAACCGCGCGATCATCGAGGCCGGCGAAACCGAGGCCTCCATCCGGTCCAACGCAATCACCACGTCGCGGCGTGCATCGGGATGAACCAGGACGAGCTCGTGATGAATGCCGGACACTGTGGTGCGCATACGATGCGCAATGCCCTGGTACGCATCGAGCGGCTCGCGGAACTTCCGCGCCGAAAAGAGGCCCTTCTCCGAAACCTCGACCATATTGCCGTCGATCTCGACGATGCCCCGGCTGCCAAAATCCGCGACGAGACGGCGCACGGGCACCAGGAACAGCGCAGACAGCATCGCGAGGCCTGCAACGACCTGGAGCGTCGCCAGCGGCTGCGCGAGCGCAAGGTTCACGGCATCCGGCTTGCTGAAAGCTTCACTCGTCAGCAGAAACATGCCGCCGAAAAGCGCCGCCACCATAAGGCCCGCCACCGCGAGACCGAGCACCGCGTGCCAACGCGCCTTGATGTTCACGACGCGCACGAACGTGCTGTCGTCATTGGAGGCATTCACGAGAAGGTCGTCGGTGCGCGCAAGCATGAAAGTTGCCCAAATATCTTGTTCAGATGGCGGAATATTAGGTCCGCGCCATTAACGCCCGCCTAATCGTTTCGTTCCGTTCGTCCGCAATCGGCACGGCCTTATGGTTGCCGGATCCGAGGAACCAAGCCGATACGTTAGATCTGGAAGCTGGATTTAGGCTTGTGGAGGCTGTTCCTCGTCGGAGGATTCTTCGGAGGACTCCGGCATGATGACCACGACCCTGCCGGCAGTCATGTCGACCTCCGGCACGAAGCGATCGTTGAACGGTATGTGCTCGGTACGCCGAGAGGCCGCAAGAGCGACCTCGATCAAATCGCCGGCACCAAAATTGTGTACGGCGACCACCCGACCGATTTCGGCCCCGTCCGGGCCGACAGCAGCCAGCCCGATCAGGTCCGCGTGATAGAACTCGTCCTCAGCCGGTGCAGGGAGCTGCGCGCGGTCGACGTAGAGATCGGTTCCCGCAAGCGCCTCGGCGGCGTTCCGGTCTGCCACGCCGGCAATGCGCGCGATGACCCCCTTGGCCGTCACGCGGAGTACGCGGAGCTCCAGCTCACGCCCGAGCGTCGGCGCCGCAAGCCGACCATAGGCGCCGACATCCTCGGGCGCATCCGCGTAGGAGCGCACGAGAACTTCGCCGCGCACGCCATGGGCGGCGACGATCCGGCCGAGCAGAATGCGCCCGTCCCGATCTCCACCGCCCGCCATGCGCAATCTCCCGTGCAGGCTTTACGCCGCAGCGTCGCCGCTGCTCTCGGCGGCCTTCGCAGCAGCCTCGGCCGCCGCAGCTTCGCGCTCGAGGCGCTTCTTGCCGGGGGTTGCCTTCTCGGGGTTGTTGCGCGCGGTGCGCTTCATAAGGCCGGCCGCATCGAGGAAGCGGGCGACGCGGTCGGTCGGCTGCGCGCCGACAGAGAGCCAATGCTTCGCGCGGTCGAGGTCGAGCTTCACGCGGTCAGCATGATCCTTCGGCAGCATCGGGTTGTGCGTGCCGATCTGCTCGATGTAGCGGCCGTCGCGCGGGGCGGCAGCTTCGGCAACGACGATGTAGTAGTACGGGCGCTTCTTGGCGCCACCGCGCGAGAGGCGGATCTTCACGGACATTGCAGGTCTCCTGGTTTCGATTTCGTCTTGGGTACTCGGATCAACGTCATTTCATTTTGTATTCGCCGGGTGCCGCCAGACGTCGGCGACGGCCCCCCGCAATTCGAACTGGCTCTCGGGTTTGGCGCCGAGGCGGGTCGCCACTTTCTGCGAAGGCGTGTTGGCTGGCGAGATCAAGCTCATGGCGGTTTTCCAACCGAGCTGCTCGTAGGCGTACGTGCGCGCGCGCAGCGCCGCCTCAGTTGCATATCCACGGCCGCGTGCCGCGGGAACGAGGCCCCACATTACTTCAGGCTCCGGCCAGCCGTACGGGTTCCACAGGCCGCTGTAGCCGACCCAGTCGCCGCTCGCTTTCTCCTCGATTACCCACGAGCCGTAGCCGCGCATCTGCCAATGGCCCATCTGCGTCGCCATCCGGCGCCAGGTATCTTCGACGCTGCACACGCCGCCGATGAAGCGCGCGCTTTCCTCGTCGCCGAGTAATGCGGCGAACGGCGCGAGATCCTGTTCGGTCCAGCCGCGCAGCCGCAGACGCTCGGTTTCAAGCGCAGGTGCCATCGTTATTTCTTCTTTCCGGGCAGACCGGGCAGCGTGAAGCGTGGGCCCGCGCCACCAAGACCGGGAAGGCCCGGAAGACGCGGCATCGCCTTGTTGCCGAGCCCCGGCAGCGCCGGAGTCGGCGCTTTGCCAGCCGCGAGCTGATCGCGCACGTCCTTCGGCAACTGCTCCAGCGCCTTGGGGTCGAGGCGCGCAAGCTCGGCCTGCATGCGCTCGACCTCGGCCGCATTGGGCACAGCCCCACCACCGAGCCCGAAGGCGCCGGCCATGCGCTGCATCATGCCCTTGTTCTTGCCCATCATCTTCATCATGTCCGCCATCTGGCGGTGCATCTTCAGAAGACGATTCACTTCCTCCGGGCGCGTCCCCGAGCCGGCCGCAATGCGACGCTTGCGCTTGCCGTCGAGAATCTTCGGATGACGGCGCTCGTACGGCGTCATGGACGAGATGATGGCGCCCTGGCGCTTCATCATCTTGTCGTCGAAGCTCGACGAAGCCATCTGCTGCTTGATCTTGCCCATGCCGGGCATCATGCCCATGAGCCCGCCCATACCGCCGAGCTTCTGCATCTGCTTGAGCTGCTCGCCGAGGTCCTCGAGATCAAACTCGCCCTTGCGCATTTTCTGCGCGATGGCCTGCGCCTTCTCGGCGTCGATCGTCTGAGCGGCTTTCTCGACGAGACTGACGACGTCACCCATGCCGAGAATACGGCCAGCAATACGCTGCGGATCAAAATCCTCGAGCGCATCCCAGCGCTCGCCGACACCGATCAGCTTGATGGGTTTGCCCGTGACCGCGCGCATGGAGAGCGCCGCACCGCCGCGCCCATCGCCATCGACACGGGTCAGCAC
>JAEYPL010000004.1 GCA_023410905.1 Pseudomonadota bacterium
GGCGAAACAAGTGATCGCGCATGAGCGAGCCGGTGCATTCAGAAAGCTGGCCGCGCGCAACTGGGAGGTAGAAACCGATGTCGATCCGCAATTTCGCGGTGGGAGCTGCGTGCGCGCTCGCTCTCGGGGTAACGGCCTTTGTGCCGGCCGTGCTCGCTCAGGACAAACCGATCAAGATCCGCATCCAGTCGGTCATTCCGACCACAGCGGACGAAGTCACCATGCTCAAGGACTTCGCGTCCGACGTCTCGGCGCTGACCGGCGGCACCGTGACCATGGAAGTGCTGCCTGCCGGCGCGGTGGTCGCCGTCAACGACACGCTCGATGCTGTCGACAAGGGCCTCATCGAAGGCGGTTTTGCCTGGACGCACTACTGGTCCGGCAAGCATCCAGCCGCGACGTTGTTCGGCTCGCCTGCAGCCGGATCGGGCCTCGGCCTCGACAATCTCGCCTGGCTCGCCTGGTATCAGTACGGCGGCGGCCAGCAGCTCTATGACGAGCTGTGGAAGGAGATGAAGGTCAACGTCAAAGGCTTCATGCTCCAGCCGGTCGGCCCTGAAGCGCTCGGCTGGTTCAAGGCCCCGATCAAGGATATGGCGGACTTCCGCAAGCTCCGCTTCCGTACACCGCCCGGCATCCCCGGACAGATCTACCGCGACATCGGCGTTGCTTCAGTCGCGATGGGCGGCGGTGACATCCTGCCGGCGCTCGAAAAGGGTGTGCTCGATGCGGCCGAGTGGTGCTGCCCGAAGCCCGACATGGTCTTCGGCTTTCAGAAAGTGCTGAAGCACTACTATCTCGAAGGCCTGCACCAGAACGTCGTCAACGCCGACATGTATCTCAATGGCGATGTCTGGAAGAAGATGTCGCCGCACCAGCAGAAGGCCATGGAAGTCGCGGCCAACGCTGCACTGCTGAAGGCGCATTCCTATCGCATTGTCGAGAACGGCAAGGCTCTCAAGGAACTCGTCGAGAAGCACGGCGTGCAGATCCATCCGACGCCAGACGCCTACTTCAAGGAATATGGCGACGCGGCCAAGAAGGCGTTCGAGAAGCACGCTTCCGAAAATGCGTTCTTCAAGAAGGTGTGGGACAGCCAGAGGGCGTTCGCCGACACGGCGATCCCGTTCTGGGCCCGCGCGCAGAAGGCCAATGCCGGCATCACCGGCGCCTACGCCGCCTCTCTCGAGAAGAAGTAGCGCACCTACGCAGCGGCTGCGGGCGTACGTCCGCCGCCGCATCACGTGCGTTCGCGCGGGGCAGGGGGCCGACGAATGTCCAACGGACCAGAGCAGACGCCGGAGCTCGTGGACGAGCTCATTGCGAGCCGTCGTGACGGCAGCGGCTTACCCGCCGACATGCCGCACTGGATGGCCGGCACGATCGCGGCGATCGATACGATCAATCTTTGGGCCGGACGCATTTTCGCGTGGCTGACGGTGCCGTTGATCATCACCGTTATGTACGAGATCATCGCTCGATACGTCTTCACCGCGCCGACCGCGTGGGCCTACGACATGAGCCGCTTTCTCTACGGCGCCATGTTCGTCCTCGGTGCCGGCTACGCGCTCTCGAAAGGCGTGCATATCCGCTCCGATTTCCTCTACCGCAACTGGTCCGAGCGGGCGCAGGGCACGGTCGATGTCGTGCTCTACATCGTGTTCTTCTTCCCGACGATGCTCATCCTGCTCTGGGTCTGCGGCGATTGGGCTCTGACGTCGCTCATGCGCGGCGAGCGCGGCATGGATACGGCCTGGGCGCCCCTGCTCGGCCCCGTGCGCATGGCGCTGCCGGTCGGCATCGCACTTCTCACTTTGCAAGGCGTCGCCGAGACGCTCAGGGCCGGCTACGCGGCAAAGAACGGAAAGTGGCCCTAGATCGGGGCCAACCGCATCGGGATCCGCGAACTTCGGAATCGGGACACTAGGCATGTCGCCAGAAATGATCGGCCTGCTCATGATCGCGGCGATGCTGTTCGCCATCATGATCGGCTTTCCAATCTCGTTCACGCTGCTCTTTCTCGGCATCGTGTTCGGCTATTGGGGCTTCGGCCAGCTCGTCTTCTACCTGCTGACGCTCCAGTTCAACGCGACCATGATGGAGCAGACGCTGGCCGCCGTGCCGCTGTTCGTCTTCATGGGCGTTATGATGGAACAGGCGAACCTCATGGAGCGCCTGTTCAGCAGCGTCCAGAGGCTCCTTGCGAACCTGCGCGGCTCGCTTTTCCTCGCGGTCATGTTCGTCGCGACGATTTTCGCGGCTGCAACCGGCATCGTCGGCGCATCGGTCACGATTCTCGGCATCATGGCCGGCCAGCAGATGATCCGATCGGGTTATGACACGCAGATGTCCGCCGGCCTCATTGCCGCGGGCGGCACGCTCGGCATTCTGCTCCCGCCCAGCATCATGCTCGTCGTCATGGGGCCCGTCCTCGAAGTGCCGGTGACGACGCTCTTCGTTGCCGCGATCGTTCCCGGGCTGCTGCTGGCCGTTCTCTTCACCGGCTATGCCATGATCCGCTGCTGGATCAATCCGTCGCTCGGGCCTCCTCTCGCCATGGAGTTGCGCGCAGCCGACCGGCGCGAAGCCTGGAAAGATTTCTTCGCCGGGCTCGTACCACCCGCGGCACTCGTATTCTTCGCGCTCGGCAGCATCGTATTCGGCTTCGCGACGCCGACCGAAGGCGCGGCCTGCGGCGCGTTCGGCTCGCTCGTGCTCGCCGCCGCGTACGGCCGCCTGAACCTTCAGAATTTCCAGTCGGCCTTGGTCAAGACGCTCGAGATCTCGGTGCTGATCCTGTTCCTCGTCGCCGCATCGAACTTCTTCGGCGCCGTCTTTGCCCGGCTCGGCACGCCGAACATGTTGACGGAAGCGCTGCTCGGCCTGGAACTCAATCGCTATGTCGTGCTCGCCATCATCATGGCGCTCATCTTCCTGCTCGGCTGGCCGCTGGAGTGGGTCCCGATTGTACTCATCGTGGTACCGTTCCTGCTGCCGCTGGTCGAGAAGCTCGGGTTCGATAAGGTCTGGTTCGGCATTCTGGTCGCCGTGAACCTGCAGACGGCCTGGCTCTCGCCGCCCGTGGCGCTCTCAGCCTACTTCCTGAAAGGTGTCGTCCCGCAATGGTCGCTGGTCGACATCTATAAAGGCATGATGCAGTTCATGGGACTGCAGGTCCTGGGCCTGATCATCGTGATCATCTTCCCGGCCGTCGCGCTATGGCTTCCGGAAGTGCTTTACGGGCGCTAACCGAAATTCGGACTGCCCGTACGGCCCTAAAGCCTTGACTTCCAGGGGCGAAAGGCGCCATCGATCCGTCCGAAACGCGTCCTATACTTAAAATGTATACTTTCGGAGGACGTCCGACCGGGCACGTGTGCAACCACGGTCCGTCGCGCGCGTTTCCCACGAGGAACAAATCGAAATGATGCTGCCGAAGCCCCGCCCAGACCTCAAGCCCAACACCCTCGCGTTCGAACAGCTCCCGCTGGTCAAGCCGACCGGCTTTCGCGAGTACGATGCGCGTTGGCTCTTTCCCAACGAGATCAATCTCATGGGCCTCAACGCCATGGGACTCGGGCTCGCAGCGCTGTTCCGCCGCCGCGGCGTGCCGCTGCGCATCGTCACCGGGCACGACTACCGTTCCTATTCCGCATCCGTGAAGCAAGCGCTGATCAACGGCTTGCTCGCGGGCGGCGCCGAGGTTCATGACATTGGCCTTGCGCTCTCGCCCATGGCTTACTTCGCGCAGTTCGAACTCGACGTGCCGGGCGTTGCCATGGTCACCGCGAGCCACAACGACAATGGCTGGACCGGCATCAAGATGGGCCTCGCTCGCCCGTTGACGTTCGGTCCCGACGACATGACCGAGCTGAAGAACATCGTGCTCAATGGCGAGTACGATGCACCGGGCGGCGGTCGCTATATTTTCGTGCCGGATATGGCCGAGCGCTATGCGAAGGCGCTCTCAAATCGCCCGAAACTTAAGCGTAAACTCAAGGTCGTGTGCGCGTGCGGCAATGGCACGGCGGGCGCTTTTACCCCGAAGGTGCTGGAGGCCATCGGCTGCGAGGTCGTCCCGCTCGACTGCGATCTCGACTACACATTCCCGCGCTACAATCCGAACCCCGAAGATCTCGAGATGCTGCACGCCATGAGCGCGGCAGTGCTCGAACATAAAGCGGATGTCGGCCTCGGCTTCGACGGCGACGGCGACCGCTGCGGCGTGGTCGACAACGAGGGCCACGAGATCTTTGCCGACAAGGTCGGCGTCATGCTCGCGCGTGACATCTCGGCCATTCACCCGAACGCGGTGTTCGTCGCCGACGTCAAATCGACGGGCCTTTTCCTCACCGATCCCGTTCTCCAGAAGAACGGTGCGAAGGCGCTCTACTGGAAGACCGGCCACTCCTACATGAAGCGTTACACGCACGAGCAGAAAGCGCTCGTCGGCTTCGAGAAGTCCGGCCACTTCTTCTTCCAGCCGCCGCTCGGTCGCGGCTACGACGACGGCCTCGTCGCGGCGCTCGCGGTGTGTGACATGCTCGACCGCAGCCCTGACAAGACCATGGCCGACCTCCAGCGCGATCTCCCGAAGACGTGGCAGTCTCCGACCATGTCACCGCATTGCGCCGACGAGACGAAATACGGCATCGTCGAGCAGATCGTGAAGGCCTACCAGGATGCTGCGGCCAAAGGCGAAAAAGTCGCGGGCCAGTCCATTCGCGATCTCATCACCGTGAACGGCGTGCGCGTGGTTCTCGAAGACGGCACCTGGGGTCTCGTGCGCGCCTCCTCGAACAAGCCGGAGCTGGTCGTGGTGGTGGAAAGCCCGACGTCCGAAGCCGCCCAGCGCGCCATCTTCGCGGATATCGATGGGCGCCTGCGCAAGTTCCCAGAAGTCGGCGAATACAATCAGAAAATTTGAGCCGAGCCTAAACATCGGGCTACGGCGGTCACAAATTAGTGCGCAGCCCACGTGCCGCCTGCGTTGCAGAGCAGCCTCGCAACTGGCACGCTTGGAGGCGATCCACCAATCGTGTAGCAACAAGAGCCATGGACGAGACCGCGCGCGCGTCATTGACGACACTGCCTAACGTCCTCACGTACGGACGGATCGCCGCCGTTCCCCTGATGGCGGCTTGCTTCCTCTTGATCGAGGGAGACAACGGCCATTGGGCCGCCTTCACCATCTTCACGCTCGCCTGCCTCACCGACTGGCTCGATGGCTATCTCGCACGCGTGCTTGAACAGCAATCGACGCTCGGTCGGATGCTCGACCCGATCGCTGACAAGCTGCTGGTCGGCACGGCGCTGCTGCTGCTCGTGAACGACGGCACCATCGACTACATAACGATTTGGGCGGCCATCATTATTCTCTCCCGCGAGATCCTCGTCTCGGGTCTGCGCGAGTTCCTGGCCGAACTGAACGTCAAGGTACATGTGACGCGCCTCGCCAAGTGGAAGACCACGCTCCAGATGCTCGCCCTCGCCGTCCTGCTGGCTGGACCGGCGGCGGACAGGATGCTCCCCGGCGTCACGATAACCGGCACGATGCTGCTCTGGGCCGCTGCGCTCCTGACGCTGTGGACCGGCTATGACTACCTGAAGGCCGCCGTCCGTCACGCCATGGACAATTGAGGCGCGCCTCGGTGTAAGGTGGCCCCATGACAGTGACTTTGCGCTATTTCGCCTGGCTGCGCGAACGGGTTGGCCGATCAGAGGAGAGGCTCGACGTGCCGCCCGGCATCTCGACCGTCGCCGACCTCATTCATTGGCTCAAGGAACGCGGCCCCGAGTACGCGCACGCCTTCGAGCGCGCCGAGGTCATTCGCGCGGCCATCGATCACACGCACGTCCGGCAGGAGGCGCCGATTTCGGGCGCCCGCGAGATCGGCTTCTTTCCGCCGGTGACGGGAGGCTAGTGTGATGATCGAGAAATTCGCCTATGCTTGCCGCTCTCGTCCGAGCGAATTTCTCGATCTGAATCACACTAGCAAGTGTATGCTTCTAGTGTCCCTTGTAATTCCGAAGTTCGCGTGGACCGCAAGCTTCGATGTGGGGCGAACTTCGGAATTGGGACACTAGGGCCGTGAGCGTCGCCGTCCAGACCGACGATTTCGATATCTCTCGCGAAGTCGCTGCGCTGACGGCCGGCCGCACGGACATCGGTGCGATTGTCACATTCACCGGCACAGTACGCGGCACGAGTGATGGCACAGCGCTGTCGTCCATGACACTCGAGCACTACCCCGGCATGACCGAGGCCGAACTCACACGCGTCGAGGAAGAGGCGCACAAGCGCTGGCCGCTGCAGGGCACACGCATCGTCCATCGCATCGGCAGTCTCGCGCCCGGCGACAACATCGTGCTGGTCGTAACGGCATCCGCACATCGGCACGCGGCCTTCGAAGCCGCGGCTTTTCTGATGGACTACCTCAAGACGCGCGCACCGTTCTGGAAGAAGGAGACCGACGCGAACGGCGAAGGCCGCTGGGTCGATGCGCGCGAGAGCGACGACGCTGCGCTGGAGCGGTGGCGCACCTGAGCAAGCGTCAATCCGCCTGCCCCGACAGTGCTACTGCGTGAAGATCCTGAACGACGGCATCGGCGCTCTCTCCCAGCCTCCGAGCGCTGTCGAGACCGCTGAGCACACCGATCACCAGCCCCGCCCCGGCCGCCTTCGCCGCCAGCATGTCCGTGGTCGTGTCGCCGATCATGGCAATGCGGTTCAGTGGAATATCCAGGGTTCGCGCGACGTGCACCATGCCGTCCGGCGC
>JAEYPL010000037.1 GCA_023410905.1 Pseudomonadota bacterium
ATCGTACGCGCCGTCATGGACGCCGCCGCCGAGATGAGAGGAGCCTGATCATGCAAGAGCGTGTCAAGAAGCCCCAGTTCGATGTTGTTGGCACCCGTCCGATCCGCCCGGATGGCGTCGACAAAGTTACCGGCCGCGCGAAGTACGGTGCCGACCTCAAGATGGCCGGCCAGCTCGTCGGCAAGGTCCTGCGCTCGCCGCACGCGCACGCGCGTATCAAGTCGATCGACGTTTCAAAGGCCCTGGCGCTTCCCGGCGTGAAGGCCGTCGTCACCTCCAAGGACTTCCCCGAGCAGCCGTCCGAATTCATCCCGGCAGGCGAGGGTGTCGTCAACTATCGCGACATGACGTGCAACGTCATGGCCCGTGAGAAGGTGCTCTATGAGGGTCACGCGGTCGCCGCTGTCGCCGCGCTGAATGAAAAGGCCGCGCTCGCCGCGCTCGATGCCATCAAGGTCGAGTACGAAGTGCTGCCCCACGTCATCGACGAGATCGAGGCTATCCAGCCCGGTGCGCCGATCCTGCATGAGAACATGATCACGACCGGCGTCACCCCGGCGCCGACCAAGGCCTCGAACATCTCCAAGCGGGTCGAGTTCAACCTCGGTGACATCGACAAAGGTTTCGCTGCTGCGGATCTCGTCGTCGAGCGCGAATTCAAAACCAAGGCCGTGCACCAGGGCTATATCGAGCCGCACGCCTGCCTCGCCTCCGCTTCGGAGGACGGCTCGGCTGAACTCTGGGTGACGACGCAGGGCCACTGGGTCGTGCGCGCCTACTGCGCCAAGCTGCTCGACTGGGACATCGGCAAGATTCGCGTGACGTCCTCGGAGATCGGCGGTGGCTTCGGCGGCAAGACGGTCGTCTACCTCGAACCGCTGGCGCTGGCTCTCTCGAAGAAGTCGCGCCGTCCGGTGAAGATGGTCATGAGCCGCGAGGAAGTCTTCAAGGCGAGCGGCCCGACATCCGGCGGCACCGTCAAAGTGAAGATGGGCGTGAAGAAGGACGGCACCATCACGGCTGCCGAGGCCGAGATCACGCTGCAGGCAGGCGCATTCCAGGGCAGCCCCGTGCAGCCTGCGTGCATGTGCGCGTTCGCCAACTACGACCTGGAGAACGTCAAGGTCGTCGGCTACGATGTCGTGTCGAACAGGCCCAAGGTCGCAGCCTACCGCGCGCCCGGCGGCCCGATCTCCACATACGGTGTCGAGAGCCTCGTTGACGAGATCGCCGAAAAGCTCGGCATGTGCCCGATCGAGCTTCGCCTGAAGAATGCCGCGAAGGAAGGCACGCGCGCGGCCTACGGCCCGAAGTTCGGCCCCGTCGGCCTGATCGAGTGTCTGGAAGCCGCGAAGGACAGCGATCACTGGAAGGCGCCGCTCGGCCCAAACCAGGGCCGCGGTCTTGCAGCCGGCTTCTGGTTCAACATCGGCGGCGAAACAACCGTCTCGCTGCAGCTCAACGAGGACGGCACGCTCACGCTCATGGCCGGCACGCCGGACATCGGCGGCCTACGCGCCTCGCTCTGCATGATGGCGGCGGAAGAGCTGAAGGTCGACGTTCACAAGATCCGCCCGATCATCGCCGACACGAGCTCGCTCGGTTACAACTTCCTCACTGGCGGCAGCCGCTCGACCTTCTCGAGCGGTATGGCAACCGTCGAGGCCGCGCGCTCGATCGTGAAGCAGGCGAGCGGGCGTGCCGCCAAACTTTGGGACATTCCCGAGGAAGCGGTTGCCTTCGAGGACGGCATGTTCCGCCCGGCAGGCGAGAATGCCGGCAAGCATCAGCCGATGTCACTGAGCGACATCGCGAAGGTGGCCGGCAAGACCGGCGGCGCCATCGTCGGTTACGCCGCGATCAGCGCGCAGGGCGCGGCCCCGAGCTTCGGCGTGCACATTGCTGACACCGAGGTCGACCCCGGCACGGGCAAGGTCACGGTCACGCGCTATACGGCCATCCAGGATGCCGGCAAGGCGATCCATCCCTCGTACGTCGAAGGTCAGTATCAGGGTGGCGCAGTGCAGGGCATCGGCTGGGCGCTCAATGAGGAGTACATCTACGGCGCCGACGGCAAGCTGCAGAATGCGGGCTTCCTCGACTATCGCGTGCCTGTCGCATCCGACCTGCCGATGATCGACACGATCATCGTCGAGGTGCCGAACCCGCGTCACCCCTATGGCGTGCGCGGCATCGGCGAGACGCCGATCGTACCGCCGATGGCGGCGATCGGTGCTTCGGTTCGCCGTTCGTCGGGTGTCCGCTTCTTCGAGCTGCCGATGTCGCCACCGAAGGTGCTGAAGGCCATGAAGGCGGCCGGCAAGGCGTGATGCACGCGCGCCTGCTGGTACGTTGAGAACGACATCGGGCCTGCACGTCGTGCGGGCCCGATGAATTAGGAAGGAAGCACATCCATGGCCCACGTCACGCTGATCGGCAACCTGCGCCAGTACACCGGCGACGTGACGGAGTTCGAGATCGACGCTAGTACGATCCGCCAGCTCTTCCGGAAGCTCGGCGAGAAATTTCCCGAGTTGGCGCCTCATCTCGAAGAGGGCCTCGCAGTCGCCATCGACGGACAGATCTATCAGGATGCTCTGCTCGAGCCGATCAGTCCGGACTCGGAGGTCCACATCCTCCCCCAGATCGCCGGGGGCTGAGCCTTAGCGAGCAGGCCAGTTCCGAAAATTTTGCGCGAGGTGGTCGGCAACGGCTTCGACGATATCGCCATCGCGCATGTAGGCGTTGTGATAGAGCGCATCCGTCATGCGCTTCATGAGAAGATCCGGATCGGCAAAGGTCATTTCCGCGACTTCCTCCGCCACGATCTCGGAATAGAACTCTCGCGCCGCCTCGATAATGGCGTTGTCATCGATCCCGCCCAGTGTCGCTGCTGAAACGCGCCGTTCCTGCACGCCGGGCAAGTAGGGCGGCGTACGCTCGACGCCTGTCAGAGCATAGACATCGTCGCCACCATACGCAGCACCGACGATGCCACCGTGAATCGACACGTTGAGCATGGACGCCAGCAACCGGGCTCCAATGAGCCAAGAGAACAACCGAACCGCAGCGTAAATAAGCGCGAACACGATCGGGATCACCAGCAGGAACGTGAAGTCCGCAATGATGCCGGAGCCGAAATCACGCTTTCCTATTTTCTCAATGATAGGGCTGAGAAAATAGGAGGCGGTAAGAAACAAGAATGCGAGAGTGCCAAAGAAGCCCGCGACAGTGCCGAAGCGCACCCATTGCCCATGAGCAGAAGCGCGCGAAACAAAGACAGGCTTCACCGCTACGGCCGACTCGAGCAGGCGCATGGCCTCGTCCCGCGGGCTCTGAATGACGAGCCATCGCGAGGGATCGACGGCCATCAGCGCACGCTGCCGGGCGCGGCGCTGGCGCACGAGAGCCCGCGCTCCCGAGTAGAACGCCCACATAACGAAGCCGAGTATCAGCAGCGGCAGCACGATGAGTTCTATGCGACTACCGTCGAGCGCGGCGGGTAGCGCCATCCAGGCGTACATCATCATGGCGGGGGCCACGGCCAGACCAAGCAGGACCTTGAACAGGGCGATCAACGTCGGCAGCGGCTTGAGCCGGCGCTTGAAGAACGGCGTCCCGAGAGTGAGCACAGCCGCGAGCGGGCGTCGCGTGCGGCGCTGGACCAGCGCTTCCATGAGAACATTGCCGCCGTGACTATGGGCGATCACGGCGACTGGACGGCCAGTCTTCTTTGCCGTGGCCAGTGTGCCGGCGAGGGCCGATGCCGCGCGCAGACGCGCCTGATCGGAATTGAGGCCCGTCCAATGGAAGGGCTGCACCGTAAGACCCGGAACGCCCTTGTCGACGAGGCGCTCCGCCAACGCGGACATAAAGGCGGAACCGCGCTGCCACCATTGCTCCCCATCATCGCTTGGATCGGCCGCGAAGGTGCCGTGGACGGTTATGATGAGCGGATGCTGCTCCGTTGCCGCTGCACTATCCATCGTCGGCTTGGCCGGCCGATCGGCCCCGGCGGCCGATACGCTGTCCATGCTCTTCCCCCGTCCCACTCGACCCCGGCAGCATCGTTTGCCGGTCGAGTGGCGAGGGTCAAGCACTAAGCGCACTCGATTGCAGAGCGGAACAGCGAACCTCAGGCGACCGGCTGCTGCACGCCGAAATCGCGTCCCGGCGCCGCTTCGAACAGCGCCTTGGTGTACTCATGCTGGGGATTGCGGAAGACCTCCGCCGTGGTCCCATGCTCGACGACAACGCCGTTCTTCATGACCGCGATGCGATCGCAGATTTGAGCGGCGACGCGCAAATCGTGCGTGATGAAAAGCACCGCGAGATCGAATTGCTTGCGGATGTTGTCGAGCAGCTCCAGCACCTGCGCCTGCACGGAAACGTCGAGCGCGGAAACGGCCTCATCCGCGATCAGCAGCGTCGGCCCCATGGCAAGCGCGCGCGCAATGCAGATGCGCTGGCGTTGGCCGCCCGAGAACTGATGCGGATAGCGATCGAGTGCATCCGGCGAAAGACCGACGAGCCCCATCAGCTCGCGCGCTTTCTCCTGGGCCTTCTCGTGCGTCATTCCGAAGTTGATCGGTCCCTCGACGATCGACTGGCCGACGGTGCGGCGTGGATTGAGAGAGCGATAAGGATCCTGGAAGACGATCTGGATATCGCGGCGGTAGGGCCTGAGATCACGCTCGGGAAGGTGCGCGACGTTGGCACCCTCGATGAGAATCTCGCCATCCGTCGGCTCGATCAGCCGGGCGATACAGCGCGCGACGGTCGTCTTGCCGGAACCCGACTCGCCGACGATACCGAGCGTCTCGCCCTTGCGGATGTGAAAATTCACGTCCTGCGCGGCCTTGACGATGCGCGCATTGCGATTGAGGAAAGTGCGGCGACCGTAGATTTTTGAGAGCTGCTTCGCTTCGAGCGTCACTTTGCCTTCAACAGGCGCACGCTTAGGGGGCACGAGGCTGGGCACCGCGGCGACCAACATTTTCGTATACGCCTCGCGCGGGTTCCTCAGCACCTCGTCACGCGTGCCCTGCTCCACGATGCGACCACGCTGCATGACGACCACGCGGTCAGCGATCTCGGACACGACACCGAAGTCGTGGGTGATGAACATCACGCCGGTATTGCGGCGCGTTTGCATCTCCTTGACGAGCTTCAGGATCTGCGCCTGCGTGGTCACATCGAGAGCGGTTGTCGGTTCGTCGGCGATCAGCAATGCCGGATCGAGGATCAGAGCCGCAGCAATCATGATGCGCTGGCGCTGGCCGCCGGAGAGCTGATGCGGATAGGCGTCGATCATCAGCTCCGGATCGGGAAGTTTGACCGCGTGCATGATCTCGAGCACGCGCTTGCGCTGCTCAGCCGCCGGCAGATCGGTGTGGATCTCGAGCACCTCAGCGATCTGCTGGCCGACCCGCTGCACCGGATTGAGCGCGGTCATGGGCTCCTGAAAGATCATGCCCATGCGCGTGCCACGAAGCTCGCGCAGCCGGTGGATCGTCGCCTTCGTCGTATCCTCGCCCTGAAGGAGGGTTTCTCCACCGGTGACGACGAGGTCGCGCTTCGGCAGCAGGCCCATGACGGCCTGCGCAGTTACCGATTTGCCCGAACCCGACTCGCCCACAATGCACACGATCTCGCGCGGGCCGATATCGAAGCTGATGTCTTGAATTGCATTCTCGCGATCCGCGCCGCGCGGCAGGCGCACCGTGAGATTTCGCACGGAAAGTACGGGCTCAGTCGCGCCAGTGAGAGCTTCTTGCATGGCTGCTCAGAACCTCTTGGCGAAGCGCGGATCGAGCGTGTCGCGCAGACCGTCGCCGAGCATGTTGATCGCGAGCACCGCGAGCGCGAGCGCGATTCCAGGATACAGGATGTTGTGAGGCAGGATGCGGAAGTAGGTCCGCCCCTCGGCCATGATGTTGCCCCACGTCGGCACCTCCGGCGGAATGCCGATGCCGAGGAACGAGAGAATTGCCTCGACAAGGATCGCGCTGGCACAGATGAACGTGCCCTGCACGATTAGCGGCGCCGTCGTATTCGGAAGCACGTGGCGGAAGAGCAAGGTCGGCGTCGGTGTGCCGACGGTGATCGCGCTCTCGACATACGGCTCCTCGCGAATGGAAAGAACCACCGAGCGCACCAGTCGGACGACACGCGGAATCTGCGGAATGACAATCGCTATGACGACGGCCGGTAGTCCGGCGCGCGAGAGTGACACGAGCGCGATCGCCAGCAGGATTTCGGGGATAGCCATCAGGCCATCCATGAAGCGCATGATGATGCCGTCGAGCCAGCGGACGTAGCCCGCGATCATCCCGATGATGAGACCGAAAAATACGGCGATGATCGCGACCGTGATGCCGACGATCAGCGAAACGCGCGCGCCGTAGATCACGCGGCTGTAGATGTCACGCCCGAGGCTGTCGGTACCGAGGCGATACTTGACCTGAATGCGCTTCCCTTCGTCATCGCGAACCGTGGCCGTATAGCCGGGCTTCTGATTGCGCGCCGAGGGATTGATCTCCGCTGGGTCGCGCGTGCCGAGGAAGGGCGCCAGAATGGCCACGATCAACATCACCAGCGCAATCGAGCCGCCGAAAATAACGCTCGGGTTGCGCAGCACGGTGGACCAGACGGAACGTCGTCGGGGGACCGGCGGAGCTGCGTCAATGGTAGCCATCAATAACGGATCCTGGGATCGAGGAAAGTATACGCGACATCAACCAGGAGGTTGATGAGCACATAGGCGAACGAGAAGAGCAGGATGACCGCCTGAATGGTCGGATAGTCGCGGGCGAGCACGGCATCGACCGTAAGCAGGCCGAGGCCCGGCAGCGTATAGACCGACTCGGTGACCACCACGCCGCCGATCAGAATTGCTACCGTAAGGCCGATGATCGGGAGGATCGGGACCGCCGCATTGGCGAGTGCGTGGCGAACAAGAACCTTGATCTCCGTCTGTCCCTTGGCGCGGGCCGTGCGGA
>JAEYPL010000082.1 GCA_023410905.1 Pseudomonadota bacterium
TTCGCCATGAGGTCGGCGGTCGCGGGCGCGACCACGATCAGGTCGGCGTCGCGCGAGAGGCGGATATGACCGATCTCGCGCTCCTCATCAACGTCGAACAGCTCCGTCAGCACCCGCTCGTTGGAGATTGCGCTCACCGAAAGCGGCGTCACGAAAGCCTGCGCGGCCTTGGTCATAACCGTGCGCACGGAGAAGCCGCGCTCACGCGCGCGCCGGATCAGCTCCAGGCACTTGTAGGCAGCAATGCCGCCGCCGATGATGAGTAGCAGGCGTCGCTCGCGCACGGATATCTAGCTCCTGACTAACATCGTCCAGCATACCACCAGAGTACGGCGGCCACTAAACACGATCAGGAATTACGCTTTCCACTCATATACTCAGGCAGCCAGGCTGCGTGCCCCTTGCGGAGCTGGGCGAGCGGCAGAGCCGCCTCCCCCTTGAGTTGTATGGCATCACCACCCGTCCGGCCGATAATGCGGACGGCCAGCCCGAGCAGGCGCGCCCGCTCGGCAATCTCCTCGGCCGTGGAGGGCTCCGCCGCCAGCACGTAGCGGCCCTGGTCCTCACCGAACCACACGGCGTGCGCCGGCAGCTTGCCTTCGTACGGGAACAGCTCGACGCCGCGATTACCCGCGAGTGCCATCTCCGCGACGGCCACCAGCAGGCCGCCGTCGCTCACATCGTGGACAGCCGACACCTTCTCGCCGCGGATGAGCGCGCGCACGAGATTGCCCGCCTTGATCTCGTCGGCGAGATCGACCGGCGGGGGCGCGCCCTCGTTCTTGCCCGTGGCGTGGAGCTGATAGAGCGACTGGCCGAGATGACCTTCCTCATGTCCGATCAGGATCAGCAGATGGCCATCGTGCTTGAGCTTGATGTCGACCGTCTTCGACCAATCCGGAATGAGGCCCACGCCGCCGATCGCGGGCGTCGGCGGAATGCCCTTGCCGTTCGTCTCGTTGTAGAGCGAGACATTGCCCGACACGACCGGATAGCCGAGCGCGCGGCACGCTTCGCCCATGCCTTCGACCGAGCCGACGAACTGGCCCATGATCTCGGGCCGCTCGGGATTGCCGAAGTTCATGTTGTCCGTGATAGCGATCGGATCGGCACCGACGGCCGTCAGATTGCGCCACGTCTCGACGACGGCCTGCTTCGTGCCCATGACCGGATCGGCGAGGACATAGCGCGGCGTCACATCGCAGGTTGCCGCGATCGCCTTCTTCGTGCCCGGCAGTCGCACGACCGCCGCATCACCACCGGGGCGCACGAGCGTATGGCCCATGACCAGATGGTCATACTGCTCCCAGATCCAGCGGCGCGAGGCGAGGTGCGGCCCGCTCATCATGGCTTCGAGCGTGTCGGTGAGACTCGACGGTGCCGCCACCCACTCGGCGAGAATGGTCTTCGGCGGCACGGTCGGTACCCACGGGCGCTCATAGAGCGGCGCGGAATTCGCGAGCTTGTCGACGGGCAGATCGGCTTCGATCACACCCTTGTGCTTGACGATCATGCGGCCCGTATCGGTCGTCTTGCCGATGATCGCGAAATCGAGGCCCCACTTGCGGAACACGGCCTCGCCCGCGCCTTCTGATCCGGGCTTCAGGATCATGAGCATCCGCTCCTGGCTCTCCGAGAGCATCATCTCGTAGGCCGTCATGTTCGGCTCGCGCTGCGGCACATGGTCGAGATCCAGCTCGATGCCGACGCCGCCCTTGTCCGCCATCTCCGACGTCGATGACGTGAGCCCCGCCGCGCCCATATCCTGAATGGCGATGATCGCATCCGATGCCATGAGTTCGAGACACGCCTCGATCAGCAACTTTTCCGTGAAAGGATCGCCGACCTGCACGGTCGGGCGCTTTTCCGCGCTCTTGTCGTCGAATTCGGCGGACGCCATGGTCGCGCCGTGAATGCCGTCGCGGCCCGTCTTCGAGCCGACGTAGACCACCGAGAGACCTACGCCCTTCGCGGCCGAATAGAAAATCTTGTCCGAGCGCGCGAGGCCGATGCACATCGCGTTGACGAGGATATTGCCATTGTAGCCCGGATCGAAGTTCGTCTCGCCGCCGACCGTCGGCACGCCGACGCAGTTGCCATAGCCGCCGATGCCCGCAACGACGCCCGACACGAGATGTCGCGTCTTCGGATGCGCGGGATCGCCAAAGCGCAGTGCATTGAGGTTCGCGATCGGCCGCGCGCCCATGGTGAACACGTCGCGCATGATGCCGCCGACGCCCGTCGCCGCGCCCTGGTAGGGCTCAATGAAGCTCGGATGGTTGTGGCACTCCATCTTGAAGACGGCGCAGTCGCCATCACCGAGATCGACGACGCCCGCGTTCTCGCCCGGCCCCTGGATGACCTTCGGCCCCGAGGTCGGGAGTTGCTTCAGCCAGAAGCGGCTCGATTTATACGAGCAGTGCTCGGACCACATGACCGAGAAGATGCCCAGCTCCAGGAAAGTCGGATCGCGGCCGAGAATGCCGAGCAGGCGGTCGTATTCGTCGCCCTTGAAGCCGTGGGAGGCGATCACCTCGGGCGTGATCTTCGGGTAGGACGTGGCGTCAGCGCGGCTCATGGTGCATCCGGGTTGCATTGGCTTCCTGGGGCCTTTCAGGGCCTTATAGCTGGGCCCGGCAGGGGCGTCACGCAAGGGATGCGGGGTGTGGCAAGAGGGGTGGGGATTGGAGGGGCCAGAACACCGGCTTCAGGCCCCTCGCCAGCCCGACATATCACTCGTCCTGCTGGCTTTCCTGCCACTTTCGGATGTGCGGGATGCGCGGCACGATCACTGCGTAGACCGACGCGATGATGGCAATCACGTACCAGCCGATGCCGATGGCCATACCGATCGCGGCGGCGAACCAGACGGCTGCGGCCGTGGTCAGATTCTTGACGGTATTGTTCTCGCTCTTGAGGATCATTCCCGCGCCGAGAAAACCGACACCCGACACCACCTGCGCCGCGATACGGGCGGGGCTGTTGGGATCGGCGACGGTCGATATGAATGTGAACAAGCACGCGCCCGCCATGACGAAGCAATGCGTGCTGATGCCGGCCGGTTTATTGCGCAGCTCGCGCTCGACGCCGATGAGTGTGCCCAGCAGCAGGCATAAGGTAAGCTTGACGATGAACGCAGCTTCGAAGCCAGTCAGCCAACCAGTCATGCGTACCTCGAATTTTCATCGGTAGAAGATGGGGATCGGACGGGCGTTCTAAGCTGATTCTCAGGCTCTCCTCGCCCACAAACCGCGCTTTTCAAGGGCGCGCGCGCGGGTAGTAGCGGTCTGCCAAACTCGCCCCCACACGAACGATCTGGCGAGAACAACGTTCCCTCGATACTGTCCGCCACTACCGCCGCCACCCATCGAGACCCATGCCTCGCCCCCTCAGCATCGCCGTCGCGCCGTATGACCGCACGTTGCCGCTC
>JAEYPL010000108.1 GCA_023410905.1 Pseudomonadota bacterium
CCTTCGGCGCGTCCTGCGCGCACGCAGCCAGCGGGCTCAATCCAACCAGACATCCGACGGCAGTCATCATTGCGATCCGACGACGCACGCGAACAGTCATGAATTTCACTCCGATCCCCTGTGGGCCCGGCACACGCCATTGGGCCACTTCCCCGATCGGGTTGCCGCTGCTGTCGCCCACGTCTGCTGTCGCTCATATCGGAACTGCGGATGCAAGAAATCCGCCCCGCCCGATGGACGGTGCCCGACTTGAGAAACAGATAAATGAAAGCCCCTCGACCCCGGCAATCCCGATCTGAGCGTCGTCGCAGTTTCCGGGCTTTTTTGGGGCACTGAACGATCGAGAACGAAAAATAATCATAGACTTAGGCTGAATGTCCGCCTTCGCCCTATCAGTCGCTCGAGCGAGATTGATAGTAGCTCAGAAGCCATATGCGCACAGCGCTCGAAAGACCCGCAGAATCACGATTTTGGTCAATTGTCGCGACGAGGCGCGCGACGGGGGTGCGCTCCTTGGCAGCAACCTCCTTCAGGGCATTCCAGAAGGGCGGTTCGAGCGAAATCGACGTCCGGTGCCCGTCGATCGAGAACGAGCGCTTGATGGGCCGCGTCACGGCACTTTGGGGGTGGAAGTCTCGGGTGCGGTATTGGCCGAGGGCTCTTCGGGAGCTGTATCCGAGCTCTTCTCGAGGCGATGGCCGTCGAGATGCTGGCGGGTTCTCGCCTCACCGATTTCATCGCGCTCACGCTCGGCGCGCGTACGGCCAAAGCGCGCGCGATTGCTCTCCGCCTCAGCCTCCTTGGTCTCGCGCTCGCGCCGCTTGCGCGCCTGTCGGAGGTTGACGATTTCGGCAGTCATGGGCATCTCAATCCACTGGCTCAGTCGACGAGGCGCACGCGCTTGTCAATGACGGCGAGGACCCGGTCGAGTTCGTTGCCGCGCTTGAGGATCAGCCCGGTGGCGCTGACGACGCTGTAGGCGCCCTGCTTGCGCGCAAGCTTCGGCGTCTTCTCGATGCGGTAGAGAGGCACTTCACTCGTGCGGCGGAAGATCGAGAAGGCGGCCGTCTCGCGGCCATGGTCGATCGCATAGTCGCGCCATTCGCCCGCCGCAACCTGGCGGCCGTAGACGTCCAGAATGGCCGTCAATTCACGTCGCGTGAAGACAACCACGGACGGCGCCGGCGATGATGCGCGGTGGGTCGGCGATATGGACCCGCCTGCACCAAAGCCGGGATAAAGGCTTATTGGCTCGGCATCGCTCATGGGCGCCTCCTGCTTGTGTTTGACAAAAGGATGACGCCAAACTCAGGGGAGCGCAAGAGCACCCCGCAGGGTGCTCTCAGCCTCGCAAAACAGCCGCACGAGCACGGCTGCCGAGATGTCAGGTCTTTGTCTTGGCGAGCTTTTCGATTCGCGCCTGCATGGCGGCGAGCTCGTTGCGCATGGCGGTCAGCTCGTCGCTCTCGGGCGCATCGGCGTCGCTTGCCGAAGGCTTGGCGGCCGCCGTCTTCTCTCGCATGGGTACAGGCTCTGCGCCGTCGCCCTTTGGCGCGCCACCTTCGACCTTGGCACCGGGTTTGGCGGCGGCAAAGGGACTGAACATGGTCATCGCCTGCTCGAAGAGCTGGAGATTCTTACGCGCCTGCTCCTGGTAGGCCTCGAGCGCACCCTGAGGCGTGAAGGCGTTGGCGAACTGCTTACGGAAGCGATCCTGCTCGCGGGTCAGTGTCTCGAGGCTGACCTGCAGGTAGCTCGGCACCATGCGCTCCATGGCGCCGCCGTAGAAGCGGATCAACTGGCGAAGGAACGGCACAGGCAGCAGGGTCTGGGCGCCGGCCCGGCTCTCCTGCTCGACGATGATCTGTGTAAGCACGGAATGGGTCAGGTCGTCGCCGGTGCGGGCGTCGAAAACGACGAAATCGCGCTCGGAGCGGACCATCTGGGCAAGATCTTCCAGCGTCACGTAGGTGCTGGTCTCGGTATTGTAGAGACGCCGGTTCGCGTACTTCTTGATGACCACCGGCTCTTTCTTCCCCGTGGGAGCGTCTGACTTGCTCAGCATAATTTGGGCCGCCTCCCAATGCTTGACATATGGCAATGCTACCACGCTCACCCCATGTCAGGGAACCTGGGATTCCAGTCCTGACGCGCCTAAATGCGGAGGTTGGTTGCCACGGGATCCGATTGCCGGATTATGTGATCGGCGGTAATCGTACGAATACATCATGACCAACGGCCGGTGACGCCGGTACCCTCGCGGGGCGCACGGGTCGGCACGCGATCCCTTCACTCAGGAGACGACGATGAGCGCAGATTCCACAACGATTGTGATCGCCAGCGCTGCCCGCACGCCGGTCGGCGCGTTCAACGGCGCGCTTGCGGGTGTCGCGGCGCACGAACTCGGCAAGACGGCTATCCAGGGTGCGCTCGACCGTGCTGGTGTCGCGGCGGGCGATGTCTCGGAAGTCATCATGGGCCAGATCCTTGCAGCAGGCGCAGGGCAGAACCCCGCTCGCCAGGCATCGATTGCGGCCGGCATTCCGGTCGACGCACCGGCCTGGGGCATGAACCAGCTTTGCGGCTCGGGCCTCCGTGCAGTCGCGCTCGGCGCCCAGCAGATCCAGGACGGCTCGGCGTCGATCGTCGTTGCGGGCGGCCAGGAGAGCATGAGCCAGGCGCCGCACGTCATGCATCTTCGCGAAGGCACGAAGATGGGCGACGCGAAGATGATCGACACCATGATCAAGGACGGCCTGTGGGATGCCTTCAACGGCTATCACATGGGCACGACAGCCGAGAACGTCGCGCGCCAGTGGCAGATCAGCCGCGACGAGCAGGACAAATTCGCGGTCGCGTCGCAGAACAAGGCCGAGGCCGCGAAGAAGTCCGGCCGTTTCAAGGACGAGATCGTTCCGGTGACGATCAAGTCGCGCAAGGGTGAGGTGGTCGTTGCCGAGGACGAGTACATCAAGGACGGCGTGACACTCGAGTCCGTCTCGAAGCTGCGCCCGGCCTTCGACAAGGAAGGTTCGGTCACCGCGGCGAACGCCTCGGGCATCAACGATGGTGCTGCCGCTGTCGTTCTGATGTCGCTCGAGGAAGCGAAGAAGCGCGGCATCAAGCCGCTCGCGCGCATCGTTTCGTGGGCGAGTGCGGGTGTCGATCCCTCGATCATGGGCACGGGCCCCATTCCGGCATCGCGGAAGGCGCTCGAGAAGGCTGGCTGGACGGTGCAGGATCTCGATCTCATCGAGGCCAACGAAGCCTTCGCTGCGCAGGCCTGTGCGGTCAACAAGGGCCTCGGCTGGGATACGTCCAAGGTCAACGTGAACGGTGGCGCGATTGCCATCGGGCATCCCATCGGCGCCTCGGGCGCGCGCGTTCTGACGACGCTGCTTTACGAAATGCAGCGCCGCGACGCCAAGAAGGGCCTCGCGACGCTCTGCATCGGCGGCGGCATGGGCGTTGCCATGTGCGTCCAGCGCGATTGAGACCGGCAGAATTAACCACGGGCGGCACTTTATGCGTGCTGCCTGTGGTTTGAGCGAGAACAACGGCAGCACAACGATAAAACTATAAGGGTCGAATTATTCGACCCACAGGGAGAGGAAACGGGTAATGGCGCGTGTGGCAGTGGTGACTGGCGGTACTCGTGGTATCGGCGAGGCCATTTCGCTGGGAATGAAGAAAGCGGGATTTCGCGTCGCGGCAACGTATGCCGGCAACGACGCCGCCGCGCAGAAATTCCAGGCCGAGAGCGGCATCCCCGTCTACAAGTTCGATGTCGGTGACTACGATGCCTGCGAGAAGGCGGTCGCGCAGATCACGCGTGATCTCGGCCCCATCGACGTGCTGGGCAACAATGCCGGCATTACCCGCGACTCCGCGCTGCATCGCATGACGCGCGCACACTGGGGCGACGTCATCCGCACGAACCTCGACTCCGCATTCAACATGAGCCGGCTGGTGATCGACAGCATGCGCGCGCGCAATTTCGGCCGGATCATTTCGATTTCCTCGATCAACGGCCGCAAGGGGCAGTTCGGCCAGGCCAACTACGCAGCAGCCAAGGCGGGCCTCGTCGGCTTCTCGAAGGCCATTGCGCTCGAAGGGGCCGCCAAGGGCATTACGGCCAACGTGATCGCGCCGGGCTACATCAACACCGAGATGGTCGCGGCCGTGCCGAAGGAGATCCTGGACACCAAGATCATTCCGCAGATTCCGGTCGGCCGCCTCGGTAACGCCGAGGAGATCGCGCGCTGCGTCGTGTTCCTCGCCTCGGACGATGCCGGCTTCATTACCGGCGCGTGCCTCGACGCCAACGGCGGCCAGTATATGGCGACGTGATCGGGGCGACGTGATTCGGCGGCCGCAACGCCGTTTACCTTATGACCCGAGTTCATCGGAACGCCCCGCAGTGCCGGGGCGTTTAGTATTTTGGGGCTCGCGAACACCATCATGATCATTGACGTTTTGCCTCAATCCCGTTGCAAGGTTAGAGATGCTTGTGGGCGCACGCTGCGCGCTGGCATGTCGGGGGTTTTGGGACGATGGCTGAGGACCTGAAGGGGCGTGGTGGCACCTTCCTCGCGCGCAAGAGCGATGCGGCGAAGTCCCAGCAGGACGGCCGGCAGCTCGCGGACGTCCTCATCGTCGAGGACGAGAATTTCGACGCGGACCGGCTGCGCGCCACGCTCCACATCATGTTCGGCTACGCCATCGAGGTGCGCCGTGCGCGCACGCTCGGTTCGGCACTCGATTGCGTCATCGAGCGCAAGCCGGAGCTGATCTTTCTCGACGATTACCTGAAGCCCTCCGACAATGCGACCCACACCATCCCGTTTCTTCGGCGCTGCGGGTACACGGGGCCTATCATCGTCGTGAGCGGGCAGGTCGATCGGCTGCGCCGCGCGATGCTGGTCAAGGCGGGCGCCGTGGACGTCATCCACAAGGACGACCTCGACAGCGTGCGCATTGCCGAAGCGCTCGCGCGCGCGTCGGAAGCGCCGCACGTGGAGCCGCCGCCCTCGTCCTGAGCGCATACGGATCGTCCCCTCATTTCGACATCGCTCCTAGGCTGATTGCACGGTTGTGCGACCGGTCGGATTGCGCGAGTTCAATCGCACAAACTGAACCAGAGCCTAGGGAGTAAACGAACATGCGTTCATTGATAGCCGGCCTCGTATCAGCGGCGGTCTGTCTTGGGGCGGGCAGTGCACATGCGCAGATCTCCGGCGATGCCGTGAAGATCGGCGTGCTCAACGACCAATCGGGCCTTTATGCGGACTTTGGCGGGACGGGATCGGTGCTCGCCGCGCGCATGGCCGTCGAGGATTTCGGCGGCACTGTCCTCGGCAAGCCGATCGAGATCCTTTCGGCCGATCACCAGAACAAGGTCGATCTTGCGGCGTCGACCGCGCGGCAGTGGATCGATGTCGATGGCGTTGACGCGTTCGCCGATCTCACGAACTCGGCTGTCGCGCTCGCGATCCAGAACCTCGCCCGCGAGCGTGATCGCATCGCGCTGTTCTCCGGTCCGGCAACGACGCGCCTCACCAACGAGGACTGCTCGCCGAACGGTTTCCACTGGACGTTCGACACCTACTCGCAGGCGATAGGCAGCGCGCGCGCCATCGTTCAGGAAGGCGGCAAGGAATGGTTCCTGCTTGTTGCCGATTACGCCTTCGGCCACTCCATGGCGGCGGATCTGACCGCTGAGGTCACGTCGAAAGGCGGCAAGGGCGTCGGGCAGGTTCGCCATCCGACAGGCACCAGCGACTTCTCATCGTTCCTGCTGCAGGCGCAGGGTTCGAAGGCACCGATCATCGGTCTCGCGAACGGCGGCCTCGACACGGTCAACGCGGTCAAGCAGGCGAGCGAGTTCGGTATCACGGAAGGCGGGCAGAAGCTCGTCGGTCTCGTCATCGTCATCACCGACGTTCATGCCATGGGTCTGAAGGGTGCGCGTGGCCTCATCGCGACAACGGCCTACTACTGGGATCGCGACGAGGGCAGCCGCGAATTCGCCAAGCGCTTCGAAGCACAGACGAAGCGTAAGCCCGGCATGGTCCAGGCGGGCGTCTATTCCTCGGTGATGCATTACCTCAAGGCCGTCAAGGCCGCTGGTACGGACGAAGCCAAGGCCGTCGCTGCGAAGATGCGCGAAATGCCGGTCGATGATTTCTTCGCCAAGGGCGGCAAGATCCGCGCAGACGGCCGCCTGATCCACGACATGTATCTCGTCGAGGTGAAGAGCGAGAAGGAGTCGAAGGGCCCCTGGGACTACTACAAGATCCTGCGCACTATCCCCGGCGATCAGGCTGCGCAGCCGCTCGAGCAGAGCAAGTGCCCGCTTGTGAAGAAGTGAGATCCACTTCTCCTTCTCCCCGTCCTGACGGGGAGAAGGGTCGCGCCAGAGGCGCGCTTCCAGCGCGACATGAGGGGCGACACAATTGCAGACGTTGGCATGTGCCGCGGCCCCGCACCCAAACCCACACCCCCCCAGGGGGGGGGGGGGGGGTGAAGCCCAAAAGCGGCGG
>JAEYPL010000154.1 GCA_023410905.1 Pseudomonadota bacterium
AAGCTCGCCAATCGCCGTGTGGTGATCGATGCCGCTGGTGGCACACCCGACGGCTTCCGGGTCGACATGGACGGCAATCTCTGGTGTGGCTGGGGCATGGGTACGGAGGAGCTCGACGGAGTGCGGATTTTCGCGCCCGATGGCACCCCCATCGGCCATATTGCGCTGCCGGAACGCTGCGCCAACGTCTGCTTTGGTGGTCTCAAGCGTAATCGCCTGTTCATGGCCGCGAGCCAGTCGCTCTATGCGGTCTACGTCAATGCCCAAGGCGTGAAGGGCGGTTGACATCATTTTCCCTCTCCCCGTCCTTACGGAGAGAGGGGTAGGGTGAGGGGCGGCCAGAGCTGAAGGCGCTTGCGTTTGCCGCCGCCCCTAATCCCGACCTTCTCCCCGTAAACGGGGAGAAGGAGAAGAACACAAACACGAGGAAACATCCCATGCGCGCTGCCGTGCTCACCGAGGTCAACAAGCCCCTCGAACTGCTCGACTTCGAACAGGAAGGTCCCAAGGAGGGCGAGGCGCGCGTCAAGGTGAAAGCTGCGGGCGTCTGCATGTCCGACTGGCACATCATGATCGGCGACTGGCCCGCGCCTTTGCCGATGATCCTCGGGCATGAAGCGGCCGGCGAAGTCGTCGAGGTCGGCCCCGGCGTGAAGCACGTGAAGAAGGGTGATCACGTCATCTTCTCGTTCCGCCCGAACTGCGGCTACTGCCGCTACTGCGCGAAGGGCAGCTCTGTCCTTTGCATCGGCCACAACGACAAGCCACGCCACATGATGCATGACGGCACATCGCGCATCAAACTCAATGGCGAGAACGTGTACCAGATGGCGCGCATTGGTACGTTCGCCGAAATGGTCGTCTGCCCCGCCGAGCAACTCGTGTCCGTGCGCAAGGATCTGCCGTGGACGCATGCCGCGATCATCGGCTGCTCGGTGGCGACGGGTGTCGGTGCGGTGACGCGCCACGCCCAGGTCGATGCAGGTTCGAGCGTCGTGGTGGTCGGTGTCGGCGGCGTCGGGCTCAATGCCGTGCAGGGCGCGCGGCTCGCCGGTGCGAAGACGATCATCGCCGTCGACCTGCTCGACAACAAGCTGCAGATGGCGACGAAGTTCGGTGCCACGCACATCATCAACGGCTCGCGCGAGGACGTGGTGAAGCGCGTGCGTGAGATCACGGGCGGACTTGGCGCCGACTATTCGTTCGACGCCATCGGGACGGCCAAGACGACCGAGCAGATCATCGATGTTCTGGCACCCGCCGGGCACGCCACCATCGTCGGCATTCCACACGTGGATGCGAAGGCGCAGGTATCGCCGTTCCAGATGGTCTACACCGAGAAGAAGGTCTCGGGCACGTACTACGGCTCGATCCGCCCGACCATCGATTTCGGCGTGCTCGCCGATCTCTCCATGGAGGGCAAGCTCGACCTGGACGGCCTGATCAGCCGCACATACAAGTTCGACGAGATCAACGAAGGCTTTCAACTCATGGCCAAGGGGCAGGTTGCCCGCGGCGTCATCGAGTTCAACTGAGAAGACAAAGAAGAATGGCAAAGCTCAAGACCGTCGATCTCGCGCTGCCCGCTTCCACGGAGGAGCTGGCGAAGCTCGAGATCGGCAATGTCGTGTATCTCACCGGGCGCGTGCATACGGCGCGCGAAGGCGTCTACAAGCGCGCGGTGGAGGAACGCAGCAACGTGCCCTCCGGCATCGGCACGGCGAGCTTCCATTGCTCGCCGGCAGCCAGCGTCGGTCCTAATCGCGAACTGACAGTCGGCGCCGTGACGGCAACCGCCTCGTTCCGCTTCGCCAAGTGGATCGACGGCTGGTTCGACATGTCGGGCTGCAATGTCATCATCGGCAAAGGCGGCATGTCGAGCGAGATCTATAAAAAGAGCTTCGTTCCGCACAATGCGATCTATCTGACGACGGTCGGCTACGGCACTGGCGCGCTGCTCGGGCGCGGTATCAAGAAGGTCGTCGATGCGCACTGGCTCGAGGAACTCGGTCTCGCGCAGGCCATCTGGGTGCTCGATGTCGAGCGCTTCGGACCATTCATCGTCGAGAGTGACCTCAAGGGCAACTCGCTCTTCGAGCGCGAGAACGAGAAGATCTCGCCAGGGCTCGAGAAGCTCTATCGCGGCACGAAGCCTGCGACGCTCCGCCGCTTCGGCGAGACCGACGACAAGACCGATGAGGTCATCTAACTTTTAATCAGATGCCTAAAGCGGCGTGCCCGGCTTCTTGGCGCTGTCCTCTTCGAGATTGCGCAGGCGGTCGCGGAATTTCTTGAACATGCGCTCGACGTAGTCGAGTGCGCTGTCGACATCCTCTTCGCTCGGAAGCTGGAATTTCTCAGCCGGCGGGCCCGCAAGGGGCGGTGCAGGCTGGACGCCGGCAACGCCCTGCAGCCGCTGAACTTCGGCTTTCAGCTCGACGTTCTCCGCGCGCAGCCGCTCGATCTCCTTCGCGAGGCCCTGGCTCTCTTCCTGCGCGGGCTGGCAGAGCACGAGGTTGCCGGTGCCGGTACGGCATGTAGAGACGGCCCCCGTCTGCGTGTCGAGCCGCAGGAAGCCGCCTTCGATCGGCTGCATGGTAAAGCGGCCGGGCACATCCCGCGTCTGTGCGGAAGCGGGCAGCGTCGCGAGGACGACCAGCATGGCCGGCGCGAGTAGATGGGCTCTGCGGATCATGGTTCGCTCCTGCAGCCTGAGACGGCGAGAAGCTAGCAGATGATTGTGGCGTCCACGCACTTCAAGGCCGCATTGAGAATAAGTGCGGCGCGGCGTCGCGTTCAGTCGTCCGTGAGCAGGCGTCCGATGACACCGCCGAGCACGGCGCCGAGGATTGGCGCGACCCAGAACACCCAGAGCTGCAGCAGTGCCTCAGTCCCGCCGAAGACGGCCGTCGCGAGGCTGCGCGCGGGATTGATGCCGCCGCCGGAAACCGGGATCGTGAGCAGGTAGAGGCCGACGGTCGCGAAGCCGACGGCCAGCGGCGCAAGTGTCGCCGGTGCGCGCCGGCCGCCCATGCCGACGACGACAAGCACGAGAATAGCGGTGGCCGCAGCCTCGATCGCGAACACGGCCGTGAGGCCATAGGCATGGCCATAGCCGTTAGCGATCGAAGAAAGACCGCCCTTTGGCGGCGATGCGGCGCCGGCGAGTACCAGGGCGAGGAGGCCGATAGCTGCGAGGGCACCGACGCACTGGGCGAAAATCATCAGGGGCGCGCGGCTCGAGTCGAGGCGGCCTGCCGCGATGAGGCCGAGGGTGATCGCGGGATTGAGGTGCGCGCCCGACACGGGGCTGAACGCCGCCATCATGGCGAGAACGACACCGCCGGCAGCAAGGGCCGCAGCAAGGCCTGCGATGCCGGCAGGTGCGAGCAGAAGTGCTCCGCAGAGTGCGAGCACGAGGGCAAAAGTGCCGGCGGCCTCCGCCAATAGCTCACGGGTGCCCATGGCGCCTCTCCTCGCTCGCAAAGCCGAGGTTCAGCGATAGCCGAGTCATGCCGGTTTGTGAATGTGCGGCCTGAAAAGCACTGCGCCCCGCACGATCAGTGCGAGGCGCATGAAGCAGGAGTGGCCGAACTCTCGGTTGTCGTCAGTCGTCGACGCGCGCCGTGCGTGCCGAGAGGCGATTGACGACCACGACGGTTGTGCCCACGCCGACGCGGCGCGAGAGATCCGTGACGTGGCCGTTCGTCATGCGGAAGCAGCCCGACGACGTTGCGCGGCCGATGGTGCGGGCATTGTCCGTGCCGTGAATGCGATAGAGCGTGTTGCCGAGGTAGAGAGCCTTGGCGCCGAGGGGATTGTACACGCCGCCGGTCATCTTCACGGGCAGATAGGGCTGACGCTGACGCATCTCGGCGGGGGGATGCCAGTCGGGCCAATTGGCGACGCGGCTGATGCGCTCGGTGCCTGTCCAGGTAAAGCCCTCGCGGCCGACCGAGATCGGGTAGAGCAATGCCTCGCGTGACGACTGGACGAGATACAGCCTGCGGGCGGCCGTATCGATGACGATGGTGCCGGGTGCGTAGCTGCTCACGAACGAGATGCGGTCCGGGCGCGATGGCGATACGCTTGGACGCGGGCCGCCGCTCATGAGGGCTTGGCCCTGCGGACGCGGACGCGGCCCGTAACGATCTTCATCGTCGCGTGAGCTGGAGCTGGGGCTGGAATAGGTTGGGGTGCGATAGCCTGGCTGGTTCCAGGGCATCCAATCCTGAGCGAGGGCGGGCGAGGCCACGGCACTCGTCATAACGAGCGCCAACGCAGCGCGAAACATCGTATATTTACTCCTTATTTACCCGTGGCTTGCTCGTCAGAGCGCATACGAACTGTGTACCACGCATACGTGCTCGATCGAACCCCAAAATGCACGAGTCTCACGTGAACTTGACCTGGCGTTTGATTGCATGGCTCGGCGTTGAAGATCGACAGACGACATGGGGCCTGAAACACGAGTAGATTGTCTCTCAGTGTTTTCACTGAAATGCGCTGGAGCGAGCCCGATGGCGAACATAAATGCCGGTCCCTTTACCACGCGCCCCGAGATCGAGGGCACATTCGGGGTCTGCGCGACCACGCACTGGATCGCCACGGCAGTCGGCATGTCCATCCTCGAGAAAGGAGGCAATGCCTTCGACGCGGGTGTTGCGGCGGCCTTCACGCTTCAGGTCGTCGAGCCGCACCTGTGTGGTCCCGGCGGCGACGTGCCCGTGATCGTCTACGACACGAAGAAGGGTGTGCCGGAAGTCATTTGCGGGCAGGGGCCGGCTCCGGCGGGCGCTACGATCGCGCATTACCGCGATCACCTTGGCCTCGACATCGTGCCGGGCACGGGACTGCTTGCGGCCTGCATCCCGGGTACGTTCGAAACTTTCATGATGATCCTGCGTGATCGCGGCACCATGCGCCTGCGCGATGTCCTGGAGCCTGCGCTCGGCTATGCGCGCAACGGCCATCCGATCGTCGAACGCGCGTGCGCAACCATCGCGACCGTGAAGCAGCTCTTCTCGGAACACTGGCCGACCTCGGCGGCCGTCTATCTGCCGGGCGGCAAGGTTCCGGCACCCGGCACGCTCTTCCGCAATACGGCCCATGCCGAGACCTACCAGCGCATTCTCAAGGAAGCCGAAGCCGGCGGCGGCAGCCGCGAAGCGGAGATCGATCGCGCGCGTAAGGCGTGGAGCCAGGGCTTTGTCGCCGAGGCGATCGACCAGTTCTGCCGCACGAACGAAGTCATGGATGTGAGCGGCAGGCGCCACAAGGGCGTGCTGACCGGCGCCGACATGGCGGGCTGGCTGCCGACTATCGAAGCGCCCGTTTCGCTCGATTATCACGGCTATACGCTGCTGAAGCCCGGCCCGTGGACGCAAGGGCCCGTCATGCTGCAGCAGCTCGCGATCATGAAGGGCTACGACCTCGACAAGCTCGATCCGACGGGCGCCGATTTCGTGCATCTGTGGATCGAGGCGGCGAAGCTCGCCTATGCGGACCGTGAGGCCTTCTACGGCGATCCGAAGTTCGCCGACGTGCCGATGGATACGCTGCTGTCCGAACGCTACAACTCGGACCGCCGCCGCCAGATCGGCCAGTACGCCAACATGGAGCAGCGTCCCGGTGTGATCGAAGGCTACGACGGCAGGGTGATCGTCAAGTCGACCTCTGAAAAGCGCGAAGCCGTCAGCGCGGCCGGTGCCGGCGAGCCGACGGTCGGCGCCATGGGGCAGGTCAATGGCGACACCGTCCACATCGATATCATCGACAAGGACGGCAACATGTTCACGGCCACGCCCTCGGGCGGCTGGCTGCAGTCCTCGCCCGTGATCCCCGCGCTGGGCTGGCCGCTCGGCAGCCGCGCGCAGATGTTCTGGCTAGAGGAAGGATTGCCGGGGACGCTCGTCCCGGGCAAGCGGCCGCGCTCGACGCTGTCGGTTGGCATGGCCCTCAAGGAGGGCAAGCCGTACATGGTGTGGGGCACACCCGGCGGCGATCAGCAGGATCAGTGGAGCGGGCAATTCTTCCTGCGTCATGCGCATTTCGGCATGAACATGCAGGAGGCGATCGATGCGCCAGCCTGGCACATCGAACATTTTCCCGCCTCGTTCTGGCCGCGCGCGGCGCGTCCTGGCGTCGTCGTGGTGGAAAACCGGCTGCCGGCGGCAACGATCAAGGAGCTCGAGCGGCGCGGTCACAAGGTCGAGGTGGGGCCTGATTGGTCGGAGGGCCGTCTGACGGCTGCTTCGCAGGTCGGCCCGCGCCGCCGCGCCGCCGCCAATCCGCGCGGTATGCAGGGGTACGCAGCGGGGCGGTAGGGAGCTCGCGGCGCTCGACGCAGCTCTATAAGATCATATAATACAACGAGTAAGCGATGGTGCGGGATGGTGGGCAGTACAGGGATCGAACCTGTGACCCCTACCATGTCAAGGTAGTGCTCTACCGCTGAGCTAACTGCCCATCCCGTGGGGCCGGCGCCGGTCGATCGGCGCGGGCAAGGTGGCTCTCTTAGCGAACAGGGGGCGTTCGCGCAAGGAGGGACTGCGGCACATGGGCGAAAAACGCAGCACGGGTCAGGCGGCCCAATATTCCGGGAACGCAATCCAAGCGCGGCGCAGGTCATCTGGCCCAGGTTTTTGCGTCGCGTGGAGCTGCATGAGCGCCGTGCGGCGTGCGACCGCGCGTGCCAGCGAGGCCTCGAACATGTCGGCCAGATCCTCGCCATAGGCCGCTGCCGCCGAAGGATCACCCTGGGCAATGGCCGCCGCTGCCTCGCCGGCCATCTCGCCGGAGATGACGGCTGACATAATGCCCGCGCCCGTGATCGGATTCGTGAGGCCTGCCGCATCGCCCGCCAGCAGCACGTGGGCGACGCCGAGGCGGGCGACCGGCTCCAGCATTCCGCCGCTCGGTATCGCGCCTCCAGTATGTCGCAGCACATCGCGGCCGACGCGTCCTTGCGCGGCGAGCTGTTCGTGCAGATCGTCGAGCAGAGGTTTGAAGTGCGCCCGCCAGTGCGGATCGCCGCCAAGGCCGAGATTGGCCACCTCGCCCTTCGGAAAGAGCCACGCATAGCCGCCCGGCAGCTTGTGCGAGAGAAAGATGTCCGTCTCCTCGAAGGGTACGAGGAGCGGCACGGTCATCTGTCGCGTTTCGGCGAGAACCTCGTTCTCTATGCCGACTGCAGCACCGACGGCCGATCGCGGCCCATCCGCGCCGATGATGACGGCGGCCGAAAGCCGGCTTCCGTCCGAGAGCAGGGCCGTGCCATCGACGTCGATGGTGCGCAGCGAAAGGCCGAACCACGTCTTGGCACCCGCTTGCTCGGCGCGCGCGACGAGTGACGCATCGAAGGCGCGGCGATCGATCATGACGCCGGAGAACTGCTCGCGCAGATGCGGAGCTTCATCTTCGATGAACGTCGTCATGGCGCGAATGCGCTGCTGACGGTGCTGATCGAGGGCGGGCACTTGCTGCCCGATCAGTGCGGGGACGAACTCGGCGCACTGTACAGGATGCCCCGCAACGCGCTTGCGATCGATGGCGAGCACGCGGGCGCCTCGTGCAGCGGCGGCTGCAGCCGCACTTGCGCCCGCCGGCCCGAGACCGATAACCAGGACGTCGATGGAGTGCGCGTCACTCACGCCTTCGATCCTCAATGTCCCCGAACTTCAATGCCCGTCAAAAGCCATCAGCGTCTCGCAACGGATGCCCATGGCCTCCAACCGCGTGCGGCCGCCGATCTCGGGAAGATCGATCACGAAGGTCGCGCCGATGATCTGCCCGCCAGAGCGGCGCACGAGCTTGGCTGCGGCTTCCGCGGTGCCGCCCGTTGCGATGAGATCGTCGACAATGAGGATGCGTGCGCCCGGCGCGATCGCATCCTCGTGGATTTCCATGGCGTCGACGCCGTACTCGAGTGTGTACTCCTGGCCGATCGTCTTCCAGGGGAGCTTGCCCTTTTTGCGGATAGGCACGAAGGCCGTGCCGAGGCGATCGGCAACCGCGCCGCCGAGAATGAAGCCGCGCGCCTCGATGCCCGCGACCGCATCGATCGGCTCGCCGCGCCAGGGCTCCGCCATGCGCATGATCGTCGCCTTGAAGCCCTGCGCATCACCGAACAGGGTCGTGACATCGCGGAACATGATGCCGGGCTTGGGGTAGTCAGGGATCGTGCGTATGAGGCGCTTCAGATCGGCCACGAATGGGTCTCCATACTTTCAGCGGCGGTGTCGTCGGCCTTCAGCCCTCCCAGGGCACGCCGCCCGCGTACGTCATGTACGGCACGCCTGCGAGCCAGCCGGAATCCACGGGCAGCAGAATGCCGGTGATCGTGCGCGCCTGATCCGATGCGAGGAAAGAGATGGCGGCCGCGATATCCGAGGGCTCGGGCAGTGTCTTTAGCGCGTGCACGCTCATGATCTTGTTCATGTCGCGCTGGCCGGCTGCGACCTTGGCGCGCAGCGGCGGGGTCATGACGTAAGTCGGCCCGACACTGTTCACACGGATGTTGTGGCGCCCGAGCTCGACGGCGAGGAGCTGCGTCAGGGGTGCGACGGCTGCCTTGCCGAGGTTGTAAGCCGGTATCGGCAGAGGCTGGAGCGAATTGATCGAGCCGATGGTGACGATGGCGCCGCGC
>JAEYPL010000182.1 GCA_023410905.1 Pseudomonadota bacterium
ATTCCGGCATTCACACCGTCCAATCTGGCTGATCATGCCAATATCTTCACGCCAAGTGGCATACTTTGCAAACACCCACTACTGGCTTGGGTCTATTCTCGGTTAATCGCTCACGCCCCATTTTCCGAGGCCACCATGCAGGACGCTCCCGCCACCGACGACCGCGCTGCCACTCTCGCCATGTTGCGCGAACTGGAGCGCAAGGTGCTGTGGCTCTCGACTTACACGATCCACCACGCCAACCATGAGGTGGAGCGCCAGGACGGGCTCAAGGTCGGCGGGCATCAGGCGTCATCGGCCTCGCTCGCGACGCTGATGACGGCGCTGTACTTCCATGTACTGCGGCCCGAGGACCGCGTCGCGGTGAAGCCGCACGCGAGCCCGATCTTCCATGCCATTCAGTACCTGCTCGGCAATCAGAAACTCGACAAGCTCAAGAACTTCCGCGGTTTCGGCGGCGCGCAGTCCTATCCCTCGCGCACGAAGGACAAAGACGACGTCGATTTCTCGACGGGCTCGGTCGGCTTGGGCGTCGCGGCGACAGGATTTGCGAGCCTGATCCAGGATTACGTGCACGCCAAGGGCTGGAGCGCGGACTGGCCGAAGGGGCGCATGGTCGCGCTCATGGGCGATGCCGAGTTCGACGAAGGCAATATCCACGAGGCGCTGCTCGAGTACTGGAAACACGGGCTCAAGAACTGCTGGTGGGTCGTCGACTACAATCGCCAGAGCCTCGACTCGGTCGTCTCCGACAAGCTCTTCATGAAGGTCGCGGGGATGTTCGAGAACCTCGGCTGGGAGGTCATCCTCATCAAGTACGGCCGCCTGCAGGAAGCGGCATTCGCGGAGCCCGGCGGCGAGCGCTTGCGCGAGTGGATCGCGGAGTGCCCGAACCAGCTCTATTCCGCACTCGTGTTCGAGGGCGCAAAAGGCTGGCGCCGGCAGCTCGAAGCAGACCTTGCCGCCCATCCCGACACGCTCGCGATCATCCAGCATCGCGATGACGAAATGCTCGCGCGCCTGATGACAAACCTTGGCGGCCACGACATGGAGAGCATTCTCGAAGCCTTCGAGGAGGCGCCGGCCGACAAGCCCTGCTGCTTCATTGCCTACACGATCAAGGGCATGGGCCTGCCCTTGCAGGGCCACAAGGACAACCATGCCGGCCTCATGAACAAGACGCAGATGGCGGCGTTCCAGGAGGCGCAAGGCATCCAGAAAGGCGAGGAGTGGGAGCCATTCGCCGGGCTCACTCTCTCGCATCAGGACATCGCGCACTATCTCGCGCGCGTGCCCTTCAATGCCAAAGGCACACGCGGCCTGCGCGCGGATCGCATCCCGCTGCCCGAGTTCGCGCCGATCGGCGTGACGGGCGCTGCGAGCACGCAGAACGGCTTCGGTCGCATTCTCGATGAGATTGCGAAGCGCGGCGGTCCGCTCGCCGACCGCATTCTCACCATGTCGCCGGACGTCACGGTCTCGACGAACCTCGGGCCGTGGGTGAACCGGCGCGGGCTGTTCTCGATGGAGAGCCGCGAGGACGTGTTCAAGGAGCGCGGCCTCATGAGCCCGCAGAAATGGGAGATGTCACCGCAGGGCCAGCACTTCGAGCTCGGCATTGCGGAGATGAATCTGTTCCTGACGCTCGCGGCGGCGGGTCTGAGCCATTCGCACTTTGGCGAGCGGATCATTCCGATCGGCACGCTCTACGATCCTTTCATCTGCCGTGGCCTCGATGCGCTGAATTATGCCTGCTACCAGGATGCGCGCTTCATCGTCGTCGCGACGCCGTCCGGTCTCACGCTCGCGCCGGAAGGTGGCGCTCATCAGTCCATCGGCACGCCGCTGATCGGCATGTCGCAGGATGGGCTCGCCTCCTTCGAGCCGGCATTCGTCGACGAGCTTGCCGCGATCATGGGTTGGGCCTTCGAGTACGTGCAGCGCGATGGCAGCGAGAGCGGACAGCAGGGCTGGCGGCATGACGAGAAGGGCGGTTCGGTGTACCTGCGGCTCTCGACGCGTCCCGTCGAGCAGATCCAGCGCATCATGTCGCCGGACTTGAACAAGGACATCATCGAGGGCGGATACTGGCTGCGCCGACCCGATGCGTCGACGTCGCTTGCCATCGTCTACATGGGCGCCGTCGCGCCGGAGGTTATCGAAGCGGCCGGCCTGCTGAGCGAGGATCGTCGTGGCGTCGGCGTGCTCGCGGTAACGTCGGCGGACCGGCTGACGGCCGGCTGGCACGATGCACAGCGCGCACGTGAGCGCGGTCATTACGGTGCGCGCGCGCACATCGAGACGCTGCTGTCAGCGCTCCCGCGCGATGCGGGCATCATCACGGTGTGCGATGCGCATCCCGAGACGCTGTCGTGGATCGGATCGGTGAACGGCCATCGCGTGCGTGCGCTCGGCGTCGAGCGCTTCGGGCAATCGGGCTCGATCGATGAGCTTTATGCTCACTACGGCCTCGATGCGGAAGCGATCCTCGCGGCCGCCGAGGGCATGATCGGGCGACCGGTTCGCTATCGCAATCGCGTGGCTTAGCTGCCATCTCGCGCGGCCGCTGCCCTTGTCCCCTCTCCCCGTCCTTACGGGGGGGCTAGGGTGAGGGGCGGCCGCTTGCGCCGCGTTGGCGTTTGTCGCCGCCCCTCATCCCGGCCTTCTCCCCGTGAGAACGGGGAGAAGGGGAAGTGAGCGGCGCGCGCCCCCTGACATTTGGCGACCGCTTGCGCAAAAGCAAAGGGCGGAGAGCTAAAGCTCTCCGCCCTTTTGAGTTTGTCGCCCGCGGTCTTTATGCCGCTGGGAACCTTGTTCTACATCGCTGCATGGCCGCCGCGGGCCTACCGCCACGTAAGGGTTGCGAAGCAACTCTTCCCCGCAGCCCGCGGCAAGTAAACTAATGCGCGCCGGACCAGATACGCTTCTTGGCGAAGTACAGCAGCACGGCCGTGATCAGGAGATAGAGCAGCACGAGCAGACCCATGCTCTTGCGCTCGTCGTGCTTGGGATCACCGGCCCAGTGCAGGAACGCCGTCACGTCACGCGCCATCTGATCGACGGTCGCGGGCGTGCCGTCCTGATACTTGATGTTACCCTCGATCAGCGGCGGCGGCATGGCAATCTGGTGGCCTGGGAAGGCCTTGTTGTACTGCATGCCGTCGGCGAGCTTGAAGTCCTTCGGGGCAGCAGCGTAGCCGGTAAGCAGCGCGTAAAGGTAGTCCGCGCCCGCCTCCTGATAACCCGACGCCATGTCCTTCACGATGTGGAAGGGATGCGCGAAGAGCGAGCCATGGTACTCGATACCACGCGCCTTCGTGATGAGCGTCAGGTCGGGCGGATAGGCACCGTTGTGGGTCGCACGCGCTTCCTGCTCGTTCGCGTAAGGCGCAGGAATGCGGTCGGACAGTCGGCCCGGACGCTTGAACATCTTGCCGTCATCGTTCGGACCGTCGTTGACCTGATAGGTCGCAGCAAGGCCCTTCACGGCGTCCTCATTGAAGACCGGGCCGCCCTTCTGTGCGAGATTGCGGAAGGCGAGACGCGAGACGCCGTGGCACTGCGCGCAAGCATCCTTGTAGACCTGGAAGCCACGCTGGAGTTGGTTCTGGTCGAAGCGACCGAACAAGCCCGCAAAGCTCCACTTCTGGCGATCGATGTGGACCGCCTCGCCCGCTGCATGGGCGAGGAGCGGCACGGTCGCGATGGAAAGGGCGACCAGAATGACCCGCTTCATCCGGGAGGTACGTGTTGTCATCGGCTGGCTCCCCGTCCTTAGCGCTTTTCGGGAGCCGACGTGGCCCCAGCCGGCTTTCCGCTGCCACCGAGGACCGACTCGGTGATCGAGCGCGGCATGGCGGATGGCGTCTCCATGACTCCGACGATCGGCATGATCAGGAGGAAGAAGGCGAAGTAGTAGAGCGTGAAGAAGCGCGCCCAGGCGACGTACACACCCTCTGCCGGCTTGCCGCCCAGATACCCGAGCGCCAGCACCGAGAAGAAGAAGAACCAGAGGAACCACTTGAAGATCGGGCGGTAGCGCGCCGAGCGCACGCGGCTCGTATCGAGCCAGGGAATGAAGACCAGGATCACGATCGCCGCGAACATGGCGATGACACCGCCGAGCTTCGAGGGGATCGCGCGCAGGATCGCGTAGAACGGCAGGAAGTACCACTCAGGCACGATGTGCGGCGGCGTCACGAGCGGGTTCGCCGGAATGTAGTTGTCCGCGTGGCCGAGGTAGTCGGGCGCGAAGAACACGAACCAGGCAAAGAGCAGCGTGAACACGCCGATGCCGAAGAGATCCTTCATCGTCGCGTACGGCGTAAAGGGCACCGTGTCGGACTTGGTCTTGATGTCGAGGCCCGTCGGATTGTTCTGGCCGACGACGTGCAGCGCCCAGATGTGCAGGATCACGACGCCGACGATCACAAACGGCAGCAGATAGTGCAGGCTGAAGAAGCGATTGAGCGTGACGGTCGAGACCGAGAAGCCACCCCACAGCCACGTGACGATCTTGGTACCGAGGCCCGGAATGATCGCATCGAGCGACGAGAAGAGGTTCGTGATGACGGTGACGCCCCAGAAGCTCATCTGACCCCACGGCAGCGTGTAGCCGAGGAAGCCCGTCGCCATCATGAGCAGGAAGAGCAGAACGCCGAGGATCCACAGGACCTCGCGCGGCGCCTTGTACGAACCGTAATAGAGGCCGCGCGCCATGTGGATGTAGACCGCGAAGAAGAACATCGAGGCGCCGACCGCGTGCACGCTGCGGATCAGCCAGCCGTAGTTCACGTCGCGGCGGATCTTCTCGACCGAGTCGAAGGCCATCAGGTCGCTCGGGATGTAGTGCATCGCGAGAACGATGCCCGTCACGATCTGAACGGCGAGGCAGAACGTCAGAATGCCGCCGAAGGTCCAGAGGTAGTTCAGGTTGCGCGGCGTCGGGTACGACACGGCCGTGTCATGCGCGAGACGCACGATCGGGAGACGCTCATCGAGCCACTGCTCGGCGCGGGACCCGGGCTTATATGAGGATTCATGCTGAGACATGGGGAATGCGAAGCCTTCAGCCGATTCTGATCAGGGTGTCGGACGCGAACTCGTAAACGGGCACATCCAGGTTTCGCGGCGCGGGCCCGAGCCGGATACGGCCGGACGTGTCGTAGTGCGAGCCATGGCATGGGCAGAACCAGCCGTTGTAATCGCCCTTCACGTCCGAGATGCCTTGGCCCTTCGGAATGCAGCCGAGGTGCGTGCAGATGCCGACCATCACGAGCCACTGCTCCTTGCCGGCCTTTGTGCGGTTGGCATCGGACGCGGGCGCGCTCTCGGGGAGCGCCTCGTTGCGGGCGCTGCGATCGGGGAGCGCGCTTAGGTCGACGCCCTTCGCGGTGTCGATCTCGGTCTTCGTGCGATGGCGGATGAAGACGGGCTTGCCCCGCCACATCACGGTGATCGCCTGACCTTCCTTGACCGGCGCGACATCGACCTCGGTCGTTG
>JAEYPL010000342.1 GCA_023410905.1 Pseudomonadota bacterium
TTTCTACACGGGCTCGGATGGCTACAAGGCGACGCTCGCGGTCATCGAGGGCTTGAAGAAAGAGCGCGGCTTCACCGAGACGGGCGCCTTCAAGACGCTACGCATTTTCACCAAACCGCGCTGACGACAAAGGAACGAGAAGTTGGACAAGCCGAAGTGGCAGCCGAGCACGATCGCCGCGCAAGCGGGCGGCGCGATCGATCCCGTAACGGGCGCGATCGTGCCGCCGATCCAAATGGCTTCCACCTTCGAGCGCGATCCCGACAACGCTTATCGGCGTGGTTATATCTACGCGCGTCCCGATAACCCGAACGTGCGGCAGGCCGAGAGCGTGTTGCAGGCGCTGGAAGGTGCGGCCGCGTGCCTGCTCATGGGCTCGGGAATGGCGGCGGCGACGACGGCATTTCTCGCGCTCGAGCGGCCGGCGCATATCGTTGCGCCGGAAGTCATGTACTGGGCGCTGAAAGGCTGGCTCGCGAATACGGCACCGACGCTCGGCATCGAGGCCACCTTCGTCGATGCGACAAACCTCGATGCGATCCGCGCCGCTATCCAGCCGGGCAAGACGCGTATGGTCTGGATCGAGACGCCGGCCAATCCGCTCTGGGGCATCAGCGACATCGCGGCGATCGCGGAAGCGGCGCATCAGGCGGGCGCACTGCTCGGTGTCGACTCGACGGTCGCAACGCCGGTACTGAGCCAGCCGATCGCGCTCGGCGCCGATATCGTCATGCATTCGGCGACCAAGTATCTCAACGGCCATTCCGACGTCATTGCCGGTGCGCTTTGTTTCGCGCGAGAGGACGCACTGCTGGATCGCGCGAAGAGCCTGCGCTCGGGTCTCGGCGCGGTGCTCTCTCCCTTCGAAGCCTCGCTGTTGTTGCGCGGCATGCGCACGCTGCATGTGCGGGTCGCACATCAGTCAGCGGCGGCGATGACCATCGCACGGCATTTCGCTTCCGATCGGCGCGTCGCCGAAGTGCTCTATCCGGGATTGCCGGGGCCAGGGCACAACGTCGCGGCCAAGCAGATGCGCGGCGGCTTCAGCGGTATGCTCTCGATCCGCGTTGCGGGTGGCGAGGCAGCGTCGATTGCCGTTGCCGCACGAGTGAAACTCTGGAAGCGTGCGACGTCGCTCGGCGGCGTCGAGAGCTTGGTGGAGCATCGCGCGAGCGTGGAAGGTGCCGGTACGCCCTGCCCGCCGGACCTGTTGCGGCTCTCGGTTGGTCTGGAGGATCCGGCTGATCTCATTGCCGATCTGGATCAGGCATTGGGTTGAGCCGTTCGCGCCTCCGGCGCGAGTACGGCCATACCACCCGCCCGGGGGACACCCCCCGGAACCCCCGCCTTTTATGACGTGGTGTCCGACGAGACGCCGTCCGCATGACCGCCGCGAGCATAGCACAGCGCATCGGTTGCGAAGCACCCCTTTCCAGCAGCCCGCGGGACTACTGAACAAGCGCAGCTTGAGCGTCCGCGCGGATCCGCTCCACCATGGAGTTGAGGCCGTTCGAGCGCTGCGCCGTGAGATGATCGGAAAGACCAAGCTCGCCGAATACGGCGCGGGCATCAGTGTCGAGCACCTCCGCGGCGGACCGACCGGCATAGAGCGAGAGCAGGATGGCAACGAGGCCGCGCACGATATGGGCATCGCTGTCGCCCTGCATGTCGAGCACGGGCGCGCCGCTCGACCCCGCAGACCAGCGCGTTGACAGCCAGACCTGACTGACACACCCGCGCACCTTGTTCTCCGGTGTCCGCTGCGCCTCGTCGAAGGCAGGGAGCGTGCGGCCGAGCTCGATGACATAGCGATATCTGTCCTCCCAATCATCGAGGAGGGCAAAGTCGGCGCGAATGTCGTCCAGCGGCGTCATTGGGGCCCCAGTCAGCTGTCGGATGCTGCTGTCCTACACGTGGTGCGTCGGCAGCTCAAGGCAAGGCGGAGCCCCGGCGATACCTCGGGAACCTTTTGTGCGGGATACGGCTTATCTGCAAAGAGACTGACTGTGCTAGCCCAACTCCCGAACTGGCAGCGCGTGCGCAGAACTGAACAATTGTGTGAAAAAGCAACGCCCTATGATTCGGGGCCGCAGTCCACGGGCAAGCGAGCGCCATGCAACCGCCGTGTTTCCGTGTGCTGATGGGCTGAGCGCGATGTCCCCTGTTCGATGAGGGCGCTTTAGACATGCGAGAAGAGAATTCCCACGAGCTGGATACCTCCGCGATCCACATGCTCCATCGTGCCAGCCAGGCTGCGGACGAGCTGTTCGCCAGTGAGACGTCGGGTGCAGATCTGACGCCCCGGCAGTTTGCCGTGCTCGCCGCCCTGGAAATGCTCGAGAGCGCGAGCCAGACGCAGATCGTCGAGGCGACCGGGATCGACCGCTCGACGCTGGCGGATATCGTCAAGCGCCTCGTGAAGCGCGGCCTGCTCAACAGGCGTCGTTCACGATCCGACGCACGCGCCTATGTCGTGCGGTTGACGCCCGACGGCCGGGCTGCACTGGTGGCCATCAAGCCCGCCGCGCGGCGGGTCGAAGAGCGCCTGCTGCAGCAGGTGGAAGGCGCGCGCCGCGAGGACCTGATTGCCGCACTCGAGGCCATTATCGGTGGTCTCAGCGCGACCTCTACGTCCAAGGCGGCCTAGCCCACCCGGATTATTGGATGATCGTGACGGCAAACGCGGTTCGGGAAGCCGCCGATGTCGGCTGCGTCAAGCCTCGCCTATGATGCTGTGTGGTGCGCGAGTGGGTCCTGAAAGGCCTCAGCGCCGCTGTGTCGACAGACAGCCCTTGAGGCAGCGCTGCAGCTCGGCGTCGCAGCGGGGTGAGCCGCGGGTCGAGATGCGGCACTGGTTGTGGCGCTGACGGCAGAGGCTGGCACAGGAGGCCTCTGCTATGACGATCGGCGCCGCTCCAAGCGCCGTATCCGAGGGCAGCCGCGGCTGCTCAGCCGCTGCCAGCGGCGGCAGCAGAAAGAACAAGGCGGCAATCAAGGCTGCGCGTCGTCTCATCATGAACCTGTTCGCGGGCGCCGCTGCGTGAGGCGTGGCGTCCCTATAACTATGCCAGCAGAAGACGGTATCGGGAGCAAAAGGTCTCGAGCGGCTCCTAGAAAACGGCGGCCGCGATGTACGGCCGCAAGCCGAAGGGACCGTAAGCGTCACCCTGAGGTCGCTTCCGGGCATAGGAAATGACATGCGCGGGGCGGAAGCGCCCGCGCAACTGCAGACTCTCAGCCAGCGCCGTCACCCTATGCCAGAGGCCATGAACGCAGCCTGAATTCACATCCGAAGGGGCATTAACCATTGCCGAACAGGCACATCGGCTTCGGCAACAAGGCTGGAACCGAAAGGGGGTTGCAGAACAACTAAAGAACATCTATGGTGTTCTCGGTTTGTACGGTCAAGTCGAGTGCGGCAGGGTATTGGTCGCAGCAGTGTGCACCCCCGTTTCGGGAGTAGCACCGGCATCGAAATGGAGAGCTCATGCTGACCGCGAAGCAGAAGGAACTGCTCCTGCTCATTCATCATCGCGTCCAGGAGACGGGCGTCCCGCCTTCGTTCGAGGAGATGAAGGAAGCGCTCGATCTCAAGTCGAAGTCGGGCATCCATCGGCTGATCACGGCGCTCGAGGAGCGTGGCTTCATCAGGCGCCTGCCGCATCGCGCGCGCGCCCTGGAGATCGTCAAGCTGCCCGAGGCTCTTCAGGAGGAAGCGCCGCCGCCCGTGCAAAGGACGCCCTTCCGACCGCAGGTCATCGAAGGAGGGCTTGGTAGCGGATCGGCGTCCACGTCCCAGCCCGATGCCGGCTTGGCCGTGCCGATGATGGGCCGGATTGCGGCGGGCGTGCCGATTAGTGCCATCCAGGATCACAGTCAGGATGTGCTCTGTCCGCCCGACATGATCGGTGCCGGTGAGCATTTTGCACTGGAGGTGGTCGGCGATTCCATGATCGAGGCCGGCATTCACGACGGCGATACGGTCATCATCCGGCGCGCCCATACGGCCCGCGACGGCGAGATCGTCGTGGCGCTGGTCGAGAAGGAGGAGGCGACGCTCAAGCGCATCTACCAGCAGGGCGGAAAGGTCTCGCTGGAAGCCGCCAATCCGAACTACGAGACCCGCCATTTCGGCCCCGATCAAGTCGAGGTGCAGGGGCGCCTGGTAGGCTTGATCCGGCGCTATTGAGCGCGCAAGGTGCGGAGCGGCCGCGTCGCCGCGCCGTCATGCTCCAGGAAGTTTGCATCATGAGCGATCTGCCGAAGTCCGTCCGTATCAACGAGGAGGGGCCGCGAGAAGGCTTTCAGATCGAGAAGGGGCCAATTCCGACGGCGCGCAAGATCGCGCTGATCGACGGCCTCTCGGAGACAGGCCTCAAGCAGATCCAGTGCGTTTCCTTCGTCAATCCGAAGAATGTCCCCGGCTGGGCCGATGCCGAGGCCGTCACGGCGGGCTTCAAGAAGTGCGAGGGCGTGAGCTACACGTGCCTCTGGCTCAATGACAAAGGCTTCGAGCGCGCCATGGCCTCAGGCCGCTACGACATGGCGGGGCGGATCTCGCTGACGGCCTCCGAGACCTTCGTCAAGCGCAACCAGAACCGCACGCTCAAGGAAAACTACGACGCGCAGTCGGCGTCGATCGCACTCTACAAGGCGCATGGCTTGGCCATCGAGAAGGCCTCGATCATGGCATCCTTCGGCTGCAATTTCGAAGGCGACATGCCGACCGATCGTCTGCTCGGCTTCGTCGGCCAGGTCCTCGAGATCGCGGCCGCCCATGACCTCAAGATCAAGACGCTTTCGCTCGCCGATACTATGGCCTGGGCGACGCCGGCGACGATCAAGCGGCTCGTCGGTGCCGTGCGCGGGCGTTGGTCCGATCTCGAACTCTCGCTCCATCTCCACGATACGCGCGGCTTGGGGATCGCCAATGCCTATGCGGGCCTGGAGATGGGTGTCGCAACCTACGACGCGGCCGTTGCCGGGCTCGGCGGGTGTCCCTTTGCCGCCCATAGAAGCGCGGCGGGCAATGTCTGCACCGAGGATCTCGTCTTCATGTGCGAGGAGATGGGCATAGCAACCGGGGTCGATCTCGCGCGTCTTGTCGAGACGGCGCTGCTCGCGGAGGAGATCGTCGACCACCCGCTCCCGGGATCCGTCAAGGGTGGCGGTACGCTGCAGCGCCTGCGCGCCCAGATCCGCGCGGCAAAGGCCGCCTGATCGGCGTAATTCGGCGGCTGGCGATAGGGTGCTGCGCGCCGTGGGGCCATGCAAGCTCAGGTCTTGCCGGGTGACGGCGATCGTCCCAGTATGCGGACCGAACAGGCGCCCGATGGGGTACGTGAGAGGTCACTCCACGTCCTGGCGCTGCTTTGACAGACATACAACGACATGAGCCGGCAATGACCCCGATCTCAACTCTCCAGACGACCGCCGAAGCCCTCATGGCCAAGGCCGCGATCGAGATTCCGGACGATTATCTCGGAGGTCTGCGCCAGTGCGCGAACACCGAGAAAGGCGATCTCTCCGCTTTTGTCATCCAGGCCATGCTCGAGAACTACGAGGCGGCCAAGGAAGATCGGCGTGCCATGTGCGGCGATACGGGCGTGCCGCGCTGGTATGTGAAGATGGGCAACGACGCGCGCATCGAGGGTGGACCGGTGGCGCTGGAGACGGCGCTGCGCCGCGCGACCGCCAATGCTACGCGCTCGATCCCGCTGAGGCCGAACCGCGTGCACCCGCTCTGGCGCACCGACCACGATAACAACTGCGGTATCGGCGCCCCCGAGATTGAGTACTCCTTCCATCCCGAGGGTGACTGGATCGACCTCACGACCGTCCACAAGGGCGGGCTTTTCGGCACCGACTACCGGATGCTCTTTCCGGGCGACGGCATTGACGGCATCAAGCGCTTCTATCTCGACACGCTCATCGCGTTCGGTAAGCGCGGGCTCGCCTGTCAGCCCGCGATCGTCGGCGTCGGCCTCGGCGGCTCCAAGGACATCTCCGTGGTGCTCGGCAAGCAGGCCGCATGCCTGCGTACGGTCGGCGACCGCAATCCCGATCCGAAGATCGCCGCGCTCGAAGAGGAATTGAAGGAGATCGGCAACTCGATCGGCATGGGCGCCATGGGCTTCATGGGCTCGAGCATGGTTGTCGATTGCCATATCGAGGTCGGCTATTGCCACACGGGCGGGATGCCCATGAGCGTGCACATGTTCTGCCTCTCCTCACGTCGTGCGACAGCGCGCATCCATCCAGACGGGCGCGTCGAGTTCCGCACCGACCCGCTCTGGTTTACGGACTACATGCGTCGCAGTGGTGTCGAGTGGGACGGGGCCGCCGCCGAGCGCATCGAGGCGGCGGAATAGCTTCAGGCCGGCCCGCCAGCAGGCGCGCTCGTCTGGCTCATGATCCAGTCGAGGAAGGGCGGCGCGCCGCCCGCAATGTCGAGGACGACGAGGGCGGGGTTCTCATAAGGGTGCAGGCTGCGCACGGTCCGGATGATCGACGCTGCCAGCGTTGCGCGTGATTTGATGATCATTGCGCATTCTTCGTCCTGCTGGCGCTTTCCCTCCCAGATGTAGATGGCGATCATTCCCGGGAGGATGTTCACGCAGGCTGCGAGGCCATCCTCGACCAGTCTCCCGCCGATGCGCTCTGCCACCTCGCGCGAGGGGAACGTCGCATATACTAGGATCGGCTTATCTTGTTCCATTGCTTGCGCCCGCCTTCCTGCGCCCTCTAAAGTGCGCCCCGCGCCCCGCGTGCCGCTTCCGGCATGGTAAAAGGCTCGGCGCATGGATGGAAGCCGATGCCCCAAAGCGCCCCGAAGTTCGACCGGATCGCCTTCGTGGCGAGCGATGTCGCCGAGGCGCGGAGCGCTCTCGACCGTCTTGTTGCGCTATACGGCAATGCCGCTCCGGGCGAGGCCGATGCCATTGTCGCGCTCGGCGGCGACGGCCTCATGCTGCAGACGCTGCACCGCTTCATGCGCGACCGCATTCCGATCTACGGTATGAACCGTGGCTCGGTGGGCTTCCTGATGAACGAGTTCAGCGAGCACGACCTCATCGGGCGGCTTCAGCGGGCCGTCGTGACGCGGATCCACCCGCTCGCCATGACGGCTGTCGATGCGGAAGGCCGCAGCCACCAGGGTCTCGCCATCAACGAGGTGGCGCTCTTCCGCCAGACGCACCAGGCGGCAAAGCTCGTCCTGTCGGTGAACGGGCAGGTGCGGCTCCCCGAACTGATCTGCGACGGCGTGCTCGTGGCGACGCCTGCCGGATCGACGGCCTATAACCTATCGGCCTATGGGCCGATCATTCCGATTAACGCGCAGCTGCTGGCCCTCACGCCGATCAGTCCCTTCCGGCCGCGGCGCTGGCGCGGCGCGCTCGTCGCCAACACGGCGCGTATCGGTATCACCATCCAGGAGCCGGAGAAGCGGCCCGTGAGCGCTGTCGCGGACAACCTCGAGTTCCGTTCGGTCGTCCAGGTGGAAATCTCGCAGGCATCGGACATCGATCTGCACATGATGTTTGATCCCGGCCATGATCTCGACGAGCGTATTCTGTCGGAACAGTTTCGCTATTGACCCTGCTGGCGGCGGGGAGCGTGCGGGGCTAATCCGTAACGCTAACGGATTCGGGCATTAAACAAGAGATTAGGACGGAATTCCTGCGACTTGCCGCAGGAGCTTCGCCGCGCCATGCAATCCGGCGGCACACGGAGAACCGGGACGGAGACATTCATGGCTGGACTGCACTTCGAGGAGTTCGAGGTCGGGCAGGTATTCGAGCACGCGATCACGCGAACCGTGACCGAGATGGACAACATGATGTTCTCCTGTCTCACGCTCAATACGCAGCCTCTCCACATCGATCATCACTTCGCCGCCAAGACCGAGTGGGGCAAGCCTCTCGTCAACAGCCTCTTCACGCTCGGGCTGATGATCGGAATTTCCGTCGCCGACACCACGCTCGGTACGACGATCGGAAATCTCGGCATGACCGACGTGCGCTTTCCTCATCCCGTATTCCACGGCGACACGCTGCGCGTGACGACGGAGATCGTTGCGGTGCGCGAGAGCCAGTCGCGGCCGGATGCCGGTATCGTCGAGTTCCTCCATCGCGCCTACAATCAGGATGGTGCGCTCGTCGCGGAGTGCAGGCGGGCGGGCTTCATGCGCAAGCGGCCCGCTGCCGCTTAGGGTGGATCGTCGCCGCTCCCGGCGTTATACGACCCTTGCATCGATCGCTCGCGGTTGAGTGATCCATCGTGCGTCAGTTCGAGAGGAAGGCCCATGCGCTCGCTGCTTTTCGTGCCCGGTGACAGCGAAAGAAAGTTGGCAAAAGCGCTGGCCAGTGGAGCGGATGCGCTCATCCTCGACCTCGAGGATTCCGTTGCGCCGGCGAACCGTCCGGCGGCCCGCACGCTCAGTTCAGCATTCGTGCGCGAGACGCGCGGGCGTGCAGAAAGCCCGCTGCTCTACGTGCGTATCAATCCGATCGACAGCAGCGACTGGGAAGCGGATCTCGCCGAGGTGATGCCCGCGCGGCCGGACGGCATCATCATGCCGAAGCCGAATTCCGGCGACGATGTGCATCGTCTCTCGATTGCGCTCGGTCATGCCGAGAGCGAGGCCGGGATCACGGCTGGCGCGACACGCATCCTGCCGATCGTGACTGAAACGCCGATCTCGGTGCTCAATCTGCACAGTTATGTCGGCGCGAGTGCGCGCATGATCGGCATGAGCTGGGGTGCCGAAGATCTCGGCGCCGTTGTCGGCTCACTCGCGAACCGCGACGAGCGTGGCCAGTTCACGTCACCCTATCGTCTGGTGCGTGATCTTTGCCTCATCACGGCAGCAGCGGCGAGCGTTGAGCCCATCGATACGGTCTACGTGGACTTCCGCAATCGCGAGGGGCTAGAAGCGGAGACGCGTGAAGCGCGTCGCGATGGTTTCACCGGGAAGATGGCCATCCATCCGGATCAGGTCGGCCCGATCAATGCCGTGTTCACGCCGAGCGACGCGGACGTCGCGTACGCGCGCGCCGTGATCGCGGCCTTCGACGGCGCGGCAGGCGTTGCGAGCCTCGATGGCAAGATGCTCGACAAGCCGCATCTCGTGCTCGCCGAGAAAGTGCTCGCGCGCGCGAAGGCAGCGGGAGTTAGCTGATTAGCCGCGGTTGTTTTTTTGAAGGACGGCCTGCCGGCCGGCGCGCAGTCGCGCGCTCAGGAATAGGTGCTTAGCAATCAAGTCGTAGTGGGTCGCGCCAGAGGCGCATCATCGACCGCGCATTCCGCCCGGCGAACTCCAAGTGATAAAAAGATGGGGGTTCGGGGTCTCCCCGATTGGGGTCGGAGGCGAAAGCCCCGTCGCGCCGAAGGCGCGAGCGCGTCATGCAGTCGGCCGCACTGAGAAGCCCGCCGCCACGACCTCATCCTCCGGCAGCACCTCGACGCGATCGACGCGCGCGGCAGGCGGGCCGGCTTTGCAGCGCGCGATGATCTCATCGATTGCAGCGGGCGCACCGGAGACCACGGCTTCGACGCCACCATCGCGACGATTGCGCACCCAGCCGTCGAGGTCGAGCGCCGCTGCCGTGCGCTCGACGAACATGCGATAGCCGACGCCTTGAACGCGGCCTTCGATCCTGAGCCGTACTGTGCGCTTTGCGCTCACGGCATCTCCATCAGTAGCCGGCGGCCATGCCGTCCTTGCGCGCGTCGGATGCACCGATCAGCACGCCGGTCGCCGGATCGATCTGCACGATCTGGCCGCCGCCCCAGGGATCTTCACGCCAGCTCACCGGATGTCCGGCCGCCGCGAGGCCTTCATAGACGGACTTCGGCATGGACTTCTCGAGACCGAGCGTCCCGTCCTCGAAGAATGCGCGCGGGTGATCGAGCGCTTCCTGTGCGTCCATCCCGTAGTCGAGGATGTTCGTCATCACGTAGGTGTGGCCCATGGGCTGGAAGTTCGCGCCCATGACGCCGAACGACATCCACGGCTTACCATTCTTGAAGGCGATGGCCGGCACCAGCGTATGCATCGGACGCTTGCCCGGCGCGATGCAATTGCGGTGCTTGGGATCGAGCACGAAGCCCTGGCCGCGGTTCTGCAGCGTAATGCCGCTCTTGCGCGTGACGATGCCGCTGCCGAACGGCGAGAACAGCGAGTTGATGAACGAGACGGCCATGCCGCTGCTGTCGACGACGGTCATGTAGATGGTGTTGTTGCCGCTCGGCTGCGGCAAGGGGCCGAAATCACTGCGCTTCTTGCGATCGATGCGCGAGGCGAGATCATTGATCGTTGCGTCGCTCAGCATGTGTTCGACCGGCACATTCGACATGACCGGATCGGCGACGAATTCATCGCGCATGGCATAGGCGAGGCGGCTCGCTTCCGTCATGCCGTGATAGCGCTCGACGGACAGCGGGTCGGTGCCGAGCGTGCCGAGCTTGTCGAGGATGCGCAGCATGATCAGGGCAACGATGCCCTGGTTGTTCGGCGGCATCTCGTAGAGGTCGGCGCCGCGATACTTGACCGAGATCGGATCGACGTATGTCGCCTTCTGGGCGGCGAAGTCCTCGATGGTGTGCAGGCCACCGAGCTCGCGCAGCTCCGCCACCATGTCGGCGGCGATCTCGCCGGTGTAGAAGGCGTCGCGGCCTTTCTCGGCAATGGCGCGGAGCGTCTTGCCGAGCTCCGGGAATTTCACGATCTCGCCGACCTTGGGTGGGCGACCGCCGGGGAGCAGATGCTGACGCGCGCCGGGATGAGCGCTGAGCTTTTCGGTGAGCTTCGCCCAGTCGTAGCCGACGCGCGGGCTCACGACGTAGCCGCCCTCGGCGTATTCGATAGCGCGGACGAGCACATCGGCGAGCGAGCGCGTGCCGTAGTCCTTGAGCAGCGTTGCCCATCCGTCGATCGCGCCCGGTACGGTGACCGCGTGCGGTGACTGCGTGACGATCTTCGTGATGCCCTGCTTCGCGTACCACTCGTGTGTCGCGGCGGCGGGGGCGCGGCCCGAAGCATTGAGTGCGACCGGATTGGTGCCAGGCTTGGCGATGAGCGCAAAGCAGTCGCCGCCGATGCCGGTCATGGCGTGCTCGACGACGCACATCACTGCCGTCGCCGCGCTGGCGGCGTCGACCGCATTGCCGCCCGACTGGAGCTGCTCCAGGGCCGCGGCAGTCGCCAGCGGGTGCGACGTCGCGCACATGGCGCGCGTGGCATAGACCGGCGAGCGGCCGGGAAGGGCGAAGTTGCGCATCGAGAACTCCTGTCGGGGCATGTGGGCGCGCAAGGGCGCTGTGAGATGTGAACCGGCGCGGGCGCGCTTGGTATTATGTCTACCAAGCGATGTGCCAGCCGCCAACCGCATGGGCGGCCTCTTTGTCATGCAAAATCGGCCGGATCTCTGAGCGAGATTCGGCCGATGCAACTTTGCGCTAAGAGGGGGCAGGGTTGGGGGCCCGGAATCAGACCCCGGCGCACTTCGGCGGCAGCTCCTTGGCGCGGCGCCAGACGAACGTCTCGCTCAGGAACTTCACACCCATGTAGCCCTTGACCTGAAGCGTCTCGGGATTGCGCAGCTGAAGCTCGAGATCGAAGGATGAGCCCTGCTCGGGGTCGTAGATCCAACCTTTGTCCCAGGAGCCATTGGGCTGCGGCTTGACGTCGCCGATGATCTGCAGGCCGCAAATGGGCTGGCCGCGTCGCGCAGCATTTTTGTTGAGGGTATCGCGGATCGGCTGGCCTTTGGGATCGTTCGGATCTTTCATCCAGACAATGCGGCCGCAGAGGTTTGCAGCCTCCGGCGTGCCGGGGGCGGCATCGGGAGCGCAGGGCGAGATCTCGACGGCGCCGCGGCCTGTATGGTCGATCCACACACCATGGGGCGTGGGTGGAGGGGCTGCCGGAACAGCGGCTTGGGCGCCTTTCCGTGCGGGCTGCTGCTGAGCCTGAGCGGCGGAGACGATGAGTGCTGCGAGCAGAAGCGCGAGTGTCATCGCGCTGATCATCATCACGGATACGGTGGCCGCCGGACTGCGGCGCACGCGCACTTTCGCGTTTGATTTCGTGGCCATGGCATCATCCTGTTCTGAGCTGCCGGAGCAGGGTCAAGGCTACGTGTTGTGGGTGGTAAATTCTCCAAGTGTGGCAGCGGCAAGGCGACACAGGCTCACGAGGGCGCCTTGATTTTGCCGTACGGGAAGGGGTATTCGGCGGCGTCAGCGGGCCGAACGCAGTTTTCCTGGCCGGCTGACGTTAAGATGACAGCGGCGGTTTACTACGATTGCCGCAGGTGGCACCGGTTGGTCACCTTCCCTATATAACGGGCTCATCGAGGGCTTCGGGCACACTTCTCTTTCCCGGCCCCTTCCAGAATGGATGATCGGGGAGCCGAGCCCTTCTCTGGGCGGCTCACGCGGGCCGGTACCGGGGCTCGTGGGCTGAGTGGGCATTCAGGTTTTGTAGCGTCAGGCAAGGACGGTTTGGCATTCCCATGGTTTTGACGCTTGCGTTCCGTAATCTCGTGCATGATCGCGTCCGATTGGCGGTCACGCTGATCGGTATTCTGTTCGCGATCGTGCTGGTTGCGGTCCAGCTCGGGCTCTACCAGGGCGCCCGCAAGATGATCATCTCGATGATCGACAACGCCCAGGGCGAGATCTGGATCACGTCGTTCGGCGCGAAGAGCTTCGAGGAAGCCGGACAGCTCTCGGGGCGCGAGCGCCATGCCGTGCTCGCAGTGCCTGGCGTGAAAACTGTGACACCGCTCGTTGCGGCCTTCACGGAATGGCGCAAGCCCGCCGGTGGTTCGGCCCTGATCGTGCTTGTCGGCACCGATCCCGCCGACGGCGGTCTGGAACCCTGGAACCTCGTGCAAGGCACACCCGGATCATTGACCGAGCCGCACGCCGTCGCCGTCGACAAGACGTATATGGACAATCTCGGCGTCACGCGGATCTCGGATATTGCCCAGGTCGAGCAGACGCGCGTCAAGGTCGCGGCGCTGACCGACGGCATCCGCTCCTTCACCATGGCGCCCTACGTGTTCACGTCCATCAACCGGGCGCGCACCATGCTCGGCCTCGAGCCGAGCCAGGCGACGTTCTTCCTCGTCAAGCTGGACGACCCTGCAACGACCGAAGCCGTGCGCAGCGAGATCAAGTCGCGCCTCGCCAATGTCGACGTCCTGACGCAGGCCGAGTTCCGCGACCGCAGTCTCGATCACTGGCTGTTCGGCACAGGCGCCGGTGTTGCTCTGATCGGCGGCGCCATTCTCGGTATTCTCGTCGGCACGGTGATCGTTGCGCAGACGCTCTATTCGAGCACGAAGGATCACTTGCGGGAATTCGCGACGCTGCGCGCGCTCGGCTCGTCCGCCGGGTACATCCACCGCGTGATCCTCATGCAGGCGGCGCTCTCCGCCATCCTCGGTTACGTCCTCGGCATGACCATCGCGATGATCGTCGTGCATTTCAGCGAGCAGACGGCGCTCCCGATTCTGATGACACCGGAGCTGGCCATCGGCCTCTTCGTGCTGACGCTCGCGATGTGCGCGATCTCGGCGGTCTCGGCGATCGTGAAGGTGACCAAGCTCGATCCGGCCATGGTGTTCGCACGATGAGCAGTGCCCCCGTTCTCGAAGCCACCGACATCATCAAGGAGCTCGGTCAGGGCGCCGGCCTCGTGCGCGCGCTCAAGGGCGTCAGCGTTTCCCTCAATCCCGGCGAGCTGACACTGCTCATGGGGCCCTCGGGCTCGGGCAAGACAACGCTGCTGTCGATCCTCGGCTGCATTCTCGGCCCGACGTCGGGCAGCATCCGCGTTGCCGGCACGTCGACAGCCAATCTCGGCCCGGAAGCTCTGGCCGAAGTTCGTCGCCGGCACATCGGCTTCGTGTTCCAGTCCTACAATCTGTTCCCGACGCTCAATGCGGAAGAGAACGTCCGCCTCGCACTCGACGTGCGCGGGCGCCGGGGACGCCTCGCCGCCGACCAGGCACGGGAAGCACTCACCAAGGTCGGGCTCTCGCACAAGTTCAAATCCTATCCCGGCAACATGTCGGGTGGTGAGCAGCAGCGCGTTGCGGTTGCGCGCGCGCTGGCGAGTGCGCCGTCACTGCTTCTTGCGGACGAGCCGACCGCCGCTCTCGACAGCGAAAATGGCCAGTCGGTCATGCAGCTCCTCTCCGAGATCGCGAAGGACAAGAGCCACGCGGTTCTGGCGGTCACGCACGACCATCGCACGCTTCCCTATGCCGATCGCATTATTCACATCGAGGACGGCCTGATCGTTGCTGACGAGCGCCCCGAGCGGGTGCGCGATGCCATCGTCACGCCGCCCCCCACTATTCCCATCGACGAGGTTCGCAGCGAGCACGCGTCGCCCGACTCCGCGTCTGCCAGCAATGCCCGCCTCGCGAAGAAACGGAAGATGAAGTCCCATGGATAGCAACCGCTCGACGATCTCCAGCCTGTTTTTCGCGTTCGTGATCGCGGCCGCGGTCGTGGCGGCAGCGTCGTATTATCTGCCCTCGGCCAACATCTCCGGCAGGCTCAACGCACAGACGACGGCGAAGCCGCTGCCGAAAGTGCAGTGGGATGCCGCCGCGCCGGGGCGTGTCGAGCCGAGCGGTGGTGAAATCCGTATCGGCGCCGTGACGCCGGGGCGCATCGTCGAAGTGACGGTGCAGCCGAACGACCGCGTGACGGCTGGCGATCTGCTTGTCCGGCTGAGCGATGACGAAGCGCTCGCGCGCCTGCATGGTGCGCGCGCCGAGGCAGCCGTGCGCAAGCGCGAGCGTGATGCGGCTGAAGGCAACCCCAATGAGCTGGTGCGGGCGCGCCGTCAGGCCGAGGATGCTCTGGTCGAGGCCGAATACGCGCTGTCGCAGGCGCGTGCGGAAATGGATGCCGCCTTCCTGGCGTTCCGTCGTGATTCTTCGGCGTCCATTACGGAGCGTCTGAATGAGCGCCGCCAGGCTGTGCGGGCTGCCGAGACGCGCCTCGAGAGCGACCGCGCTGCACTCCGCAAGGCCGAGACCGCGCAGGGTATTGCGCTGCCGACACGCGCCGAAGCGGGTTTCACCGTTGCGCGTTCCGAGCTGTCGCTGGCCGTGACTGCTCTCGAACGTACCCGCGTGCGTGCACCGCGCGACGGCACCGTGCTCAACGTCGCCGCACGCGTTGGTGAGACGGCGACGCCCTCGCCGGAGCAGGTTCTGCTGCTGATGGGTGATGTCTCGGCGCTCAAGGTGCGCGCCGAAGTCGAGGAGCGTGACGCGGCGAAAGTGCGCGTCGGCCAGAATGTGATCGTGAAGTCGGATGCTTATCCGGGTCGCGAGTTCGCCGGTAAAGTGGCGAGCCTCGCGCCGTCGCTCGGACCGGGCAAGCTCGGCCAGCGTGGCCCGCGCCGTCCCAACGACGTCGATGTGCTCGAGGTCGTGGCCGACATGGAAGGTCAGCCGCCGCTGCTGCCCGGCATGCGTGTCGACGTGTTCTTCAAGCCGGTTGAAACGGTCGACGGCGCGGCACGCCGGACGAATTGACTCCTTTAGGGACGGCCTAACGGCCGGCGCGCAGTCGCGTTCTCATGAAGTGGTGCTCCGCCGCCGCTCCATGACGCGTCTCGCTCGCGCCGCGTGCGCGAACCCTATCAATCGTTGAAGTCTTCCGCGGTCAGGATCGGCTCGAACTCGATGCCGGCGGCTTTGAAGTTGTCGGCCGCACCCTCGAGCCGATCGACGACGGTGATCACGCGCTCGACGATGGCACCATCGACGCGGACGGCCTCGATGGCCTTCATGGCCGACCCGCCGGTGGTGGTGACATCCTCCAGGATGACGACGCGGCGTCCCTTCAGCGTCTCGCCCTTGGGAAGGCCTTCGACGAGGCTCTGCGTACCGTGCTCCTTGGCCTGCTTGCGCACGAAGAAAGCCGGCAGGGGCCATCCCGCGAGCTGGCTCGCGACCGCGACGGACGTGGCGATCGGCACGGCGCCCATCTCCAGGCCCCCGACCATGTCGACCTTCTTGCCGTTCAGCGCTGCCGAGATGAGGCTGCCGATGAGCTGTGCCCCCTCGGGGTCGAGCATGGTCGGCTTCATATTGAAGTAGAAGTTCGAACTGCGCCCCGAAGCCAGCTTGATCTCGCCGCCCTTCGTGAAAGAGCGGGCCTTGATGATCTCGATCAGGCGTGCGCGGTCGGTCTCACGCGACATGGAATTGTCCTCCGTCTTGCCCCCGGGAGACTGGTCCGCGCTCAGGCGCCGCGTGTCAAGCGGGCCCGGCCGTGCTATGGAGCCGCGTCCACAGCCGGAGGCCGGAAATGTTCAATCCAGAGACACCGCCCGAACTTGCCGTAACGCGTTGGCTCAATTCGGAGAAGCCGGTCACCCTGGCTGGTCTCAAGGGTAAGGTGGTCGTGCTGATCGCCTTCCAGATGCTGTGTCCGGGATGCGTCACCGAAGGTCTCCCGCAGGCGCGGAAGATCCGCCAGCGCTTCAGCCCCGATCAGGTTGCCGTGATCGGCCTGCATTCGGTCTTCGAGCACCACGAGGTGATGACCGAGAAGGCGCTCGAGGTCTTCCAGCACGAATACAAGTGGCCGTTCCCGATCGGCATCGACAAGCCGGACGGCAAGGGGCCGCCGAAGACCTTCGCGACCTATCAGATGCAGGGCACGCCCTCGCTGCTGATTTTCGACCGGGCCGGCCGCCTGCGCCGCCACTACTTCGGTCATCCCGATGACATCCGCCTCGCCGCCGAGATCATGGCACTGACCATCGAGGATGCGGGCGGCAGCCGCGAGCAGGCTGCGGCCATCGAGCACAAGCTCGCCGCTGCGCTGGTGAGCGCGGACCACCATCACCACGATCATGATCACGACCATCACCACCATCATCATGACCACGAGCATGGCGATGCGTGCGGCTGCGGGCATGATCACAGCCATGATCATGGGCACCATCACCACGGGCACGACCACGGCCATCACCACCACGATCACGAGCACGCGCACGCGCCGCGAAAGGGTTAGGCTGCGATGGCGAACGCGCTTCGGCAGCGGTTTCCCGATGCGGCATGGATCGACGCGACGGCGTCGGTCTATGGCGATGTCACGATCGGCGAAGGCGCAAGCCTGTGGCCGGGCGTGGTCATCCGCTCGGAGCTGCAGTCGGTGAGCATTGGGCGGTTCGTGAACCTGCAGGATCACGTGATGGTCCACATCGGCTACACGACGCCGACGGTGATCGGAGATTATTCCTCGATCACCCACCGCGTCGTGCTGCATGGCTGCACGATCGGCGAGAACTGCCTGATCGGGATCGGCGCGACGATCATGGATGGGGCGGTGATCGGCGCCAACTCGATCGTTGCGGGGCATTCCTTCGTGCGCGAAGGACAGGTCATCCCGCCGAACTCCATTGTTATGGGGACGCCTGCAAAGGTCATGCGCACAGCCGACAATTTCGTCGCGAATTGGCTCAATGCCTGGCTTTACCACCGCAATGCGATGGCCTATGCCGCCGGCAACCACCGCGCCTGGACCGGCCCCGAATTCGAGGCCGCGCGGGCGGCGGAACTCGCCCGTCTCGAGGCGCTGCATGCGGCGGGCCGCACCGACTGAACACTGCTACGGCATTCCTCCCCGGCGTTATCGTGGGAGCGGGTCCACAATGCCGCCGAATCGTGCGGTGATAGGATGGCCATGGGTCGACGACTGAACATCCTGCGGCTGGCCATGTGGAACCTGTTCCAGAACTGCGGGTTCTCGATGTCCGGTGCCGTCGCGTTCACCTTCCTGCTGTCGCTCTTTCCGTTCTGCATTTTTCTCGGCGCGCTGGCAGGGACGATAGGCGGGCGGGAGCTCGCTGCGTCCGCTGTTGCCCAGCTCTTCGAGCTTGTTCCGGAGCCCGTTGCCAAGGCGCTCGCGCCCGAGATCGATCGTGTGATGGGACGCAGCCAGTTCGGGCTGCTGACAGTTGGCGCGGCGATCGCGCTCTTCTTCGCGACGAGTGCGGTCGAGACGTTGAGGGCCGCGCTCAACATGGCCTATCGCGTCAAGGAAGGCCGCTCGTATCTCTTCTGTCTCATGCAGAGCCTGTTCCTCGTGCTTCTGACGGCGGCCGGCATGCTGGCGCTCGCGTGGGGCGTCGTGGTCGGTCCCGTGATTGCGCAAAGCTTCGATTCGGAGGCGGTTTACTGGTTGCACTGGTTGATGGCGCAGGACCGCGTTTCCGTCGTGCTGCGATATGTGCTGGTGCTGATTGTGATCTCGGCGCAGCTGCTGACCTATCATCTCTTCCTGACGGCGGGTAAGCGCTCGTTCTGGGACGTGTGGCCGGGCGTCCTGCTGAGCGTGGTCCTGTGGATCTTGATCGCGCAGCTCTACTCGCGGTGGCTCGGCATCAGCGACTATTCGCGCTTCTATGCGGGTCTGACGCAGCTCTTTACGGCGCTCATCTTCTTCCAGGTCACGGCCATGATCGTGATCCTAGGTGCCGAGTTCAACCGCGCGCTCGGCGAGGCCAAGGCCAACGCCTGAGCGCGGATATCACGGAGACGAATGACATGGCGGCGGGCAAGAGCCTCGATGCGGGATCGATTACGTTCGACGATTTTCTGAAGGTCGGTATTCGCGTCGGCACGATCGTCGCCGTCGAGCCCTTTCCGGAGGCGCGCAAGCCCGCATTCAAGCTGCGGATCGACTTCGGCGGAACGATCGGCGTGAAGAAGAGCTCGGCGCAAATCACCAAGCACTATGCGCCCGAGGTGCTGATCGGCCGGCAGGTGGCCGCTGTCGTGAATTTTCCGCCGCGCCAGATCGGACCGTTCATGTCGGAGGTGCTGACGCTCGGCTTTCCGGATGAGCACGGCGAGGTCGTGCTGATCGGGCCGGAGCGGAAGGTGCCTGACGGCGGGCGGCTCTTCTGATTGATGAAATTGGGACGAATGGCTGTGGGATCACGGACCGAGAAAAGTGAAAGC